>NZ_FUYE01000007.1 GCF_900167535.1 Prosthecobacter debontii
AAGCGGCGAGCGATCTCGGGTTGAGTGCCCTCGCCTTGATCATAGGCTTTGACGATACGTTCACGTAAATCCAGAGAAAGAGTGGCCATGCTCAGACTATCTCACACTCCCTCTTGTTACGCTATAGAATTATTTAATATGCTCTAGCTAGCGTTGATGGATGTTCGTAACATTTGGACAACACCATCGTTTCTAGGCGCTACAACCATGAAACGCCGCCAGATCGCCCTGTTCGCCGTCTTCGCCCTGAGCTGTCAGTGGCTGCCTGCCGCCAGCTTGACGCTTGTCTCCAAGGACATCCCCCCAGCGCCGCTCATCCTCGCACCTGACGCCTCACCCCGCACCCGCGAAACCACAGTCCTTTTGGCGCACTACCTGGGAAAGATCACGGGGCAGAAGCCACCGATTCTCGATCATACGCCCACCCCTCTGCCTGAGCGCGCCATTTGGATCGGAATTCAACCCGCCGTCACCACTTTGCTCCCGAATGTGGATCTCACGTTTCAACACCCTGAGGAAATCTTGATCGCAGCCAATGAGCATCATGTGCTCATCGCCGGGCGCGACCGCTGGGACCCAGCCCACTCGAAGATCACCAACAAAGAAGGCACCGTGCAGGGAGTGCAGCAGGAATACGGCACCCTCAATGCCATCTACACCTTCCTGCAAGATGAACTCGGTGTGCGTTGGTTCTGGCCTGGGGAGTTAGGCGAAGATGTGGTTCAGCGAGACGAGATCCAGCTCACGGTACCTTTTCAACATCGTCATCATCCGCAAATCCGCTCGCGAGGGGGTGTTTTCAACTTCTCCAGTCTCGGTAACAAAGGCTACGGACGCGCTCACGAGTGGGCGCTTCGTCAGCGTCTCCAGCTCGACTCCCTCACGATGGAAGGCGGGCATGGATTTGGGGATTGGTGGGATCGTTACCACAAAACCCATCCTGAGATTTTTGCCCTTCAGCCTGATGGCACCCGCAGCGGATTTCCTCAGCCTCGCACGGCCAAACTCTGCATGTCCAATCCCAAGGTCTGGGAGCTGTGGCTCAAGCAAGTGGAGGAAACTCTCACCGAGGATCCTCATCGCACCGTTTTTAATGCCTCCCCCAACGATGGCTGGGCCAGCGGCCACTGCACCTGCTCGAATTGCCGAGCCTGGGACCATCCCGATGGAGAACCCCGCATCTTCAATTGGTACAAGCAGAACGAAGTGCATCCGGCAACGAGTGATCGAGATGTGACCTTTGCCAATAGGCTGGCCGAGCTTCTCGAACAAAAATACCCTGGGAAAAACTACCGAGTACTCATGCTCAGCTACGGTCACTCACGCCCTGTTCCTGTCAAAGCTCGACCCTCCCCTAACGTCATCATGTCACTGGTGGCCAATTTCTATGGCCGAACCGGTCTGGTCGATAACGGCTCCACGCGAGGGGACACTTACCGACAGCAATTTGAGGGCTGGGCGAAGATCGTTCCGTCGATGCTGTGGCGTCCCAATACGGGCAGTCCGGCGGGGTGGCAGCAGGGTCTTCCAGATCTCTCCATTCAACAGACGATCCGTGACCTCAAGGATGTCGCTGCGGCACATTGCGAAGGCATCTTCATCGACGCCGTCTGGGAACATTGGGCGACCCAAGGCCCTCAATATTACGTCATGGCTCAACTCGTCTGGAATCCAGACGCCGATGCGGAAGCCATCCTTGCCGACTATTACCAGCGGGCTTTTGGGTCAGCCGCCTCGGCAGTGCGCGAATACTTCGATGCTCTGGAAACTGCACGCATGGAGTTCACCAAGACCAACAATGAAGCGGGGGTCTTCTCATTTCCTGAGCTCTACACCGATGCTTTGCTACGGGACTCTCAGGCTCGCCTCAAACGGGCAGGGGCTGCTGTGCCTCCCGGTTCCCTTTACGCTCAGCGTGTGGCATTCATTCAAGCAGGTCTCGACTACACTCGCCTCACCCTTGCCAACATCCGTCTGATGGGGAGCTACTGGAAAAAGAAAGATGCTGTGGTCGCCCAGCAAGTCCGTGAAAACTGGCAAACGATCGAAAAACTCATCGCGGATCATCCTTACGCCTTGAATGGAGGTCCTCTCAAAAAGGGCGCTCCACGCATGGAGGGGCTTCACCCCGACGGTCCCCGGCCTAGAGTTAAAAAAAGACGCAACGCCAACGATCTGGATCTGAACTGAACCAGTCCCTCAAGCCAACTGCGGAGCGACGGACCCATAGCCGCCAGGAAGATCTCCCTCCTGAACAGCTCTCCCCGGATTTTCAATGCGCCAGTGGCGCGGAACCTCCCAGGGCGCGAGGGCGGCGCAGGCTTTGGATTTAAACTCGGGCGTCAACTGCTCAGGGGATACCCCCACACAGGCCACCACATCCTGCACTCGTTCGGGATCACGACTGGTCTGGCCATGCACCCGCACATGTCGAATTCCCGTGGCGGCTCGGATTTTATCACTGATGGCCGTGGGGCTCAGTTTCCGACTAGCCACATTAATGCCGGGGCCTTCACAGCCCTGGTAACTCAGCGCCGAGCCTTCTAGCTGCACGCGATCCCACGTGCGGTGATGGTGGTGGTGAAACAATTCTCCCGGCTGCACAGTGTCATAGCCCATGCCCACAGCATCGCTATGCACCACCAGCCGCCCTTGTTCCAAGGTCGCGGTCACCCCGGGGAGCAGGTGGCCGATGTCGCTCGCCTCAGTACGCAGGGTTTCGCTGGCGTCGTAGCTGATGGCTCCTGTCTCGCTGGTGCCGTAGAGATTGTGCAGCTTCAGATGGAACGTTTCACGCACCTTCGCCTCTAGATCGAGCGTCAGGGGTGAACCCGCAGAAACAGCCAAAGCCACACGGGAGACATCCAATCCTGCAATCAACCATGCCTTCCACATGGCAGGAACCCCTGGCAAAAAAGCGCGCTCATGCATGGCCAGGGCCTCCACCATGCCCGCCGGGAAAGGAGTCGGCAACCAATGCGTGGCCAGCCCATTCAGCAGAGTTTGGAGAATCGTGGTCGTCAGCCCGAAGCTGTGCGCCACACTCAGCGGGGCCAAGGCCACCTGACAGCGATCCAGCTTCAGCGCTGCATAGAGACGATCCACATCCGCCACGATCTGCGACAGGGTGAAAAACTGACAGCGGCGCATTCCAGATGCCCCCACGGTTTGTTTCACCACCGAGACAAAACGCGGCACACAGCAACTCGGCACCCTGCGGGAACGATCTTTCTCGACGATCTGCACGGGCCTCCCGGTCAAAAAACCCGCCAGCAGAGCGACGGTGATCTCTGGACCGTCCCCCTGCGCCAAGTAAAAGCACCCCAGCCGAGCACAGAATTGAGAAGGATAAGACAACGCAGCCTTCTGCAGATCACGGAAGGTGAGGGCACCCCCCGGGTGCCAGAGGGCGATTTCGTCCCCTCGGGTGTCTAGGATTTGTTTCCAGCGGTCAGCAAACATTTGAACTCTCTGCCGCGTGCGGCTAAACGGATTGGCGCGGTGTTTGAGCCAGGAGTGTGCCAGCCCACCACCGCGAGTTCAAGCTCGGGAATCCAGGTTCCCGTTGTCAGCGTTTCATTCTCTCGTGATCCCTGTTTCCTCTCAGCGCATTTTCGTCACCGGAGCCGGCATTGTCTCGCCTCTGGGGCTGGACTGGCGGGAAAATGAGGCCTCTTTTCGGGCAAACCGCACCGCCTTTCGCCCGGTCACTATGTTCGATGTGAGTGAGCGCATCGCAAAGACGGCCGCCCATGTAGATCTGCCCACCGAACGCCTGTTTCTGAAGACTCCACGACGGCGCGAGCATTTGATTGATCGCGGCACGAAGATGCTGCTCCTGGCGCTGCGTGAAACTTTGGCCACGGCCCGGATGCCTGGGCTGGAGGGTGTGGATGCCATCATCATCGGCACCTCAGCAGGCGCTATGGGCATCGGCCAAGAATACTTCCGCCACGCGGCCAGCAGTCCGTCCAAGTTGCCCGGCCAGCTCTCACGTCTGGAGTTTTACCAGCCCCAGCGACAGCTCAATGCCATCGCCATGGAATATGGCTGGCACGGCCCCATGTTGCTCGTCTCCAATGCCTGTGCCAGCGGAGCCAATGCCATTGGCGATGCCATGGCGATGATCCAGACCGGTAAGGCCAAACGCGTCCTGGCCGGTGGTTACGATGCCATCGCCGAGCTCGTGTATGCGGGCTTTGATACCCTGCGTGCCTTGGCTCCCAGCGGCATCCCTCGCCCCTTCGACGCTGCCCGTGATGGCCTCGCTCTCGGCGAAGGCGCCGCCCTAGTGCTGCTGGAAAGTGAGGAAGCCGCCACCGAACGTGGAGCCGAAGCCCTCTCCATGGCTGCCGGATACGCCACTGCCACCGACCTCCATCACCTTACGCAACCAGATCCCGAAGGGAAAGCCGCCATCCGCACGATGACTGGCGCCTGCGCCATGGCGGGGGTCTCGCCGAGTGAGGTCAGCTACATCAACTCCCACGGCACTGGCACCCCCTATAACGACGTGGCCGAAGCTAGCGCCGTGAAAGCCTGGGCGGGTGACGACGCGGCCAAGATCGCGCTCAGCTCCACGAAATCCGCCATGGGCCACCTGCTGGGCGGAGCCGGGGCCGTCGAGGCGGTGATCTGCCTCATGGCCATGCGCGGCCAGTGGATGCCGGGCAGTTTGAATGTCCGTGAAACCGATCCTGCCGTGTGTTTCGACCTCGTGCAGAGCTTCCGCGAGGCTCCTGTGCCCGTCGCTCTGACGAATAGCTTCGGTTTCGGCGGCACCAACGCCACCCTGGTCTTCACCTCCTTGGATCGCCCAGCAGCAAAGGCCTCTTCCCCACAATCTATCCCCAGCGCCCCGCTGCGCATTCGCGGAGCAGGTGTCGTTTCCCCTGCGGGCTGGAGCAGTCAGGCTCTCCTGCAGGCCGTGACGGAAAAAGCCGAATTGCCCACCACTGAGTGCACGCGCAGCATCGGCACCCGAGATTGGACCTGCCTCGTGCGCACCGCCCCCGCCGCCCCACTGGACCGACTGCCTAAATTCCCCCGCCTCCGCCGGGCCAGCCCCATCACCAAGTTCTCCATGGGAGCCGCGTTGGAAGCCCTGGAGCAAGCCGGGTTCCCCAGGGGTGAAGGCGCGGGACGCCTGGGCATCATCCAGCTCATGTTCAATGGCTGCGTGCAGTTCAGCGGCAAGTTCTACCATGAGGTCGTGGAGACCCCAGCCCTGGCCAGCCCGCTGATCTTCCCCGAGACCGTCTATAATGCCCCCGCCTCCCACGTGGCCGCTTACCTCGGTGTGGATGGCCCGGCCACCACGCTCATTGGCGAATCCAACGCCATCCTGGAAGGGGCGAGCATGGCCCACACCTGGCTGACGCAAGGCCTCGTGGATCATGTGTTGCTCATCGGCGCGGAGGAATGTGATTGGCTCGGCGCAGAGGCGACCAGCTACTATCACCCCGACCTCATCGCCACCGAGGGAGCCGGAGCTCTCCTGCTCAGTCTTCAAGGCTCGGGGCTCCAACTCCACCACACCCCCGCGCTCGCCTTCCATCACGAGGGTGAAAAAGCCGCACATCTCCAGGCCCTGGCTCTGCAGCCCGAGTTCAATCGGCCCCGCCACATCAGTGGCTTGGCGGGCATTCCCATGCTGGATCACTCCGAAGCCACCGCTGGCAATCGCCACGCCGAGGAGCATCATCCCCGGCAGGTGCTGGGTGAAAGCATGGGGGCCGCCGGAGCCCTCCAGCTCGCCCTCGCCGCCACCCTAGCGAAACAGACCGCCGAGCCTGTCTCGGTGACCCTGCCGGGCAGTCTATGCGCGGTGTATGGCGCGGTGATTACGCCCGTGGGCTAAGACGGGTGAAGCAAGACTGGTATCGGAACAGCAAAAGAGCTGTAATGATTGCCTTTCCCGCCACGTCATGATCTGCTCGCCCTCTCTTCGGCAGATCATCCCATCCTTCAACCATGCGACTTCATTCCCTTCCCCTTGTGCTGGCGCTTGCCGCCCTCGCCGGTTTTTCCCCTGCTCAAACCCCGAAAGCGAGCGATGTGTCCAAGCTGGACCCCGCTATGGGCGTCAACAAACAGGCGGAAGACCATCTGGAGTGGCACGATGTCACGACCTGGGGTGTCGAAGGCCGCATCCTGCCTGATCAAGAGCGCAAACGCTGGTTTGACCGTCTGCCAGCCAGTGCCGAGGGCAAAGTGACCGACAAGGTCTGGAACCTAAGCCGTGACAGCGCCGGCATGATGGTGCGCTTCAAGACCGATGCCACGGCCATCAGTGTGCACTACAAGCTGAGCAAAGCCACCATCGGCATGCCTCACATGCCCGCCACCGGTGTCAGCGGCGTGGACCTCTATGCCCGGGATACCGATGGCAAATGGAAGTGGGTCATGGTGACCAAACCCGCCGCCCAAGAAGTGAAGGTGGAGATCATCAAAGAGCTCGCCCCTGGCTACCGTGAATACGCCGCCTACCTGCCCCTCTACAATGGTGTGGAGTCCCTCAGCATCGGCGTGGCCAAAGGCAGCAAGTTTGAGGGGCTCGCTCCTCGGAAGAACCCCATCGTCTTCTACGGCACCAGCATCACCCATGGCGCCTGCGCCAGCCGCCCAGGCATGGTACACACTGGCATTCTGGGCCGCCGCTTTGATAAGCCCGTTGTGAACCTTGGCTTCTCCGGCAATGGTCGCATGGACAAGGAAGTGGGAGACTACCTCGTGCAAGTGGATGCCGCCGTCTATGTAATCGATTGCCTACCCAACATGCAGCCTGCCCAGGTCACCGAAAAGACGATCCCACTGGTGAAGCAACTCCGCGCCGCCAAGCCCGAGACCCCCATCATCCTCGTTGAAGACCGCCGCTTCACCAATAACTGGATCACGCCGAAAAAGCATCAGTTCCACACCGACAATCACGCTGCCCTCAAAGCGGCCTATGAAACCCTGCAAAAAGAAGGCGTGAAGAATCTCTTCTACATCCCGGGTGATAGCCTCTATGGCGACGACACTGAAGGTGCCACCGACGCCTCCCACGCCAGCGACCTCGGCTTCATGCGTCAGGCCGACATCTTTGAGCCGGTCATTCGCAAGGCCTTGGGTGAGTAATTCACCGCAGGCATCGCTCGTTTCAGCCCAGCAAAAAGGGCAATCCACATTCGGTGGATTGCCCTCTGTTTTTTTAAAGGTTATCGATCCTGGATCTTAGCCGCGATGCGCCGCCTTAACGCCACGGGTGGCGCCATCGTGATGCATCGCTTTTTCAGCCCGCAGCTTCAGAGTCTGGCGGAGAGAGGCCCGCACAGACATGAGCGCTTCATCAAAGGTGTAGCCATTGCCCTGGAGCTGAATGTCCGGACCGGGGATTCTGAAAGTCACACTGATTCGGTATCGATACGCCGCGTTTTGAGGCTCTTCGACCCGGGCAGAGGCGTCAGTGACTGCCTTGTGCTGTCGGGCTTCCAGAAAGAGAGCCTGGAGTTTTTCCTCCCATTCAGGGCGGGCATCGCAACCGAAGTACTGAATATGTGTCGTCATGGTGGATGTAGGTTTGTAGCTAACTCGTTGCCGAGCTTCTTTAATGAAACGACCTCACCGAGGGTGAGGGCATTCCAAAGAGAACAGGTTCTTTGTAACCTTTGAGCGCCCGAGCGTTGATCTTTGTCTTCGCAGAAACGAAAAAAACATCGACTATCTCCTCATGTCCTGGCTGCCTGAATCCAAGGATCACCTGCCCCTCACCTGGTGGAAGAGTAATCCCATCTATCTATCTGCCATCTTGGCTCTGGCGGGTGTCGCCAGCATGATCCTGACGGCCATTCTGGGGTCGTCCGTGACCCAATACCTCATCTTTACCTTCGAAGGACTCCAGCAATTCCGCCTATGGACGCCTGCCACGTATGTGCTGGTCAACTGGCCCAGCGTCTGGCTCTTGCTCGGCTGCTTCATGCTGTGGCGCTTCGGTGAAGCTGTGGAGAGGCACCTGGGGAGGCGCAGCTTTGTGCGCTTGCTGATCATTCTGCTGCTCGTTTCCCCGCTGTTGGTCAGCCTTGCCGCCTTCCTGGGTTCGGCACGCGGATGTTCGGGCATGATGGAGCTGGAGTTCGGCGTGTTTATCGCCTTTGCCACGCTTTACCCTCGTGCCCAGATCTCGCTGATCTTCTTTACCCTGGAAGTGTGGATTTTAGCAGCCGTCTTCGTTGGCGTTTCGGCTCTGTCCTGCATTGCGACTCGTGATTGGATCTCCCTACTGATGCTCACAGGCCAAGTGGGCACCGCCATCGCTTACATTCGCTATGAACAGGGTGTGCTCAAAATGCCCGATCTCTCGTCCCTAAAGCCCACCAAGGCTCCACCAATGACCCGCATGAGTGTCGGGCCCGCTCCGGCAAAAAGCCCGCGTAAACACAGCCCTGCAGTGGATGACATCCTGGAGAAAATCAGCCGTGACGGTATGCACAGCCTCACCGAGGAAGAAAGGCGGGTGCTGGACAAAGCGAGCGAGGATCTCCAAAAGAAGAAGCCCTAGCGCCGCATACCCCCGCCTATCAGGCTTTCAAACGAGACACGAACTCTGCAAAACCCGCAGCTTGTGTCTGCAAGCGCTCCACCAGAGCAGGATCAATGAGTTCGCCATCCTTCAAAAGCTGACCGATACCCGGCATGAAAACCTTGGCCGGATACACATGAGCGTTTCGATAGCCCAGGATATGCTGGAGTTGCTCGACCGAGCGAAGGGCCCCCCACATCCCTGCCGCAAGCCCGATGAAGCATACGGGCCGGTTTTCAAAGCTTTCCGGGAAAGGCAGCATGTCGATGAAATACTTCAGCACGCCCGGGAAGCTGCCGTTGTATTCAGGCGTGATGATGACCACACCTGAACTAGCGAGGATGGCATCCGCAAAGGGAGCAAAGGCTGCAGGTTTCTCCGCATAAGCCGTTGGAGAGAAGATCTCGGCAGGAAGATCCGCGAGATCAAGCACCTGACAGGGCACTCCCATCTGCAAATAAAACCGCTCAATCAGAGCCGTGATTTTCCGTGTGTTACTGCCGGGACGATTGGTGCCACTGAGGAGTGTGATCATGGGAGGCGATTAGCAAAGCATGCGCGCAAGGCTCATGCCAGCAACTTTGGCACCAGTTCGCCGTGAACATTCGTCAGGCGCATGTCCAGCCCCTGAAACTTCACGGCCAGCTTGGTATGCTCGAAGCCCAGCAGATGCAGTAGGGTCGCATGCAGATCATGCACATGGACCGGATCTTCTGTGACATTGAAGCCGAACTCATCGGTCGTCCCTAAAGTGAGGCCAGGTTTCATCCCACCTCCGGCAAACCACATGGTGAAGGCATTCGGGTGATGGTCACGGCCATCGCTTCCCCCCTGCACCATCGGCGTGCGACCAAATTCGCCCCCCCAAATCACCAAGGTATCTTCGAGCAAGCCTCGCTGCTTCAGGTCTCGCACCAACGCAGCACACGGTTGATCGGTCTGCCCGCATTGATCTTTCAGTCCCTTGGTCAAACCGCCGTGGTGATCCCAGGCTTCATGGAAGAGCTGTACGAAACGAACACCGCTTTCGATCAACCGCCTCGCTAACAAACAGTTGTTTGCAAATGAGGCCTCGCCCGGCTTAGCCCCATACATGTCCAAGATGTGTTGAGGTTCACGGCCGATATCCATGATTTCAGGTGCCGTCTTTTGCATGCGATAGGCCAGCTCGAAGCTGTTGATCCGTGAAGCAATCTCAGGATCTCCCATCACCTCCAGCCGCTCTTCATTGAGCTGTTTCAGAGTATCCAGCGTATGGCGCTGCGTCTGGGTGCTGATCCCTTGGGGATTGCTCAAGTATAACACGGGTTCCCCGCTGCTTCGGAAAGGCACGCCTTGATAGACGGTCGGCAAGAACCCGCAGCCAAAGTTCGACATCCCGCCGCTCGGGCCTTTTTGCCCACTCTGGAGAACCACATAACCTGGCAAGTCCTGATTCTCGGTGCCCAAGCCATAGAGCGTCCAAGCACCAAAACTCGGACGCCCAAAGATCTGCGCTCCGGTGCTCATGAGAATCTGTGCCGGAGCGTGATTGAACGCATCCGTTTTCATGGACTTCACAATCGTCAGATCATCCGCAATCTTGGCCGTGTGGGGTAGCAACTCACCGATCTCGGCACCACTCTGCCCATGCCGAGCAAACTTGAATTTCGGCCCCATCAGCTTGCTGTTCGGATTGATGAACGCGGCACGATAGCCCTTCAACAAATCTGCTGGAGGCAACTGACCATCCCACTTAGCTAGCTCGGGTTTATGGTCGAAAAGCTCCAGGTGGCTCGGTGCTCCTCCCATGAAGAGATAGATCACTCGCTTGGCCTTGGCCGAATAGTGGGATCTCTTCGGTGCCAAAGGATTCAGCCCCGAGGGAGCCGCAGCCACCTTGGACGCATTCATCATATCCAATGCGGCGATCCCCGCGAGCCCGACCCCGCATTCTTTAAAAAACCAACGGCGAGTCCGGTAGCGTGAATATTCAGTGATCAGCTCCCTGTGCAGATTCATGAGGTTATTGATACGGTGCCAAAAAGCCTCCACTAGCACCATCACTTCATATCCCAGGCAAGAACATCATTTCAGCCGGGATAGTCCATATCCCCCTTCTCCACCGCACAAAAGCCCCGATAAGGAATCGACTCTACCTTATCGGGGCCATGAACTCAGCGGGTTCGAGAAGAACTCACCGATAAATTCTCGCGACGAAATTTTTGGTATCCAAAGACAACACAACAAAGGTCTCACCCGAATTGTTGATCGCCGATCCCATTCCTCCCCCGCCACCACTCGTGTTCACGCATTTGGAGTAGAGCGAAAAGGACTGAATCGTGCGCACCACACCGTTCAGAATGACGGAGCTTGTGGGGCCTGAACTGTCCAGCATCTGCATGCCGTTGCCATCTCGCTTATCACGCAAGAGCCCGTAATTTCCGTCGCTAAGAATGCATTGAAGAGCGACCATTCCATTATCGCTTACCGAAAACACCTGGATTGTTCCGATGTCGAGACCTGACGAACCTGCGGGACTGCCTTCACGAGCTATAATGCTCATTCCGTTCGTTGGGCTCCAAGAGCAAATGACATTGTCGGTGGTTGCTGTAGCGCCCTTTAACACCGCTTTGAAAATCACTTCGTCATTCGTGCAGATGTAAAAATCACCAAAAGTTTGAACGGTTAGGCCATCCACAATAGGGGTCGTTCCTTCACGAGCCACCACATGTGAGACACCATCGATAATCGCCACTAAGAGTTGGTCATCAGATGCTGTGATACCGCCACCTTGGCCCAAAAAACCAAGATAAGCATGGTCCTCGTTTTGACTGCGTGCCAGCCCTGATATGTTTGATATCTTGCCACCGCCTGTTCCTGAAATTTCGTCTCCCTTACGAACGAGCATAGTGACTGGAGACCCTGGTTTAACGCTAAACAGCGCCAAATTACGCTGACCATTCGTTTTCTGAGTCGAATCGTCTGGATTCGATTGCAGGGTAGCCTGGAAAACACAGCCATCCCCGCCTGCAGACAAGTAAGGTGTTATATTATTTAACCAAGCTAGATCACCCACAGCAGAACTCACATTATCTCCTTTTTTGACCAAGTTAAGAAGCGTTCCCGCATCCTCATACCAGATGCCATTATTACGACTAGCAGAGACTCCATCCAGGCTACTGAAGAAGTAAATACGATGGAGAGAATCGATGACTGGTTTGTTTACACCCGACAAAAAGGTACCTCCCCCGGGAGCAGAATCACCTTCGCGGCTTACCACAGATAAGCTCAAGCCATCGGCAGGCGACGACAAATAAAGGTAATCTGAGGTCACAGGAGCACCATTCAAACGCTCCAAAGTCACTGACCGGCCCGTTTCGGAAAGCAATATTTGCGAAAAGGTCCCCGTGAGAGTTTGACCTGGCGAGACTTCTGTGGCCTCACGGGCAATGACCCGCAACGAACCGCTGGCATCCGATAAAAGGAGCTGCTCATTCGTGTAAGCGATCGATCCTGTACCGATCATGCCGTAGGCGTTAAAGGTCACACGTCCTGCATTATTGATGAGACCTCCTAGTGGACGATAAACCAGTCCTCCCCCAATCAAACCGTCGCTATCTGTCAGTGGCTGTTTACCAATGCAGGCGTATCCCGTGGTGAATGACAGAGGACTGCCGTAGCTTGTTCCTAGGCTATTGGTCGCGACGATTCGAAAGTAATACAGCGTCTCCGGCATCAGCGAGGAAATGATTGTTTCCACCGCTTCCGCACTGTCTGCTGCTGAGACGTCCTGCGGCAAGGTGTAAAAAACATCATTCGTGAATGTTGAATCCGTGGAGTATTCAAAATACACAGTCGCAGAAGCCCCCTTAGGATTGAGGCTACCTTTAAGCGTTGTGACATACGTCTTCACATCGGTTGCCGGCAAGGTCGTGACCAGAGGCACCCCAGCTCCCGTCCCCTGAATGCTGAACGTGTAGGTAGGTTCATCATCGTCATTGCTGCTCACGGTAACAGTGGCTGTTTTCAGACCGATACTGGTCGGGGCGAAGGTGATCGCAAACGAAGTCGAACCATTGATTGCCACAGAAGACGAACTTGGTGGCGTTGTGAGGCTGAAGTCCGCTGCCCCGGTGATCATCACTGAACCCGTGATATTCAAAACATCTGTTCCGCTATTGCTGATCGAAAAAATGCGCTGCCTGCTGAGAGCGTTGACGGCATCTACCACACCAAAATCCGTATGATCTGCGGAGGCGGGTGTCGTATCACCGCTAGCGATCTCGACATTATTCCCGCTAATCGCAATCTCGGGAGCCACTGGTACCGCCCCTCCATTACCCTGAATTGTGAAGGTGTAAGGTGACTCATCGCCATCGCTGTTGACGAACCGGACCTGAGCAGTACGCAGGCCATCTGCTGTCGGGTCGAACTGAACGGTAAAAGTCGTAGTCGCTCCTGGAGTTACATTCACGTTCGGTTGAATCGTGACATTGAAATCACTTGCGTGTGGGCCGGTGATGCTCACGGCTTCGACATTGAGATCAGCGTTGCCATCGTTAGCGATCGTGAACACGCGATTCACACTCCCATTCGTCACAGTGACACTTCCAAAATAGGTATGATCGGATGCAGAGGGTGTCGCATCACCATTCGTGATTTCGATGTTGTTCCCGTAAACGGAGATTTCAGGAGAAGAATCCTGAACATCAATGACCAACTGCTGAGTTCCACTCAGGCTCATCCCATCAGAAACTTGATAAGAAATCTGGGCATAAGAAACTCCAAATTCTCCAGATGCGGGCGTAAATTTGAGCTGCCCATTGGCAACAACCACCGCCGGAATGGTTTGTCCGACTGTCACATCCACTCCATTGATTTGCAAAGAAGCTCCTGCAGGTATCGTGATACCCTGAATCTTCACTGCTGTCAGGGAGTTTCCTGCATCTGAATCGACAAAGATGAATCCAGACAGAGGCACCGGATTGACTGCATTTTTAAGCACTGAAATCGTGTTCGATGATCCTGAAGGCACCGAATTCGCAGCTCCTACTGTGATGGAGACTGTCGCAAGATTCGACTGAATGTTAGTGGCATCAATAGCCAGATAGGTGAAGCTATCTGGCCCAGAATATCCAGTCTGAGGAGTGTAGGTAAAGCCTCCCGCATCATTCAAAACTACCGTTCCGTGAGCGGGCTTATCAATCAGTTGTGCATGATCCAGATTATTGTCTTCGTCCGTGTCATTGGCTAACACGCCGCTATCGATCACGGTCAATGGCGTATCCAGGGGAGTCTTGTAACCATCGGCTAAAGCAATGGGTGCATGGCCAGAAACAAAGCTGCTTTCCTCGATAAAAACATTGGAGTCCCAGGCAGAGTCAATCAGATCTGCAATGGCAATTTTAATATGATTGACTTGCCCCGGTATCACAGAAGCCTGCGCCGTCAAAACCACGGTAAAACCATCCATTTCAAGATTAAATGCCTGTGGGGAATTATTAACAAAATACTGTGGGTTCTTAGCATTTGTTCCTAATGGCTTTCCGCCATTCACGCTATTGATTGCTACTGGCAAACTTGTTCCAGGGATCCGGGCAACATTGTGCTCGGGTTGTGTCCCGTTCACAAAAAAGCCGAACACATCGTTGAATTGGGAGTTGGCATATTCATTGTATTCATCCGACCCAAATACATAACGAAAAGCAATCGTGGGGTATGTTGGAACAAAATCGAATTCGAGAACGGTTTTATCGTTCAGGCTAGAAACATTGGCATTGATGAGCGCCGCAAGATCCGCATCACCTCCCGTTCCGTTGGATTGAGTTCTATTCTCAGCCGAATTTGGACCAGGCACGTCAAAAACGCCTCCGGTGCTCAAGATGATCCCAGCGCCAAATCCAATAATGTTTTCTCCTCCTGAAAACGTTCCGGCGGAAGAACTCCCTCCACCCTTAGTCGTCGCCGTTCCCACTTTACCAACTAAGGTGACATTCTCGAACGACTGGATACCTGTTCCTTTAATAGCATTTGCCAAAACTAAGGCACTGACCCCATCAAGTCCCTGAACATTCACTGGGGCAATTTGTGCAGAGGCCTGATATGACAATAGAGGGATCGCCACAAGCGAGAGGAGACCTTTCAGCTTCAATGTGCGCCGGATTCCAACACCCGGCTGCAGCCTATCTTTGATAAATGATTTTGTCATGGATTTAAGGTGTTTGGACTATTGAAATAAGGCGTATCGCCAGATTTTAGAATGCTTCGAGGGCTAGTAAAAAACGGGGAAATAAAACATTCTATCCATAATAGTCATAAAATTCGTGATTTATGCAACACAATTTCCTTAAATATTGCATAATTCATCACCTGACGAGCAATCAAAATTCACGTCTAGTCAAAATGACCATTGATTAAACTAGGTCCTGTAAGCCAAAATGTATGGGCGATTCAAAAGTCTATTTTCGCTCCACGGATGCATGATCTCCTGAGATGCTTAGGCGAACGATTTTCACAACACGCCACGTGTAGGCCCGCTCCTGCGATGCCTGAAAATACTTCACTTTTTTCAAGGGTTTCGAAAAGGGGCGGTGTTGTGCGGAATAGCCGGGGACGACCAACCCCGGGGCTCAATCCAAACTTAACAAACCGAACCCCAACCCAACTGCGTGAAAACCAACCTTGTTCTCATCCTGACCGCGACCCTCATGCCTCTGCTCAGCGGAACCGCCCTCGCGGGTGAAAAGACCACCGTCTTTAACAACCGCGGCCAAGTCACCGCCACAGTCAATGCCGTCAACGCCCGCCCCGCCGCTGCTCCAGCCACAGAAAAGAAACTCGTCTGGAACAATCGCGGTCAGCTCATCGCCGTCGTGCAGGTCCCTGCCCGCTAACTCGGCGTGAACGTGTTGAAGCTTCTGGAGCAGAGACCATCTTAACTCCGCCCATGAACTCACACCCCGTCCCCTGCCCGCACGAAACCTGCGGGCGGGGGACACCTCAGCCATGAACGATAAACAGTTAGACTTACTTCTCAAAGCCGCGGATCTCCCCTCCGTTGCCCAGCCTTCCTTTACCCGGGATATCTGGCGTGACATCGAGCACCGCCAACTCGGTGACAGCCGAGCTCCATGGTTAGACTCGCTGCTCGATCTCCTCGCCATGCCTAAACTCCGATTGGCCGTCTGGGCCGTCGCTCTGAGCGGAGGCATCTTTGCAGGCATCCGCAGCAGTCTCCAGCCTGCTGATCCAGTCGCCATCTACGCCCACGCTATCAATCCTCTGGCCCCCTCGATGACCCCATGAGAAATGCCGGAGTACAAACGATGATGACCGCCCTACTATTGGGGATCATCGCCTTCCTGGTCGCACGTGGAGTGCTCAATCATCAACGCCAGAAAAACTTTGCCCAGAACATCCATGCGCTCGAGCAAGACACCCCTGCCTTGCTGGCCTGGATGAAAACAGATCTCGGCCTAACCGACGATGAATTCGCTCGCGAGTGCCGTATTCACGATGAACACATGGTCGAATACCGGCGGCTGTGCGATGAAATGCAAGCCTCGCGTGAACGCTTAAAAACAGCCTTGCAGGAAAGCCAAAATCTCAGTGACGAAGGCCAAGCCGCCGCCATCAAGGACTATGAAGATCATTTCGAAGCCTGCGAACGCGCCGTGATCCAACATGTGAAGCATGTCGCCGCAGCCATGAACCCAAAAGCGGGACAGACCTATCTCACGATGATGCTGCCGCATCTCTTCCCCGATCACGAAAACATCCGTCTGAACAACGAGCCCCCCACTCAGACCCCTTGATACACGACGCCGATACCAGCGCCATGCAAAGGCTAGCGGGCGGTGAAGATACCGCTCTCAACGAAATCATTCATCGCTGGCAGGATCGCCTGATCTCCTTCCTCTGGCACATGAGCCATGACCAGATCGTGGCACGTGATTTGGCCCAGGAAACCTTCGTTCGTCTCTATCAGAACAGGCATCGCTACCGGCCTCATGCGCCGTTTGCGTCTTATCTCTTTCAAATCGCGCGTAACCTTCTTTTCAACCACGTGCGCTGGAGCAAGCGCCATCCGTCGGAGTCCTTAGAGTTTCTGTCTGACGAAGGCTTCGATCCCGAGGGAAACGAGCCCTCCCCGGATAAAGCCATGGTGGGAACCGAGACGATTCATCAAGTGAGACTGGCCATCGCGGATCTACCTGACGAACTTCGCGAAGCCTTCATCTTATTTACGTATCAAGACCTGAGTTATCGCGAGATCAGCGCCACCCTCGGTTGCTCGGAAAAAGCCGTGGAAACCCGCATTTACCGGGCGCGCCAGATTTTGAAGGAAAAGCTGAGCTCCCTCGTGCCCTCCGCTTAGTCTGAAAAGGAGGCTTTGTGTGAGGCATGAAGCAAAGCTTGATCAAGAAGCTTCATCCATACGTTTTAGTGGTCCTATCCGACCATGAAATCGCTTCTTGCCGCTCTACCGATCACCTTGCTTCTGGGCTGTCCGCTCCGTGCCGCTCCAATCGAGTTTACGGTTCAGGGTTCAGAGACCCCACGGACGAATGCAATTGTCTCCTTTCAGGCCCCTCAGGAGTGGCAAGGCATTCACCTGATTTCCACGCCGGGGAGCTCGGCGCACTCCACGCTCCAAGTGGATGAAATGGGGAGTGCCGTGATGATTCTGCCTCAAATTGGGTCCAACGAGACCCTGACATTCACGGCGACGAACTCGAACACGCCCCCACCGCCCTCTCAAATCACAGTCGAGAAGGAAGGAAACGTTCTCCATTTCCGTCGTCGGAACGGGGAGAAAACACACCCCATCCTGGATTATCAAATGGAGGCGGGGGCTGTTCCTGAAGGTGTCCCCAACGTTTTTGCCCACGGGGCGCATCTTCATCCGGTCTATTCGCCGAGTGGAAGGATCGTCACAGGCAATCATCCAGCCGACCATCGCTGGCATCGCGGGATCTGGATGGCCTGGACAAAAACCGAATTCGAAGATCAACACCCTGATTTTTGGAATCAGGGCAAAGGCGAAGGTAAGGAGAAAGTCAGCGACCGCATCCTGGCTGAAGTGCGCTTTGATTCTCTGGAAAGAAGCTGGAGCGGCCCCGTGCAGGCAGGTTTCGTCAGCCATCACCAGTTTCTGGATCACCATGACGGCACTCGGGAGGTCTTGAACGAGACTTGGGAGATGACCGTTTACGATCTCGGCCCAGCTTATGTGGTGGATCTTATCTCCACTCAAACCTGTGCGGGGCAGTCCCCACTGCATCTCCCTCAGTATCACTACGGCGGCCTAGGGGTGCGCGGACCCGCCTCGTGGGACCCCGTGGATCAGGTTTCCATGCTGACCAGCAATGGCGATAACCGGGCCAAGGGTGACTCCACCAAGGCCAAGTGGGTGCGCATGAGTGGCGATGTCGAGGGTCAAGAGACAGGCCTCGCCATCTTGATTCATCCCGACAACTTTCGCTTCCCGCAGCCGCTACGACTCAACCCCAAAAATCCCCAACTATGCATTGCGCCGTCTCAGGATGGCGACTGGAGCATCCAGCCTGGGCAGCCCTATGTTTCCAAGTATCGTTTGATCATCCGCGATGGAGCCTCCGATCCGCTGGCGTTGGAGAAGGACTGGCAATCCTATGCTCAGCCGCTGAAGGTGACCGTGAAGTGAATGGCAGCAACGGTCGAGGATGCCGATGGTGAAAACACTCGTCTGAGGGCGAATGACCTCAGACCTTGACCCTTCGCCTCCTCTTGACACCTTAGCCCCATGCTTCTCAACCACGGCATTCATCTCGGCTACTGCACCAACATTCATCGCGGCGAAACGTGGGAAGAGACGTGGCGTGGGCTGAAGGAATCCACACTGCGCGTCAAAGACCGAGTCAGTGATGGCAAGCCCTATGGCATCGGCCTGCGACTCAGCAACCAAGCCTCCGTTGAGCTCCTGGTTCCAGGAAAACTGGCGGAGTTTAAAGACTGGCTCGCCGCCAACAATTGCTATGTTTTCACCATCAATGGCTTCCCCTACGGCTCCTTCCACGGCACCCGGGTGAAGGAACAGGTTTTCCTGCCCGATTGGAGTTCCAAAGAACGCCTGGAATACACCAATCGACTCTTCGATATCCTGGCCCAGCTCTTGCCTCCCGGCGCTAGTGGCAGTGTCAGCACGCTACCGGGATCTCACAAGACTTTTAAAATCGGCACCGAGGAGATCAACGCCATTTTTGAAAACGTCCGGCTCTGCCGCGAGCACATTGAGAAAGTCAGCAGCGCGACCGGGCACGACTTGCACCTGGGTTTTGAACCCGAGCCTCTCGGTCTTTTCGAAACCAGTGGCGAAGTCCTCAAATTTTTTGGCCTCTATTACGACCGCCATCCGCAGGATAAAGACTTCTTCAAATTTATCGGCCTCAACTACGACACCTGCCACCTGGCCATCGAGTATGAGACACCCAAGCGCGCCCTCTCTCGCATCACGGGGGCAGGCATTCGCCTGAGCAAACTCCACTTCAGTTCTGCACTGAAGCTCAAACCCACCCCTGAAATGGTGGAAAAACTGCGCGCTTTTGATGAGCCCGTTTATTTCCATCAGGTCATTGCAGACTACGGCCCCACGACTCCGCTGCGTAGGTTCAAGGACCTTCCAGATGCCCTTCAGTTCGCTCAGACTAACCCCGATCAAGTGGGTGAGGAGTGGCGTGTTCACTTTCACATCCCCCTCCATGCCCAACCAACAGGCGGATTCGAAAGCACCCGCGATCATATCGAAGGAGCGATGGATTGGCTCAGCCAAAACCCCACCAAATGCCAACACATCGAAATGGAGACCTACACCTGGGAAGTCCTCCCCGGCGACCTCCATACCGGCGACGTGGTGGATCAACTGGTCAAGGAATACGAATGGACGTTGGGTGAGATGAAAGAACGCGGATTGGTGGTCTAGAGAGCGAGTCACCTCTCGCTTTCCATCACTCGCGCTTTGGCCAAGACCAATCTGCCTAACAAGGCCGTTCGTCCCAAGTCCACCGGCGGCTGGGCAGTTTCGGCCAGCCTCGCCAGCTCAAGGTTGAGATGCTGCATCTCCGTCTGTCGGCCGCAGCGCAAATCTTGCAGCGTCGAAATCAAAACGCCTTTCGAACCCTGGCTGATCGCCAGAAGGCGCTCCATCAAGGCAGCTTCGGTTAAGCCCACACCGCAGCACCGTGCTAACACAAGACATTCACCCACGATCTGCCGCCCCATTTCCAAAACTTGGGCATCCCGAGCAAAAACACCATTGTCGGTTTCCAGCAACGGACAGATGGAGTTAAAAACAGCATTCAGGATCGTCTTACTCCAGATCTGCTCGAGGATCTTACTCTCGACATGAAAAGGAAAAATCCGCGTATGCAGGGCTGCGACCGTTTCTTCCAGACCCGTGGCAGTCCCCCGGACAAGCCCAATGGGCGAGGATGCGACGAAACGAAACAACACCTCCTCTTCAGAGGTCTTCTGACCTGTCCCATACAACACGCACCGATAGATCGCCTCCACATTGAGGGAAGTCCACACCGCTTCCACACCCAAGCCATTCTGCATAATGACGATCTTCCCGCGAACCTGTTTAGCGCCCAATGCATCCGCGATGGCGGTATTCGAGTGAGCTTTGGCAGCCACGACGATGAGTCCCTCTAAAACCTCCAGCGCGTCCAATGACATCACCCTTAGTTTGACTTCGTGGCGTCCTTCATGCCCGTCTGTGAGTGTGACAATCTGCCACTCGGAGGTGGGCGCTGCCTGCTTCCTGGTCCGCACGAGACACACCTCTCTCCCGGCAAGACTCAGGCTGACCGCCAAAGCCATGCCCACCGCTCCACCGCCCAAAATATACACTCGCGGATGTTCGTTCGATGGATGGAGCGCACTCATGATCTCGTTAAATTGGATTTGCTGGAACCAAGCAGCCTTTGCCTCCTCATTCCAATCAGCTTCGCCAATGACCGTATCAGGAAAACGAATCGCATTGCCTCGTGACTGCGGATGAATGGATGCTTGCCCTCCTCAGCATCGCTCCTCTATCTTCCTCACCGAGAACTCGAACTGTACTGCCATGAACACCGAACCGCCTCCTTTTGGTGACCCGACTAACATTCAGCGTGAAAACGCAGCGGCAGTGCGCAAGGGCTTTGCCATGGGCTGCGGAGGCTGTCTCGCGATCATCTTGGCTGCCATTCTCTTTGGAGCCGGGATCTTTGGCATTGTCCTTTATGCGATCCGCTCTTCCGATCCGGTGCAGATGACGCTGCAAGCCGCCAATCAGTCGGCCGAGCTGAAAGAAGAGCTCGGAGAGCCCATCACCATGGGCTGGTTCATGCTCGGAAGCATCAGCACGGAGAATGACCATGGGGTGGCCGATCTCTCACTCAGTCTCGCAGGCCCCGACGGCAATGCCGACGTCCACGTCCAAGGCGAAAAGAAAGAAGGCACCTGGTACTTCTCCAAAATGGAGGCCATCACCCCCTTGGGCAAACAGGTGGATTTGCGGAAAGAATCTGCCGTGCCTGCGATCAAGTGAGCGCCACGGGCTGCGGCAGCGGTCCTTCGTTTTGATAAACGGTGGGGTCTGGCACCCCTGCTCTCATAAAGGATTCCCGCCGCTCCACACAGGTGCCGCAGACGCCGCATTGCAGATCCTCCCCTTTGTAGCAACTCCAGGTTCTGCCAAAGTCCACTCCCAGCTCATGCCCGAGACGGACGATGTCTGTTTTGTTCTTATCAATGAAGGGACGCATGAGTTCGGTCCGCGCATAGGTCCCCTCGCGCATGGCATCACCAATCGCCTTCATGAAGGGCTCTCGACAATCGGGGTAAATCGCGTGGTCACCTGAGTGCGCGGCGATCACCAGGGCATCCACATTGCGGGATTCCGCAATCCCGCAGGCGATGGCCAGCATGATGCCATTGCGGAAAGGGACCACGGTGCGTTTCATATTATCGTCCGCGTAGTGCCCCTCAGGGATGCTGCCGCCGCTTTTCAGCAGGTCAGATTGGAAAAGGTCATTCACAAATGGCAGCGCTACTGTGTCATGCGGGATGTCGAGTTGCGAGCAATGCCACAAGGCTAAAACGATCTCTTTGTCGTTATGCTTGGAGCCATAATCAAAGCTCACCGCACCCACCACCTCATGGTGCTGGCGGGCCCAATAGAGCGCAACGGTGGAATCCAGACCGCCGCTGAGGAGGATGATAGCTTTCGACATAAATAGGCAGGTTGGGGAGAACGAATCCAAAAAGACAGCAAGCTTTAGGCCTAACGACCTATTTCCTCGCTTTTCCTCAATGGGTGCTCAGGGAGGCCACCGGCCACTCCAGCGTAGTCTCGGGGTTCGGATAGCGGGCCTCACAGGTGAGTTGGATACCTCCGCGCGAAACGAAACGCCCGCGCACGATCACTTGGCGGGGCGCACAAGCTTGGACCAAATCGTCCAGGACGCGATTCACGATCACCTCGTTGAACGAGGCGTGGTTGCGGTAGCTGGCGAGATAAAACTTCAGAGATTTGGTTTCCACGCAGCGCTCATTCGGAATGTAAAGAATCTCCAAATGGGCGGCATCGGGTTGACCCGTCACGGGGCACAGCGAGCTGAAATCCGGGGCACTCAGGTGGATGGTATAGTTACGGCCAGGGGTGCGGTTAGGGAAAGTCTCCAGAGCGGCTTCGTCGGGAGAGGCAGGTAGCTTGTGCTCAGAACGGCCCAGGAGGGTGATGTCTGCGGTCAGGGGGTCGGACATGGGGTGGCAATGTGCTGGAAACGAGGCTCCTCGCAAGCGCCCATCTATCCCAGCCCCACCTTCTTTTCGTATTCCCGCCACAATCGCTCGATCGCCTCCTCGGGATCTTCCAGCATCATTCCCTCCCGAATCTTACTGGCGTAAATGCCGAAGGAGAAAGGACTCACGACAGGCACATCCACCAGATGCCAGTCCAGCAACGCTGCTCTCTCCAGGTAGGCCATCGCTCGTGGCAGATCTAAAAAAGTATGGGTGGCCTCTCGGTAGGCCTGCGTCAGCATGGGATGATCCGGCTCGTGTTCAGAGAGCACTCGAAACAGGATTTCCGTGCTCCATCGCAGTTGCTTGATCTTCCGCTCCTGCCCTGGACGGTTGCGCGAGATCATTAGACCAGTTTGCGCCACCCCACGAAAATTCCACTTCACCAGTTCACTCTGCTGAAGTGCCGTCTGCATGCAGGCCTCCGCATCCTGGGGACTAAACAGCAGCTTCCAGTCTTCCAAACCAAGGTCTTGAAAAGATTTCAGCGCGAGCAGAAAACCGTAATCGTCGATGGTGACCATCGCATTGCCTCCCACCGCTTCTTTAACGCGCTGAGCGATGATCCGACTCAACGCATCATTGGCACTGCGACCGATGAGCGTATGAAAAAAGAACTGCACCAGATCTGCCTCTCTTCCCTCTCGGTCATCCACGAACCGCTCGATAAGAAGGCTGTCCTGCGTCGGAATGCGTGAAACACGAAGCTGGTTATGACAATGCTTGACGATCGCCTGAGCATTGCTGCTGGAGATTTCGTAACGCTCCACAAGCCAATCCCAGATTTCTTCATCGGCATCGCGACCTAACCTCTCCGCTAAATCTGTCCGCAGACTGGCGACCTCACGAGCTAAACCCGAGCTCAAGGGCATTTTGTTCGCGTTCCAGGCAGGAACGGTGGGCAACCGACCCACCGCATCCTCCACACGCGCCTCCGCCACCCCCGTCTCCACCAACCTCACTGTGCGACCCGCCAGGACAAAGATATCTCCGACCTTCAACCCCTTCATGAAGGATTCCTCCACCGATCCCAGCCGCCGCTTGCCTAACAACACCGTGACCATCCCCTCCGTGTGGATGGTGCCGATGTTCGCCAGATACTCACGCTCGACTCGGCGGCTTGGAATGGCGAGTTGGTCGCCAATCCACCTGATCTTGCCAAAATTCTCTCGGTACTGTCCCTCCAGCGACCGTCCGCCACCTTCGAGGTAGTTCAAGACACGGTCCAACTCCTCTTCGGTGAGGTCTCTAAAAGGGTAAGCAGCCCCCACGGTGGTGCATACTTTTTCCCTCGTGTAACCTCCCTCCATGGCCATACCCACCAGGTGCTGAGCCAACACGTCCAAGGGCTTTTCCAGCACCCGCACCGGGTCCAGCTTGACCGCTCGGGTCATCTCCGCACACACCACGCACTCCATCAGATCATTCACGTTCGTAGCCACCAAAATGCCGTGACTGGAGGCGTGAATGCTATGCCCGCTTCGGCCAATTCGTTGGAGCGCTCGGCTGATGCCCTTGGGGGTTGAGATCATCACCACACAGTCCACACTGCCAATATCAATGCCCATCTCCAGGCTCGTGCTACAAACAACCGCCCGCAGCTCTCCCTGCTTCAGACGATCCTCCACTTCCAATCGCACATCACGATCCAAGGAGGCATGATGGGCCTCGATCTTTTCAGACAATTTGGGCAGGGCGTTTTTCAGCCGATGCGTGATGCTTTCCGTGGCACTGCGTGTATTGCAAAAGATAATGACACTCCGGTTCCGCTCCACAATCTGAGCGATGTCCTGCATCACCCGTTGCGCAGTGTACCCCGCAGGCGGGTAAGGATCTCTTCGCAATGGCGACATCACCTCCACCCGGCGATTTTTCTCCAATCGTGCTTCGACGATTTCACAAGAATGTCCCTTCCCCACCAGCAACTCAGCGAGCAATGGCAGTGGTGCCGCTGTCGCTGACAAACCAATGCGGACCAAGCGCCCATCCTGACCGACCCGGCGATTTTCCATTCTCTCCAAACTCAACGTTAGGTGAGCTCCGCGTTTGTTTTCCGCCAACGCATGCAGTTCATCGACAATGACGAATCGAACCTGTTCGAGCCAAGGAGCCCAAGATGCCTGAGGCAGCAGAATCGCTAAACTCTCCGGTGTAGTTAGAAGGATGTGCGGAGGCTTACGCTTGAGTTTGGCTCTCTCTGCAGCAGACGTATCCCCGGTTCGTAATCCCACACGAATGACTTCTGTCAGCCCCATCCCTTCCAAGGGAGCCATCAGGTTCTTTTGAATGTCATAAGTCAAAGCCCTCAGGGGGGAGACATAGACTGCATGAATACCATCGCTCAACCTGCCGGCCTCATGAGACCTCACGAGGTGATCCAACACCCCGAGGAAACCGGCCAAGGTCTTACCACTCCCCGTGGGAGATGACAGCAATGCCGACTGACCCGCCAGGATGTGGGGTAAGGTGAGTTCTTGGGCCTCGGTTAGTTTTCCAAATGACTGCGCTATCCACGCCTGCAACCGACCGTGCAGTGAGGACAATACCGGTGATACCGGTTCAGTCACTGAGGTTCTGGAAGACTTCCGACGTGGCATGGCGAAGCATACGTCTCAGCCGGGACGCAAGTCCATCATGACTACCGTTCAAAAGGATCATTTCATCAGCAGCCAGCCCAGGAGATTCATCAGATCTTGTTCTGGAATCGTCTGCCCGAAGATAGGAGGCATTAAAGACATGGGGGTGACATCGTCTCTAGCTAGATCGTTTTTGGAGACTCGATGCTCCTGCCCCGCCGCATCCGCCAGAATAACGACCTGGCCAACTTCGGCTTTGAGGAAACCGCTCATCTGTGAGCCATCTTTCAGAGTCAGGGTGTGCAGATGGAAATGGGCATCCACATTGCGATTCGGGTCCAGAATGTCTTCGCACAATCGAGCGACACCCCGATTCCCGATACCATCAAGCTGGGGGCCAATAAGCCCACCGTTTCCACTCACCTGATGGCAGGCGGCGCAATGTGTCGCAAAGACCATCGCCCCCTTAGCCATATCGGGCTTAGCCTGAGCATAACCCGCGCTTCGTGCAGCGATCAAGGCATCGAGCTGCTGTCGTTGCTCTGGCGAAACTGGCAGTGCAGGCGGTGCTGGCCGTGGGGGAAAATACGGAGCCAACCGCCCACGCAAGGCCACCGGAGCGTGATGCTGCAAAAGCCTCGCAAGACTTCGCAATGAAGAACGTGCTTGTTCCTCCTGAGCAAAATCTTCCACCGCCACGACAGACGGTTCAATCCTTGCCACGCCGAGCCAGGCGTAAGCTTTGCCATTATCTCCATCCACAATCTCGAGTCTCGCTCGCTTACCCGAATGCGCTGTTAAATCCCACTCGACGAGTGAGCACTGATCGCTACGAGGTGGAAAAGCAGTCGCCAAAACAGAGCCCTTCTCAGCATCCACTAGCCTAACAATATTTTTATCATGGGGAGCTTGTTTGGGCAACCCGCGATGCCCATTGATCCAAATCCGAAGATGGCTCGGCAGCGCGAAACTTTTGGTATGGAGAATCCCCGTCAGGCGCTCCTCCATACCTCCTTTAGCCATACTCTGGAGAACTCGCGTTTCTTGCCCATCACTGCATGACCGATTGACCAGAGCCCAAACAGGTGGTGGCTCATTCTGCGGAAGCATTTCCCAACTTGCCTCTGGCAGCTTGGCCATCTGATCCAGAAGCCCCGTCGCTAATTCTTGCCCCCAAATCAGCAACTCTCGATGGGGAGGTGCACCGCGCTCACTCAGACCTTCCGACAACGCCTCCAGAGCGGGGAGTGCACTCGCTTCTTTCTGCTTCACGATGGCGATGACTTCCTGAAGGGTGGATTCATCCCCATAACGAGCCGCATGACGCAAAGCCTCGAGTGTCCACGAACCGCTGGTTTTAATCAGGCGGAGGATAAAAGCCGAAGCTTCGCTTCCTGGAACGGCACAGACGATCTCACGAATGAGCGGTGAGTCAGCCACATACTCAAAGGCACCTTTCATCTTTAAGTGATCTCGAATGGCGATCCGAAGAGCGTGCAAAAGTTGAACATCTGCTTTTGGAGTCTTCTGTTCCAGCTCGATCAACAACGGCAACGCGTCTAGGCGGGGTGTTTCCTGAAGAGCTGCCACCGCAGCTCGCTGAACAAAAGGCGATTGGGCAGCCAAACCCAAACGCCATTCTTTGAATTGAGGTCTCGAGATTTGTCGTGCTTGCAGCGATGCATTCTTCTTCACCACCCGCCAGATCCGGCCACGCTCTCGATCTCGCCCAGGATGATCCAAGGGAACTTCATAGTGTCCAATGATGCGATTATAGAAATCCGCGATGTACAATGCGTTGTCCGGACCGAGTTGGAGATCCACAGGCCGGAACCACGGGTCCGCACTCGTGATGAAGTCTGGTTTTTCATTCGCCTTGGGGGTGCTTCCCGAGAAAGAAATCTGATCGTGATTCACACGTGATGTCACCACATTGCCGACAAACATATGGTCATCCCACTCGGGTCCCCAAACGCCCCCATCGACGTAAGCGATACCACAAATCCCCGTGGAGCCATGCGTATGCTCGCACATCACAGGCGCAAAGCCTAAACCGTCGTGGGGTTTACCGAAGCTGGGATAATAGGCCCCGCGAATGAGTTGATAAATGGGAGCGCTGTGGCAGTCCGCACTGTAGAGATTGCCATACCGATCCCAGCACAAGCCGAAGGGATTCACCTGTCCCCAGGTCCAAGGTTCGACACGGGAACCATCGGGTCGGAAACGGAACACATTACCACTGTGGAGGTCCAAGCTGCTGCCATCTTTGGCTCTGAAGTGGCTGGTGTTATTGAAACCATGCGTGGCGTAAATCCAGCCATCCTGACCTAACCGAAAGCTGCTGCACATGCCGTGGGTGTCTTTTTCATAACCCAGTGGCCCCATGACCACTTCGCGTAAGTCGGCTTTTCCATCGCCATCGGTATCGGCGAAATACCAGATATTCGGAATGCTCCAGGCAATACAGCCCGTTTTGTGTTCAGGTTTATGCCAGGGCACCACACCCGTGGGGATATTCAAGCCATCAGCAAAGTCAGTGACCTTATCAGCGCGACCATCCCCATCCGTATCCTCTAGGATCTTGATGGCATCTCGGCTGTCCTTCACCCGGGTGCCCTGGGGATCAGACCAACGGCTTTGATCCGCGCAGTAAGGATACTCCACGGTCGAGCTCACCCACAGACGCCCCTGGGTATCAAAGGCCATGTTGATGGGCTTATTGATCATCGGCTCGCTGGCAAAAAGCTGGATTTCAAAACCCTCGGGCACGGTCAAAGCTGCAAGTTCTCGCTCAGCTGTCGTGGCCTCCGTCTCACGGACAAGGCGAGTATCTGCAGCCAGCGACACTCCAACCATCAGACCCATGATCAGCCATCCATTGAACGCAATTGAAGTGGGCATTATAAGAAAAGTATCACCATTGGAGACTAACCGACGAACTCCAAACCAACGTTCGTGAGAACTCCGTCCTTTGGACAACGTTTGGTGCTTCATGCGTTTTTTGATTGTCCTCCTGTCCCTGCTTATTCCGGCCTCACTCTCCTGGGCGGAGGCACCCCTTCGCATCGTGCTGGCAGGGGACTCAACGGTTGCAGCACGCACGAAGACGGACAAAGAAAGGCCTGACCTCACGGGCTGGGGTGAGCTTTTGCCTGTCTTTATGCCCAGGACCACCATCATCAATCACGCCCGAGGTGGGGCCAGTTCCAAGAGCTTCCGTAGCCTCGGTCTGTGGGACAGAGTCCTGGCCGAAAAACCCGATTACGTGCTGATCCAGTTCGGTCACAATGATCAACCCGGCAAAGGTGAACGCACCACCGACCCGAAGGGGGATTACCGGGATAACTTGAAGCGCTTCATCGAAGAAGTGCGTGGCGTCGGCGGTAAACCCGTGCTCATCACCTCTGTCGCCCGCAGAACCTTCGAAGACGGAAAGCTGGTTTCGACGCTTGGACCTTACGTTGAAGCCATGAAGGCCGTGGCCGCAGAAATGAAGGTCCCTGTCATTGATCTCCATCACACAAGCTTTCTCTTTTGCTCCCAGATGGGCGAAAAGTTCTGCCTGCGCTACGCCCCCTCCGCAACGGATCGCACGCATTTCAATACCGAAGGAGCACGCATCACCGCCCGGTTCGTGGCAGAAGGTCTACAACAAGAAGTGCCTGCACTGCGTCCCTATCTGCAATTGGTTCCACCTCCACCTGAGGAACTGCCTTTCGACGTTAACCTGGAGACCATCCATCGGGGTTACGATGGCGAGACCTGCTGGGTCCATCCGCGAGCAGGTGCCATTCCGGGGCCGACGCCGAGCGTGGTACTGACCATGCAAAAGCTCTTGCTCACGGGTAGCGATGTCTTTTTTGCCCTGAATGAGATGCGCACCGATGACCTGGGCAAAACCTGGAGTGAGCCCAAGCCTCACGAAGAAACTTTGGGTCGCCGAACCAAGCCGGACGGCACCATCATAGCCGCATGTGACTTCACCCCCAAATGGCATGCAAAATCCGGCAAGCTTCTCGGCACAGGTCACACGGTTCAGTATGAGAACAATAAGGTGATGCACAATCCTCAGCGCAGCACCGCGTATGCTGTGTATGATGAAAAGGAGCGCACTTGGTCTTCATGGAGCACTTTAGACATGCCCAAGGCAGCCAAGTTCTTTAATTCCGGCGCCGGCTGTGTGCAGCGTTTCGATCTCGAAAACGGCGATATTCTTCTACCCATCTATTTCAAAGGTGATGGTGACAAGTATTACAACGTCACGGTGTTGCGCTGTGCATTCGACGGCAAAACCTTGAAGTATATCGAGCAGGGCAATGACCTGAAATTAGAATCGGGACGGGGTGTCTATGAACCCTCACTCACCCGTTACCAAGGACGCTTTTACCTGACCCTGCGCAACGACACCGCCGCTTACGTCACCACCAGCGAGGATGGTCTGCACTATGGCCCCATCCAGCCATGGCAATTCGATGACGGCAGCGATCTCGGCAACTACAACACCCAACAGCATTGGGTGTCTCATAACCAAGGATTGTATCTGGCTTACAATCGCAAAGGATTGAACAACGACCACATAGTGCGTCACCGTGCACCGTTGGTCATGGCTCAGGTGAACCCGGAAACCCTTAAAGTGATCCGCTCCACCGAATGCATCCTGGTTCCAGAGCGTGGGGTCCGTTTGGGCAACTTCGCCGTCACCGAAGTGAACGAGAATGAGACCTGGGTCACCGTCGCGGAATGGATGCAAAACACGCCGCCCAATATCATCGTCCCACCCGATAACGCCTTTGGCGCGGACAACAGCGTCTATGTCGCGAGAATCCGATGGAAGAAGTGAGCCTATATAGCTTCACGCCTGCTATAACAGTGAAACCGGTGGCGTCTTAGCCCGCTCATACCCTTCATCCACCAGCAAGGCTCCAGACTTCGAAGCGGCCACGGCAATTTGATCACAGCGATTGTTGCCTTCATTCGAGGCATGGCCCTTCACCCAACGCAGCGTAACTTTGTGCTTTTCCAGCACCTTCAGCGCACGATCCCAGAGATCGGCATTCACAGCAGGTTGTTTATCGGCTTTGACCCAGCCACGTGCTTTCCAGCTCTTGGCCCAGTTTTTCTGAATCGCATCCACGACATAACGAGAGTCTGAATAAAGCGTGACCTCACAAGGGCGATTGAGCAGTTCGAGGCCTTTGATCAAGGCCAGCAACTCCATGCGATTGTTCGTCGTCTTGCGATACCCCTGTGAGAGTTCCTTGATGTGCTTGCCACTCTGGAGAAGCACTCCATAGCCCCCAGGGCCGGGATTGCCGCTGCAAGCGCCGTCGGTGTAGATGATCACGGAGGTCATGCTTCGCTAGCAAGGAGAGATTTCAACAGCTCCGCCAAACCAGTCGTATCCGGCAGCGTATGGGTGGCGGCGATCACATGGGGGTTCTCGCTTTCGATGCGAATGGTCACGGGCACCCCCGCATTCGTCCCCATCTGGATATCGCGATCTGCATCCCCGACCATGATGCAGCGGCTGAGATCGAGATCATGTTCCTCGGCGGCCTTAAGCAGCATTTCGGCACTTGGTTTGCGACAGGTACAACCGGGATCTTTGGAAAGGCATGTGCAAGCGTAGATGCCATCAAAAGCCGCGTCCTGCTCAGCCAAACGGGCCTGCATGCGAGCATGGATATCATCCAGCGTCGCTTGGGTCATAAGCCCCTTGCCCACCCCCTGCTGGCTGGTGGCCAGGACCGTGGCATAACCACGGGTTTTGCATAACTTCAGGGCATCAAGGATGCCTGGGCTGAAATGAAAATCCTCCCAGTCCAGAACATACCCCGGTCCTGGAGAAAGATTCACCACCCCATCACGATCAAAAAAAACAGCCGGACGACTCATTCAATAACAGATTCAAAGTTAGGCCAAACAGGCAGGCCTGCGATACAAACATTATCTCCAATGGGCAAAATAGAGACTTTATCCAAAGCGACAGACTGTGCCCACTCAGGTCCTGCCAAGACGGGCAAACCTGCCCCACATAGACGGGGCGCGATATACCAGCAGACCTCATCCACGCAATGCTCACGAAAAGCTTGTCCGAGGACATTGGCGCCCCCTTCCACCAGAACGCTGGTGATGCCTTGAGCTGCGAGGGCTTTAAGCGCATCTTTAAAGCTGAGGTCACGCAGCACCAGAGTCCGCATTTGATGCTCATCAGTGAACAAACGCGACTCCGCAGGCAAGTCCCCTCCACGTGTGAGCACCACTCGCCAGGGCTGCTCTTTGAGACTGCCATTGCGCAGGGTCAGGCGCGGATTATCTCGTCGCAAAGTTTCTGCCCCAATGAGGATGGCGTCCACCCGCGCACGCAACCCTTGGCTATGAGCCCGAGCCGCTTCGCTCGTGATCCATTGGCCTTCACCCGCAGGACGAGTGATTCGTCCATCCAGACTCTGTCCAGCTTTGGCAATCACATAGGGCAGCCCGGTGGTGATCCATTTGGCAAATGGACGCAAGAGGTCTTCACATGCCTCACGTAGCACGCCCCGCGTCACCGTCACTCCCACCGCTTCGAGCAGCTCTTGTGCACGCCCTGCGTGAGCGGGATTGGGATCGTCTGCCCCCCAAACGACTCTCTGAATGCCTGCGGACTGAATCGCCACCGTGCAGGCACCGGTGCGACCTTGCGTGCTACAGGGCTCAAGGGTTACGTAAATCGTCGCCCCGGCGATTTGGTCAGGCGCACGCTTCTGGGCATCTCTCAGCGCTTCGATCTCCGCGTGAGGTTGCCCAGCCTTTCGATGGTAGCCCTGGCCAATCATTTCCCCACCAGACACGATCACCGCCCCAACCGCGGGATTTGGACTGGTGAATCCGACTCCCTGCCGAGCTTGCTCGAGAGCAAGACTCATCCAGTGAGAGTCGGTTTCAGAATCGATCGTTGGCATGGTGTTGTTTTCCATAACGCGCTCCTTTTCATCCCACAAGGCAGGTTTCACAGGACTTGCTGACAGGGAAGCCTAGGCTTGACCGTACTGAGGGCTCTGTGTTGACTCCTGATTTCATGAACCGCCGCGATTTTCTCTACCAGTCTGCTTTCACCACGGCAGCCCTGACCGCTTCCAAACTGAAAGCCTCCACCTCGCGGCCCCTAATCGGGATGGACCACTTCGCGGTCCGTGGCACGGGCTGGAAGGCAGGGCAATTCATCGACTATGCCGCCAGCTTAAAGCTGGACACCTGCTTCATCTCGGAGCTGCATGTGTTTGAAAACTTCGAAGAAGCTTATCTGAAGAGCCTCAAAGAGAAGGCGGACAACGCCGGGCTGAAACTCTACGTGGGCACAGGCTGTGTGTGCCCCACCTCCAACACCTGGAAAGACACTTACGGCACGGCGGAGGATCACCTCGCTCTGACCATTCGTGTGGCGAAGGCCCTGGGCTCTCCCGTGGCTCGTTGTTACTTGGGCAATCAGAAGGACCGTAGCAGCGATGGCGGCATCCAGAAGCACATGGAGGAAACCGTCAAAGTCATCCAGGCCAACAAGTCTCGCGCCGAAGCTGAAGGCATCAAAATCGCCATCGAAAACCATGCGGGGGACATGCAGTCCGCAGAATTGAAAACCTTGATTGAAGCGGCAGGCAAAAGTTATGTCGGAGCCAATATTGACCCCGGAAACGCCGTGTGGGCTCTGGAAGAACCTCTGACACACCTGGAAGTCCTGGGGCCACTGACGGTCTGCTCCAGCGTCCGTGGCAGCATGGTCTGGGAAACTGAGGAAGGTGCCATGGTCCAGTGGACCGCCGTGGGAGAGGGCTTGGTGGATTTTAAAGCTTATGCCAAACGTTTTGCTGAGCTGGCCCCTGGCGTTCCTCTTCAGGTGGAGACCATCTCCGGCTTTGCCCGCCCCTTCGCATTTAAAAAAGACGAGTTCTGGAAACCCTTTCCGGAGAGCTATCGGGACTCAGCCAGTTTTGCCGCTTGGCTCGGCATGATGAAAAAAGGCCAGGAAATCCCCAGCTTCAAAGCCCCCGAAGGTCCCGAGAAAAAAGAGGCCGAAATCGCTTATCAGAAGGCCGAGCTGGAGCGAAGCACCTCCTGGCTACAGACTAATCTATAGAGTTTTTGAGGGCACCTTCAGGGTGTGATCTCGGACTTCGAATTTCAAAACTGAGAGGCAAAAAAGATCGGCTTCCCGAAAATTAAAGTTTACTTAATTATCTAGTATAGCTAAGTGGTGCCATAATTTTACGTGGCTGCCATGACTCTTTCTCCCGATACCCTGCGCCCCGAGACTCTGGCTGAATTAGAAGCTGGCCTACACCAAATGAAAACGGCCAACTACTTCCTACGAGTGGCCGTGGATCAGGTTCCAGAAGCGGTGATGATCCTGGAAGCCGAAACGCATGAGAAGTCCGGCCCCAAGGTTCTTTTCAGCAATGCCACAGCGGCCGCTTTGATTGGAGTCGAACCTGAGAAAGGGCTTCGCGGCATGGGGATCGCCGATCTCGCAGCCGGAGACATGGATGCATCCGTTCTTCTGGATGCCCTCAACCGTGCGGTGGAAAACGGGGGCGCTTACGAGTGCGAGGCGATGATCCAGAACTTCTACGGTCAACCTCCCCAACGCTGCCGCTGGCGCGTGCGCGCCGTTTTCAACAGCCTCCGCAAGCTTCTCAATTTCACCCTCGTCGTCACCCCCCTTCAGGGCAATTCCCGCGCCACCATGGCTGCCCTCCGCAGTGACGATCTCGACGCTCAATCAGAACAACTGAAGCAAGACAACTTGGCCGCTCTTGCTCAAGGCATTGCTCACGATGTCAATAATTTGTTAGGCCCAGTCACCATGCGCCTTTCAGATCTTCTCCAACAGGTGCAGGGGCAGCCTGCCTTGAAAGAAGAGCTTCAGCTCATCTTTGGCGGTCTCAAGCGAGCACGTCAGTTCACCTCCCAGGTGGTCACTGCATGCAAAGCCAAAACCCGCGAAAAGCAGCCGATCGATCTCGGTTCCATCATTCATGATACGGTGAAGTTTGCCGGCGCAGGCTCGAATGCTCACCTCCGAGTCCGTCTGGCCCCAGGGCTACGTTGGCCCATCGCCGATGCCGTGAAGATCAGTCAAGTCCTTCAGAATCTCATCCTCAACGGCATCCAATCCATGCCCCAAGGTGGCTACATGGACGTTGACGCTGAAAACGCCGACATTGGCCCCGGTGAAGACTCCATCTTAAAACCAGGCATGTATGTTCGGGTGGTCGTTCGTGACCGCGGTTGTGGTATCCCGCCCGAAAATCTGGAGCGCCTGTTCAAAGAGACCTTCACCACCAAGCCAGACGGTAATGGCATCGGCCTAACCACCTGCAAACTTTTTGTACATGCTCATGAAGGAGATATCCGCGTCTCCTCACGCCTGAACATCGGCACCGAATTCACGATTTATCTGCCTGCTGTTCCTGCAAAGGAGGCACCTGGCCATTCGGAAAAAGATCATGCCCCGGTGCCCTTGAAAAAAGGACAAGGTCGCGTGCTCATCGTGGATGATGAAGACGATCTCCGAAAGGTCGCCCAAATCATCCTCATGCGCTGCGGCTACGAGGTCCTCGAATGCGATAACGGTCAAGATGCCGTCAAGATCTATCAGAGCCTAGCCCGCACCGGCACACCGCCAGATGTCGTACTCATGGACTTGACCCTACGCGGTGGCATGAATGGCGGCGAGACTGCGGAAGAAATTTTGCGTTATGATCCTGAAGCACGCTTGGTCGTAACCAGCGGCAGCGTCAACGAAGATGTCCAGATGACCTTCCTGGAAAAAGGTTTCGTCGCCGTGCTGCCTAAACCTTACGAGGCAGGTGAACTCACCCAAGTCGTGCACCGCGTGGTGACGATGATGAGCCGTGCCTAAAGGCCTGTCGCCTAGCGACATGTCAGCCCCCTCATTCTCCCGAAGAATCGGCTTCATTCCTCAGACCTCACAAGGGTAAACTGCCATTGAAAGAACGGTCATATCTGCTTCGCAGTCGATTTGTTGATTCTGAAATCCTGCGATTGACAGCGAATCCCCCCAACAATTCAGATTAAGGCCGCCTCCCCAATGAAAAAACAGTTGCCCTAACGTCTTGGTGAGGTTAAGGAACCCGTCCGACAAAAACGCGCGGTTAGCTCAGTGGTAGAGCATCACCTTGACATGGTGGGGGCCACAGGTTCGAACCCTGTACCGCGCACCATCTTCTCATGAATAAGGAGAGATCAACTTTCAGGATATGCCTGAGGTAATTCGTTGAGTGGTGACTGCCTTTAGGCACATATTAATGGCGAATTCGGTTTGAATGGCTATCCACGGAGTCGCTTTGATAGCTAGAGACTCTCTGTCGAGCATCTTCGGCTTGATGGAAATGAGCTGTTACAATCGCTCGAACTTGCCGATATAGACGCAGAGAGATGTCGCACTCGGGGGCGAGTGCATCGGCTCTGATCACCGCGTCGGTGAAGGCTTCAATATCTGGAGGTGGTTGACGAGTTAGCGTCTCTAGAGCCTCTAGAGGAGGACAGAAGCCGAGTGTGCGACACAACTCATCCAACAAGGCGTCCGCTTGGATTGAGGTAAGGACGGGTATCATTAAAAAGCTGCGCAAGGTTTGATTGGCTCATCCATAGCCTCCCGCATTTCACGGTTTAGCTGAACCCCTAGTTGGTCGCACAGCGCGAATAAGCGGCGGCGATGGTGATGCCCGCCAACGAGAATTGAATAAGGTAGTAGGTGCTTTCTAACAACAGCCACTTGGATAGGGAGGCGACGCGTTGTTTGGCCGCCTCGGCGATGACTGCGCTGCTCGCAATGAAAAGACCGAGGATCCCACCAAATCGAAGGCCTTCCATCCAAATACTGCCATCCTGCTGGATGAATGGGAAGAGATAGGCCAGGATTGCACCCTGAATGAGCATGGCACTGAGGCCTAGTGGAATGATCGGATCATCGATCCGCGAGAAGATGGCGAGCTTTCGATAGGTGTCTTTAAAAAGGACGAGATGCCAGACAAAACCCAGCCCAAAGGTGACGACGACATAGCCTGCCCAAGCGAGGAAGAAACATGCACTCATGGATGATCGCACCGCCAACAAACCCGCCACCCGCGGCGGATCAAATGAAGAATAACAAAAACAACGACCGATCACGGCGTTCGTTTGTTTGACCTATGAATGGATCAGATAGGCGATGATTTCGTCGCGATGGGGATGATTTTCCAACGTGGATTTGAGGCTATCCAGATGTCCCAGCAATTCACTGCCGATGCGTTCTTCCAATCGGGTTCGGCGGCTCGCGGAGACTTCTTCGCGTAAAGCTTCGCGCTGCCAGGGGGTGGTGAACATCAGGTGAATCTCATCGTGAAAGTTCCGGCTACGCAGAGATTCCCATTCGCCTTGATCCAACCAAATGCCGCCTGTGATGGAGCGGTCTATCGAGAACTTGAAACCGTGCCCGACTTTATAACGAATCATGAGGGTGCCTGTTTCGGGGCAGCAATAAGCGGGGGACTCAGACGGGGGCTCTAGGGTCAAGGCAGGGTCCGCAGCCGCGGGCAGTTGCGGTGTGCGAGCGGGCAAACCCGAGAGCCAGCGCATGTAGGCGACGGCGGGAATGTAATGCCCTCCGGTTTCTGGGCAGCGATAGGCTTTGAGTCCTTCTTCAAGTTGGACGACCACCATAGGTTTTTTCGAGCCGACAGGACTTCTCATGTGAGATGGGATGGAGATTGTTCACATCCTAGCGATTCGTGAGGGCCTTTCGAGCTTTTTAGCTGGCACTCGCATCACGAAGTTCATCCGTGAGATCGGCTTGGCCATTTTGCTCATCCGAATGTGCAGCGACGCAGAGGATGGAACTCTGCAACTCTTGAAAAAAGCGGCTGCATTTTTTTCAGGGTGGTCTATCTGGCAGGCGTGATAGCCATAGCAACGGCCAGCCAGAAAGGTGGCGTGGGGAAAACCACGCTGTGCATCAATCTCGCCTATTCTCTCGCGAGGCGAGGATGGAAGACACTTCTTGTCGATACCGATCCTCAGGGAGGCGTGGGACTTTCCTTGGCACGATCCACGCGCGCCAAGCAGGGCTTCTACGATTTCTTGGGTGGGGAAAAAAATATCAATAAGCTGATGCTTTCCACGCGCCTGCCAGAACTACAGATCCTGCCCACCGGGCAGTACGATGCCTGCGCTCGCAAAGGCTGGGCAGAGGCGGAGGTGCCTGCCCGTTTGGCCGACTTGTTGCGCGCCGCCGATGGCCGTGGCGTGGATTGCGTCATCCTCGATACAGCCGCGGGTCTGAATGGCATGTCCGAAGCGGTGATCAAGGCCTGCGATTATGTCATTTTGCCTCAGCAGGCGGAGCCACTGGCCGTGCGCAGTGTGCCACATATGCTGGAAACTTTTTCACGCTTCCGCGCCGAGGGTGCCGGGGTGCGGGTGGCGGGCATTTTGCTCACGATGGTGATGCCTGACAACCCGATCAGCCAAAAGGTGGTTTCTGAGTTACGGGCACTGCTGCCCGCAGACCTGATGTTTGACCAGAACGTGCCACGCATGAATTCTTTCCTGGAAGCCAGTGCCATGGGGGTGCCCGTGGCTTTGATCAAACGTAACCCTCCCCCCGAAGCTTTGGTCTTTGACCAACTTGCTGCTGAGATTGAGCAACGCACCGGTCTCTCTCAGGAACGCCAATCCTCCGATAACCATGCAAGTCTCCTGGATTGATCCCGAAGAGGTCGCCTCACTCGCTGAGTCGCTGCGCCCACCTGCTCGGACTCCTGAACCGGAGCCCGCTGCTGAAACGATCGTGCCTGAATCTGCGGAGCCCTTGCTCTCGGATCAGGCACCGTCTGTTGGTTCAGACCAGGATGCCGTTGAGGCAACTTTGGATTTGCCTGCTCTTCGCCAGAAATTGCAATCCATCCGGGAAAAGGCGATTCGTGCGGGTTTGCTGACGCCTCAGCCGGAGGTGGTGGAAGCTCCTGCTGCTGTTTTCCACGCTCCTGATTTTTCGACCGAAACCCCTGTTGAGCCCGAGATCGCAGCACCTGAGCCCCCGCCCGTGGTGGAGCCCGCCCCTCAGCCAACCGCATGTGAGGCCATATCGGCTTTGGCTGAAACTCCCATCACTGTGGAGAGTGCCACCCCCGTGATGGCTCCAGCACCTCAGCCTCTCGTTCAGGTAGATCCCTCAGCAACGGTTAAAGATCGCTTACAAGCCTTTGCTTATTGGACGGGTCAGACCTGGGGTGTCGGTGACTTGCTGGTCGTGGATGAATATGGGGACCTCCTTTGGGGACCTCCGAAGCGCTCGGGTCTCGTCATCTCCAGCATGATGGCATGGAATGCTGCCATCCGAGCAAGTGCCCAAGCAGCCAATGGTTTTCAGCAGATCCAGCAGCAGACTTTAGTGACAGGTGAAAGCCTGACCATTATCCCTTGCCAAACTCGGTTGGGCTTGTTGGTGATCGCCTGGGTGCGAGGCCAAATTCCTGGTGAGCAAGAGACTTCTTCGCTGCGGGAGGCCTTGACGGGTTTAATGAACCTGATGGCCTGATCCTAGAGCTTCATCACAAAAGCACGGAAGCTGGAGATATCCGAGGTCGCATAAAGTGGCGGCCTGCTGGTAGTGTCTGCCCGAACCCCAACCGAATTTCATGAAACCGCTCGATCTCCAGGTCAATGGCTACGCAGGCACCGACTTTAACCGCGATGGTCTAACCGCAGAGGCTCTGCACCATGCTTGTCATTGCCTGCGTGAAGATGGCTGTGATGCCATCCTAGCCACCTTCATCACCGATGAGATTGATGCCCTGGAGCGACGCATGCAGACGCTGGTGGAGCTGCGCGAGAAAGATCCTCTGGTGAAGGAAGTCATTGCCGGGATTCACATTGAGGGCCCCTTCATCAATCCTGAAAAAGGGTATGTCGGTGCACATCCGCCTCACTGTGTGAAGCCCGCGCATCTGGAGGATACCAAGCGCCTTCTCGATGCGGCTGGAGGTCTGACCAAAATCATCACTTTAGCACCCGAGTGTGATGACGGCTTTCATGTCACCGAGTTTCTCGCCAACAACGGCGTCACCGTTTCCGCAGGGCATTGCAATCCGTCGCTGGATCAGCTTCGCGCCGCCACTGAGCACGGGCTGAGCATGTTCACCCACGTTGGCAATGGCTGTCCGATGATCATGCATCGTCATGACAACATCATCCAGCGTGCCTTGACGTTGAGAGATCGCCTCTGGTTATGCTTCATTCCAGATGGCGTGCATGTGGATTTCTTTGCGTTGATCAATTACCTGCGTTGTGCCGGCTTGGAGAAAACCATCTTTGTCACGGATGCCATCTCAGCGGCGCGGTTAGGCCCCGGCAACTACACCCTTGCGGGTTGGGATATCAAAATTGGGGAGGATCTCGTCGCTCGCTCTCCCGATGGTTCTCACTTCGTGGGTAGCACGGTGACGGTGCCGCGCATTTTAGCGAATGGACAGCAGTCCCTTGGCTTAACGAAGGCAGAGCTGGAATTGCTGTTGGATACCAATCCTCGTCAAGCAGTCGGGCTCTGAATCCGTTCATCTCCATCTAATCGCGCAGGGCCACGGCGGGGTCCACCCGGGCGGCAAACCAAGCGGGAATCAAACCCGCAACGATGCATAAGGCGATGGAGATGAGGCAGGTCAGCGTGACATCCCAAGGCTGTACATAGGCCGGGATGGTGGAGAGGAAGACACCCTCCACGGCGTGGACCTGACCACCTGTGACCCAGGTGATGATCTCGCGGATATCATTGCGCAGCCACAGCACCAGCAGGCTGCCGATCAGACCGATGCCCGTGCCGAGTACTCCCACGACAACGGCTTGTACCAGGAAGACATTGACGATTTGCCCTGGCTTGCTGCCTAAGGCGGCGAGAACGCCGATCTCGCGGCGCTTCTGGGTGGTCACGGTGATGGTGGTATTCATCACCGAAAAGGCGGCCACCAGGGCGATGATGGAGAGCACGAACTGCATCATCGTTTGCTCGTTTTGCATGGCGGCCAGTCGGGCCTCCCCCGCATCGGTCCACAGGCTGTATTTCCAACCAGGCAATTGATTGGTCAGGCCTTGCGCCAAGATTTTAGCTTGGAGAGGCGATGTCAGTTCGAGGGCGATGCCAGTCACTTGATCGCCGAGTTGATAGAGAGCCTGCCCTGTTTTCAGCGAGACATAGCCATTGTAGCCAGCACTCTCGGTCCGCAGGACACCTGAAATGCGCAGTGTTTGCGGATGAAGTTTGATCTGATCTAGAATTGCCTGCTTTTTCTCGCTGGAGTCTTCTTCGTTAGCGGCGCTGTACTGGCGCACGGCCGCATTGACGTTTTGGGAGGCGTAGACGCTAATTTCATCGCCTAGGCGCACGCCAAGTTGCTGCGCATGTTCATCACAGATCACGATGGTGCCGTCCGCAAGGTCGAGGCTGCCATCGAGGAGATGAGGTTGAAGCTTGGCGAGGTTGCGAGTGGCCTCTGCGGGCGAAAGCCCTAGAACCAAGGTCGCGGTTTGATAGTCTCCATTGGCCATGTACATCATGCCCCCTGCATAGGGGGCTGCGGAAAGAATGCCGGTCGCCGGTTTGATCTTTTTGAGGGCTTCCTGCCAGGGTGGGGCTTCGCTCGATGTGGTATCACGACTCAACAACACGTGGGGTTCGGCCCCCATGAGCGTATCACGAAAGTCCACCTCGAAGCCCAGCATCACAGCACGCACCACCACCATCATGAGGACGCCGACAGCCACCCCGAGGATGGAAATCGTCGTGATCACCGAGACGAAAGATCGCTTCGGGCGCAGATAGCGCAGGGCTAAAAAGAGAGAGGCGCGGTTCACCATGGCCGCACCTACTGTGGGAGGTCCTGCTCAAAGGTCAAAGGCTCATCCTCAGTCCCTTAGGATTGGCCGTTTTGACTGGTCGCGCCATTCTCGGCTTTGCCTCCGACATCGTAGCGAACCTGCCCGCCTTGGATGGAGATGTAACGAGCCGCGCCTTCCAGTTCCTCTTGCCCCAGCCCTGGGAGCTGAAAAACCTGTCCTTTCATGAGTCCCTTTTCGATGGTGATGCCATCCCCCAGCTTGCGAGCGATGTCCAATCCCGTGCTGCTGTCCTCCACCAACTCATAACCGGCAGCATTCACGACCTGGCAGAGTGAGCAGATGCTCTGAGCATTTCGTTGATCGCGTGCTTGGCGCACATCGCTGCCATTTCCCCCAAACCAGGTGAGAGCAAGGCTGGTCATGATGCCGAGGATAGCCACGGTCATCAGCATTTCCAAAAGGCTGAACCCAGTGTGGGGAGAAATGAGTGGAAGCTTCGCGGTGTTCATACTCAATTTTGATAACAAGTTGAATTTACGTAATTACGCGCGCATCTCAATTACGGAATTCACTGTTTTGCGATTTATTTATAACATATTCTATCATTATTGAGAATAAAATGCTTGTCGGCTAACTGTCATTGGGGTCAGCAAAATGATCCCATCGGCTTTTCGGTTCTCGATAAACATGGAGCGTGCTATGCTCGTATGTTTGAAGTCCGATCATGCAGTCTCGCTTATGGAATCCCTGTTCCCGTCGTCGCTTGCGGCATCTGGGTCTGCTTGCCTTTTGCTGCATGGAGCTGGCCACGGCCCAGGAGACACCCAAGGCATGGACCGAGCGAGAAACACGACTGGCCAATGAGTATTTGTCACTGCTGGTCAGTCAGCCGGATTATGGCCGGGTGGTCGAACTTCTGTGGAATCTTTACGAGAAGCACGGGGCCACGCCGCTGCTCTTGGAAAACATCTCGGCTCAAGCTCAGACAACGCGCCATCCGACGGTTTTGCTGGTGCAGGGACATCTATTCCGCCGCGCCGGCGACCTCAAAAAAGCGGCTTCTCTCTATGATGAAGTTTTAAAAGCTGAGCCGACCCAACCTCTCGCCCTGCGCGCGCGTGCAGAGGTCGCCCGGGAATTGGCGGATCCGCTCACGGCATGGATGCTGATCCAGCGGTGGGAAGACAGGTTGCCGGACAATGATCCCGCCAAGCCTCAAGCGTTGATCGAACTGGGAACGCTCGCACTTGCGGCCAAAAAAACGGAAGAGGCTGCTCAGGCTTGGGAAAAAGCTGCCCGACTGCGGCCGGATGATATCGGTATCATTCGGCAGGTCGGGGAGTTGCTGCTTCGCGCTGGTTTCCCAGCCCGAGCAGCCAGCTTCTACGAAACGCTGGCGAATCAAAGTGATCCGCAGAAGCGCCTGGATGCCCTTTATAATCTGGCTCGGATTTTGGAGCATGCTGACGAATTTCTGAAAGCCGATGCTGCCTTGTTGAAGGGCCTGAGTTTGTTGGATTTTCGAGATGCACGCTATGCGGAGTTCTTTCGGCGGCGGGTGCGTTTGCACGAACGGTTTGGGAATCTGGATGACCTGCGCTTGCAGTTGCAAAGTGAGGCAGAAAAGAAACCGGTGAGTGAAAGGTCCTTGCGAGACTTGGTCCAGTTTTATGAAATCACGGTGGATCTTGATCAGCATTTGGCGGCTTTGAGGGTCCTTGTGAAAGAGGTGCCTCAGGTGGTGGATTATCGTTGGGACTTGGTGCGTTCCTTGTTAGACCATGATGGGGCGGCGGAAGCGGGACAACTTCTGGATGAACGGATGAAAGGCGATGGCAGTGATCTCCCTGCGCTGATTTTTCTCCGCTGTGATGTGGACCTTCGACAGGGAAGACCGGCGGAGGCCACCGCTCGCTTGAAGCAACTTTTGGATCGCCAAAGCAGTGCCCCTGAAGTGGAAAAACAGGCGCTGAATTTTGCCCAAACCCGGACTTTGGATGCAGTGATTGAATGGATCCTGCAAGCACGGGTCCAACGTGAACCGAGCCGCCCCGAAGCTGTTTTTGAATTGGCAGGATTTTATCGGACGCGCAAAGACAACGCGAAAGCGGAGGCCTTGCTACGGCAATACACCGGACAGGCAGTGAATGAACCGGAGAAACAGCGTCGCCTCAATGATGCGGCGGCATTCCTGGCTTCAGGCAGTGACTTGGACAGTGCCATCATGTTGGCGAGAGAAGCTCTGTCTAAGTCTGGCGCAGGACGAGAAGAGTTGCTGCGTCTCGCGGATTTGTTGGCCGAACACGGTGATTATGAAGAAGCCGCAGCACTTTTGGAAAAGGCCTGGGCCAGTAGCTCGACCGATGAGGATCGCTTGGATGTCGATGAACGGCTTTTCTCGGTGCTCATGGGAGAAAAAAAGGTCGAAACGACAACTCATGTCGGCACCGCTGGAGATTTTAAGCTTCCAGATGCTTTTACAGGGAAAGGCTTTGCCAGCGGTGCTCCTGAGGAAGGCGCTCTGAATCCGCTGCCACAGGCTGTGATGGAGAAGGCGCGAGCGATCTTCGATTTCCCCACCCCGGCAACGACCAAGGACAAAAGCGAAGCCTCGCTCCTGGGCCAGAAAGAGTGGGTCAAGATGGAGACGAACCCTGCACTGGCAGTCCGTTCCCCTGAGCGTCTCTTTCGAGCGGCATGGTGGGCGCTACGCACGGAGATGCATGCGGAGGCCTATCTATTTTTCCGGCTTCTTCAGATGGACCCCGCCACGGGAAAGGTACGTGAGATGTCTCTGGAAGCTGAGAAGCTGCTGCTGGAGCTTTCTCTGGCCGACAAAAACAAAGCTCTGACAGAACGAGTGCTGCATCGTCTGATCACTCGAGATGCAGGCAATAAAGTGCGTTACATTTTAAGGCTCAGTGAGCTGCTGCTGGAGGCTGAGCAGGCAGCGGTCGCTTCCTTGCAAAGCAATCGCTGGTTTAGAGACGGTTCAGTGCCGCCACCGGGCCTGGAGGCAACGGCTCTCCTTGAGCAGGCCTATCGCGAGACACCGGACTCGGATCAACTCCTCTCCGCGCTTACGCAGACTTACACCATCCAGCGGCGGATGGAAGACGCTCTGAAGCTGTGGAAGGAAGCCGTGAAGAGAGCCAGCGGCACTGCCGCCGTGCCACTGCTGGAGCGCTATGCAGACCTGCTTTTACGCCAGCGGAAGTTCCCCGAGTATGTCCAAGCTCAACTGGAGATCGTGGAGAGAGAGACCGATGCCAAGCGCCGCCGAGAGGCTTTGCGCCGTTTTACGGATCGATTGTTATGGTCGGCCGATGGTGGAGAAATGCCGCCGGAGATCATACAAGAACGGCTGAAGCTTCTGGAGGAAGCTTTAACCGAGCAGACAAGACGGCACCCTTTCGATGGTTTTTACCATGAAGCTCTGGCATTGATTTATGAAAAGAAGGGCGACGACGCTCGCTCTTTCCAGGCCATGAAGCAGGCCTATTACACTTCACCGGAAACGCCCTTTTCTCTTAGCCAGCTGCGTGAAGCGGCCCTCCGGGTTTCAGATCTCAAATCGGCCATCTACTTTCAGAAACAGATTGCCGCTTCGGCGCCCCCGACAGAGCTGGCCGTGGAGTCTCGTCGCTTGGTGGAGTTACTTGAGCAAACCTTTCAAATCGCCGAAGCCGATCGCGTGCGGAGACGTCTGGAAAGCCGCTTTTCTCAAGATGCCACCGCGCTTGAGAACCTTGCGGATCATTACAAGGCCACCGGGCAAGACGAAGCCGAGAGGCGAGTCTATGAGCAGGTGGCCATCGTGCGCCCTTGGGATGCCAGCTCACAACTGCGCATTGCGTTGAAGTGCTTGCGGTTGGCCGATGATGAAGCTGCGGAACGTTACCTGCGGGAGATTTTGGCGAAGACATCCCCTTCCCCTTCCTCCGCGACAGAGAGGCAGCCGCTGCCACTGACGCCCATTCGCAAGTCGAGCGCCCCCGGTCCCGTGACCGAAATCACCGCGCTGTTAGATACAGCGCCTGGCTTGGAACATGATGAGACCACTCAACTGCGGGCTTTTTTGAATCTTCAAAGGCCCGAATTCAGTGAGCTTCCAGTGGAGGTAAACTTTGTTAGGCTTCGGGTCGTGGAGGAGTTGGCAAAGCTGTTCATTCAGCAAAAGGATGAGGCGAAGATCCAAGCGTGGATCGAGGACTGGTCCCTGCCTCACAAATCCAACATCGAGCGTTTGTGGGCTCTCTACTATGTCGACGCAGGCGCAGAGTTTCGAGTGGCGCTGCAAAAGACTCTAAAAAAACAGTTCAGCCTGGAAAACCAGTTTTGCCTGCTGTGGCTGATGCTGCGTTCTCACGGAATGAAAGAAGGCTTGGCCTGGGTGAATGAGAAGGCGCTGGACAGCTCGCAGCTTGGACGGCGAAAACGTTTGCTGTTAGGGGTGGTGGCGATGCTCAGCGATCTGGATAACTTCAAGTTCGCCAAAGGCGAGCTAACAGAACTCGGTGCATCACGCCTGCTGATGAACGCTTCCATCCTCGAGATCACCCGGGACCTTCAGGATCAGCAACGCTACACCGAAGCCCTTGAGTTGGGGGAAAGCTTGAGGCGAAATTCCGTGGCTCTGGCGGATGACTATGCCTTCTTCCTCTCTCGCATCGCAGAGTCTGCGGAACGATGGGACTTGGCCCGTGAATACCTCGATCAAGTGGTGAGAGGTCCCATCCTGCCCGGCACTTATCGCGGCACTTACGATCCCTATCTCTACAGTCTGAGCACAGCCAGTCGGTTAGCCGTTTCGGAGCAAGCCAAGGAAGACACGCTGCGCGCTGCTTGGAAACGCTTGCAGAGCATTCCCGACTCGGCACTCACCCGTTTGAGAAAGTCGGCGGTGGCGGGCTTGGCGGGAGCTCAAGACACGGCAGCAGAAGAGATGCGTGGCTTCATCGCTGGAGATTTTTTGGGGGCTCGCCGCATGGGCGAATCTCAAGGTTTCCTAGCCCCGCAGGGCAGCAGCAGGCATGAGGAGCCCATGCATTTGCGCGGGCTCTGGGAAGAGACCCGGGAAATTCAAGCCAGCTTTGTGCAGCAGGGGCTTGCCGGTGTGGTGCAGAAAGCCAATGACGGCCTCGCCGCTTCTTGGGGGGCTGTCGGCTTGAGTTCTCGAAGCGGTCAGGAGTTCGGGGAATGGCGGCTGGCGTATCTGATGCGTCAGCTCCGTCAGGTGGACTTCCCCACCCGGCAGCGCATGATTCGTGAGTATCTGGGCAGCGTGGATATGCGATTGGAAGTGTCTGTGGACACGGTGAGTGAACTGGGCGGCCGTCTTGAATCCCTCGGCATGGCCCGGGAGGCAATCGATGTGTATCGTCTGCTGCCCAGCCGAGCCCCTGCGAATCCTGAGTATGCCCAATGGCTGATTCGAGCCAGCGAGTCCGCACGCGAAACCCAAGTTGGCCTGCAATTCACGCTTCAGTTGCTTTTGGCTGAGCCGCCCATGAAACCGCCGCAACCTGGGGACGAAGTGCTACGTGAAAAACATGCGTGGTTTTTAGCGCAGGATTTCAATCTCAAGGAACTCCATACTCGGGGCTTCTTGCCTGAAGTCACCCATGTCCTCCAGGGGCGGATTCCCCATGAGGTGCCTTATCTGCGTGAGCTGGCGCTTCTTCACGAGCGCTTAGGGCAAGATCAAGAGGCACTCGCTGCATGGAATCGGCTCCACCTGGCTTTCACCACCAATGAGGAGAGAGGTATCCTCCCTGATGCTGAAAGCAGCCTGCATCAGGCTCGGTTGCTTCACAAAATGGGAAAGAGTCAGGAAGCTTTAGAGTCTCTTCGCACTGTTTCCCTCGTCGAATCCAGCGGTAGCTTGGGCAAAGAAGTCTTGCTATTGCGAGCCGACCTTGTGGCTGCTCAAGGGGGCTGGGACGAATTTAGAGAGCTCATGGCAATCGCCGTGGCCAGAAAGTCACTCGACGCCATTGCTCACCTCGCTGAACTGCTGCGGACTCATGATCGGGCGACTGAAGCCCTGAATTTCCTCACCCAAGGAGAACGACAGGTGCAGGAAGACGCAGACCGTTTCTTCTTACGCTTGGAGTTGCTGAAACTGATGGCTCATGAATCGAATTGGACACCAGAACGAGGTCGCGCTCAGGTGGCCTCTCTCTTCAGGGCACGCTGTCGGGATCGGGACATGTTGAAAGGCTTCGCGTCGTGGATGACCAAACAAGGCCAAGGAGCCAATCAACAGGCCTGGATACGAATCCTCCGGGCGGAGGTTCGCGCGGGGGTGGATCGCCCCATGGCAACTCTTGCGCTTTGTGCCCTGGCCGAGGTGCTGACCGATAAAATGAGTCGGGACATTGCGCTTGGCTGGACGGCGGCCAAAGAGGGCGACCGAATCTGCGTGGAATTGGGTGCCGAGGCTCTGCTGAAAGCGCAACGCGTGCGCTGGGCTTGGGAAGCCTGTGAAGTTCTGCAAGAGCTACCGACCCTCCGCCTGGACGGCCGCCGGATGCCGCTGATGGTCAGGGTGGCTCACGCGATGGGTGAGCGTGCGACTGTTCAGGAATTCTTTGCCGAAGTGATCCGCCGGAGTGTGCCGGGAGGAGTCCAGCCTGCGGAGTGGGCCCAGGCGTTCGAGGACATCGGTGAGCCCGGCTGGGCTAGGGAGCTGTATGAAGCAGCTTTGCTGAAGCTGGAGAGTACACAGTCGATGCAACCCGATTTAAGTGTGGCCTGGGTGCGCTTTCTCATCCGAAATCACGACTGGGAAACGGCGGAGGTTTACCTTCTCAAAAACCACTGGACCATGGTCAACGAAACGGCCGATCTCATTTTTGAGCTTTACCAAAGCTGGGGTAAACTGGCATCTATAGAGACCGAGCTACCCAAGTTTCACCTGCCGGAGGGCATTCAGAAAGAAGTGCTATTTCTGAGCCGACGCGCTCTTGGGCTGCCTCAGCCTTCCCTCCAGCCATGATTTCCCCCCGCAGTCTTTATCTGGTGGCGATGCTACCACTTGTGAGTTCCTGTTCTTCTAGCGAGAAGCAAGAACCCACTCCCTCCGTGATGTCTCAACGCATGGCGGATCGCTTCGCTTCGTCGCGTCGTCGCATGAGTGATCCGAATGATCGCAGTGTGTTTGATAAAGCGATGCAATCCAGCGTTACTAAAGGCAAAGGCACCGGCGGCTGGTTGGGGCGCAAAAGCTATCATTCGAACCAATATTCAGGCACTCATGCCTACACGAATGCGGGTTCCTTTAAAACCAGCGGCTACTCACGGGCAGATGATAAGAGCGCCATGGCGAAGCAAGGCTTTGCTCAAAGTGGCAAAGTGTCTTCGGCTGCGGACGATGGCTTTAAAACGGGGAATAGTGCGTTTGCTGATCAATCTGCACGCGAAAGTGGGCAGACTTTTTCTGGTGCCAGTGACGTCTTCAAAACAACGGCGAATCGTGATGCGAAGCGAAGCCAGGAGAAAAATGATCGGCCAAAATTCATTGTGCCGGAGGAGAACTACCGCAAACCGGCTTACACGGAAGACCAAGTGCGTCGTTTGTTAGGCCGTCAATAAGGGCATCGATCTCTCTGAATTTGTTGGTTGAGCTCATGCCGCGCCGTCGTTCCCGCTCCAAGTCGCGTTCTCGTCCGCGTCGTTCGTTCACTTGGCTATTCCTGCTGTTCCTGGCCGCACTGGGCAGTCAGATCTGGAAGGAAATCCAAAAGCCGGTCGAGGTGTCGCCTCCTCGATCCGCGAAGTCTACCAAGGTCTTTGAGGTCATGCCGGATATGCGATGGGTGGAGGACTCCAATAACGATGGCGACAGCTTCAAGCTCCGTTATCGCGATCAGGTCCATGAATTGCGGCTCTACTTTGCCGATTGCCCCGAGAAGCGTCGACATGCTTACAACGGCGATCGGCTTCGTGAGCAGGGCGATTATTTCGGCGGCCTCAGCGAGCCACGCACGCTGGCTTTAGGTCGCCAGGCCCAGGCCTTCTCGAGGCAATGGCTCATGGAGAAGCCGTTCACGGTTTTCACGCGTTGGCAGGGCGTGTTTAATAGCGGCAGACACTATGCCTTCATCGTCTTTCCTGATGGTGAAGATCTGTCCGCCAAGCTCGTGCGAGAGGGGTTGGCGCGGATTCATACCACAGGCACAACGTTACCTGACGGGCGCAGCGCCGCCCAGTATGAAGCAGAGCTTCAGCGATTGGAGGCTGAGGCGAGAGCCGCTCGACGTGGTGGCTGGGCGCCATGACAGCGGCTTCTTGTCCGAAAGCCCAGGTGAGAGTCAATCCCGGCGCACTTGGCGGATCAGCGCCTGCATGACCCCTTGAATGATCAATTCATTGGCGGGGATCAGATCAGGGAAGTCGGGATTCTCCGCCTTGAGGTAAGGCAAACCGTCTTTGACAAGGAAGCGCTTCAGCGTGGTTTCACCGTCAATCAGGGCGGCGACAATGTCACGGGGCCGGGGTTCCTTGGTTTCGAGGATCACCATGTCACCATCACAAATATTGGCCCCGATCATGGATTCGCCGCGCACTTTGAGTGCGAAGGCTTTGGCGTTCCGCCCCAGACCGAGAGTGTTCACATCCACCGCAATGGAACCATCCGCCTGTTGCTCTTGAGGACTGGCATAACCAGCGGGAATCATGCCGTAGAGGGGGATGTCCATGATCTCCGCACGTTCCAGGTCTTCTGGAAACACAACGGCACGGGCTTTGTTCGGATGACGTTGGATGACGCCTTTCTTTTCCAGAGCACGCAGGTGGCTCATCGCCGCCGTTTGACTGGAAAAGCCAAAGTGGCGCTGAATATCACGCGTGCTGGGCATGACCCCATTTTCACGCTGATACTGGCGCAGATAATCCAGCAATTCCCGCTGGCGGTCGGTGAGCTTTGTGGAGAGATCGAACATAAGAGCGATTGTTCGCCCGAACACTTCACTCCTTAGGTTTGATTGCGCAACCAATTTTCACGGTAGATTATCGCAAAAATTTTCTAAATCTGGACAATCCAGTGCAGCGAACCTTTGCACGCCCGATATTTCTGCACGATTCTTTCAGCGTGCCTGCAAATCGCTTTATCATCTGCTTTCTTTTGTTCAGGGTCGCCGGATTTCACGTGATCGCGCAGGAGCCTGCAGCGGCACCGACCGCGCCTGCTTCGACGCCTAAACCTGCTCCAGACGCGACTGCACCGCCCACGGCCGCCCCGGTGCCCGTCACACCTGCGGCAAAGCCTGTGCCCGCTTCACCAGCGGTGCCTGCCATGGGGATTGCGCCTCCCGGCACCATTGGCGGATTGCCAGATAACACGACGATTTTATCGCAAAAAGCAGCGGTGGCGTTCGGTGAGCAGAAGTGGGATGAAGCCCGGGCGGCCTATGAAGAAATGCTGAAGCTGGACGATCAAAATGCTCTGGCTTGGGCCAATCTGGGAGCGGTGGAGCAGCAGGCGGGACGGACCAAAGAGGCCCTCGAGTCCTTTGAAAAGTCAGTCCGCATCAATCCCACGGTGGCTCAATCCTGGAATGCCTTGGGCCTGATTTACTCTGCGCAGGGCGATACCTACCGGGCGATCTCTTGCTTCACCCGGGCGATCCATGAGGAGCCGACCGATGCCCGTGCTCACAACTACCTCGCCATTGCTGCGAAGAATCTTGGCTGGATCGATGCCGCGCAAACTGAGCTCCAGCGGGCGATTGAACTGAATCCTCAGTATGGCATCGCCCACTTCAACTTAGCGCTGCTTTATCTGGATCAGAAACCGCCAGCTCTGGAATTGGCAAAACGGCATTATGAGAAAGCCGTATCGCTGGGGGTGGAGAAAGACGAGATCGTGGAGCGGAGGCTGAAGGAGTGAGTTGGCAGATCCAGGCTGAGCTGGATGAACTCCGTGATCAGGGGCTCTGGCGCGACCTTCGCCGTTTGGACTCGCCCCAAGAACCGGTGGTGCAGCTTCAGGGGAAAACGTATCTGAACTTTTCCTCCAATGATTACCTGGGCCTGGCTGCGTCAGAGACCTTAAAGGCGGCACTGCATGAAGCCATCGTTCGTTATGGAGCCGGCTCGGGAGCCTCACGCCTTGTCTGTGGCACGATGAGTCCCCACCTGGAGTTGGAAGAGGCACTGGCGGCTTTTAAAGGCAGTGAAGCGGCGCTGACATTCACCAGTGGCTTTGCGGTGCCCATCGGCACCCTGCCCGCCTTGCTAGGGCCGGGAGATACGGTCATCTTGGACAAGCTCAGCCATGCCTGTCTGGTGGATGCGGCCAAACTCAGTGGAGCAACCCTGCGCGTGTTTCCGCACAATCATCTGGAGAAGCTCGAGCGTCTGCTCCAGACCGCGAAAGGCCGTGTCTTAGTCGTGACGGAGTCCATCTTCAGTATGGATGGCGATGCGGCTCGGCTGAGAGAAATCGTTGAGCTAAAAGATCGTTATGGAGCTTGGCTCTTGTTGGATGAAGCCCACGCGGTCGGGGTGCTCGGCCCTCAGGGGCGTGGACTCGCCGCCAGCCTCGGGCTCGAGAAACGCGTCGAGTTGCAGATGGGCACACTCAGTAAGGCCTTTGGCTTGAGTGGTGGCTACCTCGCGGCTTCTCGGGCGGTGGTGGACCTGCTCATCAACCGAGCACGCAGCTTCATCTACACCACGGCTCCGTCCCCAGCTGTCGCCGCGGCGGCAGGCGTGGCTCTCGGCCTGATTCAGGGGCCAGAGGGTGACCGCCGTCGAGAAGCATTGCAGCAACATGTACGGCAAGTGAGGGCAGTGGTGGAGGGGGCTGGGCAAACCGACCCCGCCCAAGCTTCCAGCGCCATCATCCCCTTGATCATCGGGGATGAGAAGGTGGCGGTGGAAACCAGCGCTGCATTGCGCGAGGCTGGTTTCCTGGTGCCTGCCATCCGTTATCCCACGGTTGCACGCGGCACGGCGAGGTTACGCATCACCCTCTCTGCGGCGCATCAGGCACAGCAGGTGGATGCCTTGCTCGCCCAACTCAAGGCGTAGATCCAGGCTCGCCGCGCAGCAGCATCTTGCCATTGAAGCGCTCGCCAGGGTGGAAGAGCCAACCGGGGGAGGCGTTCTTCAACTCATAGCGCTGAAGTACGAACTCAGGCAGTGCCAGATTGCTGTTCGGGTCATAGACACGACGCCCAGAGAAGTAACCCCAAAGACGATACTCGCGGTTATGGTCGCTGCCGAAGGCCGGGCCGTCTCCAGACGGAATCTCAGGGTAGCGGTCAGGCTGGCGAGCGAGCTTTTCACTCATCATGACTAGCTTCGACTGAGCCCATGGTTGCCCTGGGCGCCGCACATAACCCCAGATGTGCGTGCGCTCGATGTGAAAACGGCGTCCAATGTAATAGTCTCCTGGCGTTTCCGCCGCGATCTCCATCCGCCGGTATTCCATCAACTGCTGCTGACGGGGACTGGTAGAATCACAAGCCGTCAGAAGGACGGCAAGGCCGAGCAGGAGTAGATTAGCGAGGCGAAACATAGGACTACGCCGAGAGTGAAACACGAATGGACAAGCGCAAATGAAACCTCATGAGGCTTTCTTCTTCGCCGCCGCAGCTTTGGCGGCAGCGGCCTTCTTCTGGGCCTCCATGCGTTTGGCCTGCACCTCGCGGATTTCAGCTTCCCGTTTGGCCGCTTGAGCCTGGAGTCCGTTCGGATTCGCAGGGTCGGTGATCATGGGGAAGTCATCGGTGCGGAAGGGAGTCACAGGCAGGCCTTCGGCGGAATACACGTTGGCCACAGGGTTATCTGCCCAGGCGTAGCGCACGGCCACAGGTTTGGCCACCTGCTTGCTGCTCACGGAGATCTGATTGCCACGTGGCGTGCGGGGGCTCAGTTTGCTGTCGGGCAGGATCGTCGCTTCGGCCCAGACCCATTTGCGATCTTCCCCGCAGATGGCGAAACCATGGATCTCGTCGGTATCCACCACACGCAGGCCAGTCTCGGCGTGGTCGAAGGTGAGGATGGCTTGGCTGCCTTCAAACTTCACGTCTTTGTAGGTGGGGCTGCTGTAAGGCAGTTTGAGTCCGTAGTCCTTCACCAAGGCCCAACGAGCGAGGCGTTCGGCCACATCCCGTTTATTGCGAGGATGGATGTCGTTGGCTTCACCCAGATCGGTGATCACGCATTGGCCTGTGTGAGGCAGCTTGCTCAGGGTGAGGGTCTGCGCCTCGCGCAGTTCCGCCCAGTCGCTTTCCACAGGGTCGGTTTGATAGGCTTTGAAGTCGGCCAGTTGCACCCAGTAGAAAGGAAAGTCACCCTGTTTCCACTCATTGCGCCAGTGCTGGATCATGAAGGGGAACAGGTCGCGGTATTCCTTGGCGCGGCTGGCATTGCTCTCACCCTGATACCAGATGACGCCCTTGATGCCGTAGCCGATGGTAGGGTGCAGAACCCCGGCGTAAAGATTGCCGGGACGATGTTGCCCCGTCATCGGGTTCTGCGGCGCACGGGGCGGGTTGGGTGGCACAGGTTTGCCGGTTTTCAGGGCCTCTTTGCGTGCGACCGCCCAGGCATCCACCTTGGCTTGGTGATCCGCCATCTGCTTGTCAAAGGCCGCTTGGGTGAAGGTGGCCTCGGTGTTTTTCCAGCGGGTGATGATGTCTTGAAAGCGTGGATCTTTCTCCAGCAGATCGCGTTTCACCCAGGCCTCACAGGCGCTGCCGCCCCAAGCGTTGTCGATCAAACCGACGGGCACCCCGAGCATGTCATGCAGCACCCGGCCGAAATGATAACCCACGGCGGTGAATGGCCCCACGGTGGTGGGAGAGCACTCCTCCCACTGCCCTTTAAAGTCGTCCTGAATCTCCTGGGTGCCGACCTGCGGCACCGAGATGAGGCGGATTTGCGGGTATTTCGCCTGAGCGATGTCCAGATCCGCCGTCACCGTGCGATCCACCGTGAAACCCATGTTGGACTGGCCAGAGCAGATCCACACCTCGCCCACCAGCACGTTTTTCAGCTCACGGTTGGAACTACCTTGAACGGAAATCGTGGCCGGTGTCGCGTTTGCAGGCACAGGGTCCAGCTTCACGATCCACTTGCCCTGGGCATCGGCCTTGGTGGTTTTGGTCTGCCCGGCAAACTTCACGGTCACTTCCGTGCCGGGGTTGTCCCAGCCCCACAGGGGGTTGGACTGCTTTTGCTGGAGCACCATGTTATCGCCAATGATGGCGGGCAGGCGCAGTTCCGCATGCAAGGAAGCAGCGGCTAAGAAGAGAGAAAGACACAGTACGGACTTCATGGCTGAGCCAGAGTGAACGTGTCCACCGAGGCTCTCATTTCCACGATTCCCGTCGAATGACAGTTCAACGGCTTGCCATACCCGTCTTCGGGCGGATTTTCAGCAGGACGGGGAAGCTCGTCGTGAGTCCCGCGCTGTCTTGTTCCGCCCGAGCGGAAGCCATGGCCACATGACAGAGGCGATCCTGAGCCTGCACCCACGATGCACAGCGAAGGAAGATGGGACGCTCATTCTCCTTGGCCCGCACCTGCACGCCGTTGAGACCGATGTCTTCAATGATGACGCCATGCGGGAGGTTGTGAAGGTCGAAGTTGATGAGGTCATCGAACTGGTTTCGCTCCACCCGGATCCAAGCCTTAACCGTCTGGCCGGGCACCAGCACCAACTCCTGAGGAGCTTGGCCGGCCTCATCCTTGCGTGCCTTGGGTTTACCGGCCTCGTCGGGTTCAAGATAGACGACGAACTTCGGCGCCGCTCCGAGAGCGACGGGGCCAAAGTTGTTCGCCTGATGAGTGACGGTTTTCCCCGCGATCTCCGCAGTCGCCGTGACCGTGACCTTACTCCAATCCGCATCGGTTTTCGCACCCGGTAGAGCATGCAGACTACCCGTGGCCAGGGTGTGGCCGGCTTCAATCAAGAGTGGGCTGGAGGCGTAGAAACCCGCAGGCATGTTGGCGATCTCCACCCGAATCGGCCCCTCGAAACCATCCTGTCGATCCGCTTTGACCGAGAAGCCGATGGAGGACCCCGCTGGCACAGCCGTGAGCTTATTTTGATCCAAGGTCAGACTGAAGTCCGGTGCCGGAGGCCGGATATGCAGCGCATAGACAAAACGCTCTCCCGACCAGCCGCGCGTGTCCGTGACCCGAACGACGTAGCGTCCATCGGCCGGGGCGGTGAAGGTGAGCTTGGAGTCGCGACCCAGCTTGCGCTCGCCTTCATCATCATTGGCGTAGTTGAGGGTGAAGATCGGCAAGCCATTCGGCACCAGAGCTGTGCCCAGGGGATGAGGAATCACCGTGTAACACACTTCATCGAGAGCGTGGCTGGTGGCGCTGGTGTCGAAGTAAGAACGGCGTTTCCCCTCCGTCGCATAAAACAAGAAACCGCTATCGGGTCCCCGCGGCATCCGGAACGTCTTCAGGACGTCGCCATTGAAATAGACGTACTCGTTAAGCTCCATTTCCTCCCAGTTTTGCAGTCGGATGTCGGGGTTGTTAGCATCCACGCTGCGGAAGTTGTTGTAGCTGTCTCGCACGGCCTGCATCAGCAGTCGCGGCACGGGTTGACCCTTTGCATCCAGCACTTCGATCTTTGTATCCGCTGGTGAGCCTGCCATCCCCGCCAGGGTTTCAATGATCCAGGCCTGTCCCTTTTTGGCCTCAAAGGCAAAGTGATCTGTGTCGCCCAATGATGATCCACTGGCGTCCGACAATCTTTTAGTTAGGCTGGCATTGGCTGTGCCTGGAATAGACAGGGTCTGTGCTGTCTTGAATTCATCGTTCGGCTCGGTTTCCTGTGTTTGAGTCAGGCTGCTCACCCACTGGATGGGGTTGACCCGGTAACGCACATCTGCGGTGGCAGGAGGCACGGGTAAGAAACCCGTGCTGCCCGGTCTAACTTCAATCGGAGCCACCTTCTCCAGATGATGGCCGAGAAGGGTGACCATGGAGAGCTGCCCCATGGTCGCAGACAGCGGTTGCCAAGCCGTCACATAGGGCAGAGCACCCACCGTGAGCCGATACACATGACCGGGACCGCCATCCAAAGTGGTGTTACTGACGCGAACAAGGTAGTCGCCGCTCTGCACCGGAGTCCAGGCAATGAAAGGATCGCTGCCTGCGTCCAGCCCGCGATTGGCGGCCAGGATGTTCAGGGCCTCATCGAGAATCTCTAAGCGTGGTGACTTCATGGTGCTCCCCACCTGCTGCACGGCCAAATCGAACACGAGCTCTTCTCCCCCTGTGGCTTGGATGCGATAGACATCCTGCTGTCCAGTCTCGGACAGGGTCCCCCACAAACTGGCTGGCAGCGCCGAGAGGGACACGGGGCCTTGCTTGAAAAGGGCGGCCGCATGACGAACAGGTGGGAGATTGTCCGCATAGAGTTTGATGCGTGCCGTCTCTCCCTGATGGGTTTTTAGCCAAGCCTCATAAGTGCCGCGTTTGAGGGTAGCCGCAGCGGTGGCGCGGACGCGTAATTGGTTCGCTGAAATGGAATCGGTGACGATCTTGCCTTGGACTTCTGGGGAACTGAAAAAGATCTGAGGCTGATCCTCCAGGTTCTTGCCTTGGAGGATCAAGGTGACGGTTCCACCAGCGTGCAGCGCAGGCGTCAAGACGCGTGACAGCTCAGGTTTCACCATCGCTTTGGGCTTGGCCATCACGGGTTTCGCCACAGTGATCAGCTTGCCGGTTTCTGAGTCATACGCGCCAAGACTGCCATCCACGCGACCTGAGAAGAGCCCTGTCTTTCCCGTGAAGGTCAATCCAGGTGTCCAGTCGGGCTGCTGAGCGATGACCTTCTTTTCGGTTAGGCTGACCGCATCCCAGATCTTCATCGAGCGATCCGATGCACTGGAAGCGAGTTGCTTACCATCGCTCGATAGTGCGAGGCTTAAGATGCCTCCTTCATGAGCGAAGCGAGACGTCTCGATGGTATTGCTGCCCTCCTTGGCCGTTGCGCTGATGTGCCAGACGCGAATGCGGTTGTCCATCCCCGCTCCAAAAAGCTGGGCGCCGTCCCGGCTGAAGACGACGGCGTTTTGCTCTTTGGTGGGCTGAGAAAAAGTATCGAGTCGAGCCCCATCGGGCATGCTCCAGAGCTTGACCGTCCGGTCCGCGCTGGCACTGGCTAATACGCGACCGTCGGGTCTGAAACCGAGTCCATTGATGCTGCCGTTATGCCCCTTTAGAACACGAATTGCCTCGCCCGTGACAGCCTTCCAAAGGCGAATCTTTTGATCGTATCCCCCTGTGACCAGCGTCTGACCGTCGGGCGATAGCGCCAAGGAATAGCAGGCGTCCGTATGCCCCTGGAAGTTGTGCAACGCCATGCCATCTGCCGTCTTCCAAGAACGCACCTCACCTGCGATGCCAGCCTCTCCGCCCGCCGCATACACGATGCTACCATCCGGAGAGAACGTGACCGCGTTCACCTTCCCTTTGAAGCCCGAGAGTTTTCTCATGACTTGTTGATTGGTCGGATTGACCAACTCCACCTCGCCATACCGTGCAACCGCCAGAAGCTTCACGGCATCGGCATAAGCCAAAGCCTGGATCGATCGTTTGGGCGCAACTTTAGAGGCAATCTTGGGGGTGACAACTTCTCGAGGAGCTGGAGGCTGATCGGCAACCACCGGCCCTTTCGCCCCTTGATTGATCCAAGCTTTGATCAATGCGATTTCTTCGGCCTTCAGTTTCTCGCGTTTGCCTGGTGGCATGAACTCATTCTTCCCGCCGCGGCCAGACCGACCTTCGAGAAATTTCACCAACAAGCTTTCCTCAGCCTTCCCCGCGACAATCGAAGCGCCTTCCTCCCCCCCCTTCATCAGTGCGGCAAAGGTGTCTAAAGCTAGTCCACCATCCGCATCATCTGCGCCATGGCAATCCAGGCAGTATTGATCCCAGAGCGGAACGATTTCCTTCTGGTAGGAGACGAGGGTTTCGGCATGCGAGGCCCCCGAAAGGAGCAATTGAAAGCTACTCAAGAAGAGAAATGAGGAGCGCATGAGTCTGACTCGGTGCATCGCGGGAAGTTAGTGCTGAAATAAAAATTCCTTGGAGCTCATCAGGCCCCAAAAGATGTCTTCTAAAGTGGCTCGCCGATCTTTCGGGGAAGCCGTTGCGAGCAATTCAGTCGCTTTGCTTTTTTCGGTCGCACTCGGAGGACGAGCGAGTGCGGTCAGGTAAGCTTCTTCGATCAGCTTTTCGTTAGGCAAAGAGGCTTTCAAGAGATGATCCAGGCGATTGTCGACAGCAGAGAGCTTTTCATTCAGGGTGTCGCCATTGGCAATGTGCAGGGCCTGAGCCATGCTGGGCTCATTCGTGCGCTCGCACTCGCAGGTGGAGATGCGATCTGCCCGGCCAAAACTCTTGAGAAAGTAGCTGGCAATGTTGGAGTCAGGCAATTGCAAGGCGCGGAAGCCCATCGGGTAGATGTCCTTGGTGCCGCGATTGGCATTGCGTCGATCAATCGCAAAGGTGGTTGGCACGGCGGTGACTTGAGCGATGGAGTCCAGGAGCACTTCCGCCTTCAGACGGCGTGGATAAAAATGGCTGTAATAACGCACATCCACCTTATTGGCGGGCAAGCTTTCGCTGCTACGTTGATAAGTCTCGCTTTGGAGGATCACACGCATGAGCGCTTTGAGATCGAAGTGGTTTTTGACCAGATGTTCGCAAGCCGCATCCATGAGGGCTTCATTGCTGGCGGGATTGGTGATGCGGATGTCATCCACGGCTTCTACCAAACCAACGCCGAAGAAGTTGGCCCACACGCGGTTGGTGATGGTTCGCTTGAAAAGTCGATTGTTAGGCGAGGTGAGCCAATCGGCCATGGCAATCCGCCGATCTTCAGGGGAACTCATGGCAAGGGGTTGAGTGACTTCGAGAGCCCGTGGCGGTTGAGGCTTGCCCGTGAGAGGCTGCACCAAATCGCCCTCCGTCGCACTGAAGACGATGCGTTCGTCGGCCGTGGCCCCGTTCTTGGTGCGAATTCGTGAGAACAGATTGGCAAAGGCGAAGTATTCGTCGTTGGTCCACTTTTCCAAGGGATGATTGTGACACTTAGCGCAATTCATGGCGGTCCCGAGAAACGCCACCGATACCGTTTCAGCCAACCGAGTCGGTTCGTCATGCAGCAAGAAAAAATTGCCCGCCCCATTTTCCAAAGTGCTCCCTGTGGCGGTTAGAAGTTCTCTGACCATCACATCCCAGGGGGTATTCGCTGCGACACGATTGCGGATCCAATGATAATAAGCCCACATGCCTTCGGCTGAAAGCTTGTCGCTATTGACTAGCAAAAGATCACTCCAGCGATGAGACCAGTAATCCACGAATTCAGGTCTTTTGAGAATGGATTCGATCAAACGATCCCGCTTGTCGGCTTTGGAATCGGTCAGGAAGGCTCGGGTTTCCTCAGTGGTGGGCAAGACTCCCAAGGTATCCAAAAAGGCGCGTCGAATGAATTCTCCATCCGTGCACTGTTGAGACGGTGGAATGTTAAGGGCGCGGAGTTTGGTGAGCACGTGCTCATCCACAAAGTTACGAGCCTTGAGCTGAGCAAACAAGGCTTCGCTGACCTGCTCTTGTTGAGGCACGCTGATGGTGGAAATATCCAATCGGCTGAGATACCAAGCGCTGACCGTGCTTTCTCCTGCGCCGGCCACCTTGACAAGGCCTTGATCATCGACGGTAGCGACACTGGCGTTCACGGCATTGAACTTGGCCCACCGGGTGACGTCTTCCCGACGACCATCGCTGAATTGGGCCATCACCTTGAGTTGGCTTTGCATGCCGGGCTTGCCCATGAGGTGCTTCGGGGATACTTCCAGGGCTGTTAGACGTGCATCCGTAGTTTTGGGGCCAGGAGAACCTTGGGCGATCCATTCCACTAAAGTTCGATAGGCTTCGGAATCCATTTCAAACCGTTTGTCACCCTTGTGAGGCACGGTTTTGACTGCTTTCAGCAGAAGAAGACTGCGGGCCGGGTCTTCATCATTGATTCGCCGCCCCATGGCGGAGCGGGTGATGGAGAGGTAGTCGCCCTCATCGTCAAATCCACGCAATGACAGACGGAAGCCGCCTTGCCCCGCCGCCGCTCCGTGACAAGCGCCCATATTGCAGCCATAGCGGGTGAGAATGGGCTGCACTTCATTGCGAAAGCTCGGGGCCTCGGCCAATGCTGCTATGGGTGAACCCAGCAGGAGAAAAAGCACTAGACATTGCGCGATACGAGAAATCGAAGTAGTTTGTGGAATGTCCACTCTGGCTGAAATTGAACTAGCCGCCGCAAAACTACCGGCCTCAGACAAGGAGTCTTTGATGGTATGGTTGCAGTTTGAATTGGAAGCCGAAAAAAAGGCTGTTCCTGGCCAACGAGTTTCCGGATTGGGCAAGGGAGCATGGTCTGTCGCCAATGACTTTAACGATCCTCTGCCTGATGAATTTTGGCTGGGTGAAGATGCATGAATATCCTTCTTGATACCCATGCCTTCATTTGGTGGAACGAAGGCGACGCGAGGATTTCTACCCACCTGCATAGGGAATTGCGTGATCCGGCGAATACCCTTTGGCTGAGTATGGCCAGTGTATGGGAAATGCAGATCAAGTCTCAACTGGGAAAGCTGCAATTGCAAAAACCCTTGCACTTGTTGATTGAGCAAGAAATGCAAGTCAACAGACTGCGCCTCTTGTCCATCAGTCTGGAAGATATTTATTCCTTGGCGAGGTTGCCTGCTCTTCATCGTGATCCGTTTGATCGAATCATTGTGTCGCAAGCCATAGCGGGGGGATTTCATCTCGTTACAAATGATACTAATATTCGAGGCTACCACGTGCCGGTCCTTTGGTAATCACGCAAACAGCTCCCTAACAGCTTGTTTGCCAAAATCGACGACGGGGTAAGGGCGTCCTTGCGGACCCGGAAGTTCGGTGTGGAGGTCGATGCCGAGGCTTTCGTAAATCGTCGCCACGATCTCGCCGGGATCGACGGGACGCTCGGCTGGATAAGCGCCGATTTCATCGCTCTTGCCAATGACCTGGCCACCTTTGACGCCGCCCCCTGCAAAGTTAACCGTCCAGCAGTTCGGCCAGTGATCGCGACCACCCGCCGGATTCACTTTCGGGGTGCGACCAAATTCCGCGAGGCAGGTCACCATGGTGTCGTCCAGCATGCCGCGCTGAAACAAATCCTCAATCAGGGCGGTGTAACCCTGATCGTACATGGGGGCGACGATGTCCCTCATGCCTTCGATGCTGGTGAACGGCTTGCTACCATGGATGTCCCAGGTGATCTCGCCGAAAACGGTGATGAAGGTATTCACGGTGACCATGCGCACGCCCCGCTCGACCAAGCGGCGGGCCAAGAGGCAACTCTGACCGAAGCGATTCAAACCATAGCGCTCCCGCACCTTCATGGGCTCTTTGCTCAGGTCGAAAGCCTCGCGAGCTTGAGAGCTGGTCATGATGCGGTAGGCGGACTCGAAATTGGAATCCATCAACTTGGCCTGCTCGCTGGCTTCAAAATTCTTTACGGAGCTATCCACCAGATCACGCATCATCCGGCGACGCTCCAGGCGCACCTCACCGATTTCCCTCGGCGGCAAAAGATCAGGCACTTTGAAGTCCTTGGTGGAAGGGTCGGAGTTGAGAACGAAGGGATCGTAAGCTTTACCCAGGAACCCAGCGTCCTGCCCGTGGGGCATGTTCCCGCCCGTGGGCCCCATCGTTTCGGGAAGGATCACATGGGCAGGTAACTCCGAGCGACGGCCTAACAAAAACTCCGCCGCGCATCCGACGTGCGGGGTATTGACCCCGCCTGTGAAAAGACGCCCGGTCTGCATCATCTGATGCCCCGTGTCATGCACAGCCGCTGCATTGTGATAGCAGGAGCGCACGAGGCTAAACTTGTCGGCGATTTTGGCATGAAGAGGTAAGATCTCCGAGATTTCGAAAGCATCGCTTTTCGTGCGGATGGGTTTGAAAGGACCGCGTATCTCGCTGGGTGCCTCCGGTTTCATGTCCCAGAGATCGAGCTGGCTTGGGGCGCCGAGATTGAAGATCATGATGCAGGAGCGCTGACTCTTTTTCGAGTCCACCTTGCCCGCCGCTTTCAGGGCTTGGAAGCTAGGCAGGGTCAGGCCGAGTGCACCGAGCATGCCGACCTGGAGGAAGTCACGCCGGGTGATGCCGTCGCAGGTGGTGATGGAGCCGTCGCCGGAAAATTTAAACATAGCTATAAATCGTTAGGTGGAAGAATACGTCGCCAGTTTGGAAATCTGAATGGACGATCCCGCTATGATGTTGGGAGGTTCGTGCCCTTGATTGGATGGGTCTGGAAGGAGTGAACGATCAAAATTTGCTGGATTCAGCTTCGATTGGAACCCGTGAATCCAAAGGGGGTTGAAGCTTGTAACTTTTGGGGCTCTTTCCGTGATACAGCTTGGTGACGCTCGGTTTTGCCTGTTGAATTTACTTTAAGCTCGCCTTGATCCACACTCCGTTCACCTACCTATGAAATTCACCCTTCTTGCTCTGCTGTCTCTCCTTGGTGTCTGCACAGCGCTCGCTCAGACCAGCGCCCCGGCGACACCGGCAAGTCCCAATCAAGAAGAGGTGACCCAAGACGGCTTGTGGGATGGACGGCTCAAGGGCGGGTCTTACCTCGTGCGCTGCACGCAGATCCTTGCGTTATCTAAACACGAGTATGTGGCCGATTCCGTGGCCCGAGTGGTGGAGGTGAATTTGACCCTGAACTCCAGCATGAACGTGCGCTTTTACTACCTGGAGCCCCTGCGTCTCGAGGGCGGCGGAATTGTCGGAGCCGGTCAGCAGGCGCTCGATAAAGCGCGTGCCATGGTGCAGGACGCCGCCTCACGCGTTTCTCCGACCCTGACCACACCCAAGGTGGTGAAAAACTACCCCACCTCCACTCATGCGCACACGATTGAGTTCGTGATCGCAGATGAGGAGCGGTTGAATTCCCTTCATGCCAGTCTTGAGCGTGCCTTCCGTACTGGCCGAGGCCGCATCTGGCGCGAGTGAAGCGCTACCACTCTATGCACCTTTGGACTTTCGGAGGTCCTCCACCAGCACGAACCGGAATCGCGAGTCATAAGCGCCGCCGTTGTAGCGATTGCAGCATTCACTGCAGGCCGTGTGGCGGTGAAACTTGCGCACGCGTTTGACCACAAGACCGCAGTGAGAGCAGGCGTAGATCAGATTGCGCGCCACCTCTTGGCGAGGCAGTGGTAATTTATGACGGGCGGTTTCGCCAGGGATACCGACATCGGCACAGGCCTGCTGCCACTCACGACCGTGGGGTTCGATCCGGCGACGGCCAGCCCGGTGATAGGCCACCAGATGAGCCAGCTCATGCAGCAGGGTGCGCCGCACCTGACCGTCAAATTCCTCCAGTTTGGGATTCAGTTCGATCTTCCAGGAAGGAAAACTCGCATAACCCGCCGTGCTTCTGAGCCGATGATTCCACTTCACCGCAATCAGCTTAGCCGCACCGGCGAGATCCAATTGGCGCAGGATTTCCCGACATTCCTCCGTGAGGGCCTCGTCCAGTTCGAGACCGTCTTGGTCTTTGACTCGACGATTGACCGGTGATTCGCCCTGGCCATCCACATAGAGAGGTCGAGGCAGCGCCCGCTCTTCCAGGTTTCCGCGGACACCGGCCTGGAAATCCATCCACAGTTGAGAAAGTTTGCGCAGAGATCGGGGCATCAGACCGCCTCCTTTTCGGGGGTTTTCGGAGCTTTCGTGACAGGGGTGCTCTTGCGATCCCGGATGCGATGCTCCTGGTCGCCCAGGGCATACACCATGTCGGGAGCCACACTTTCCATGAGGAAAACGTTCGCGCCGATCGTGCTGCGGGCCCCGACGATGGTATCACCGCCGACGATGGTGGCCCCAGCATAGATGGTGACGTTGTCCTCGATGGTGGGGTGGCGTTTTTTCCCGGCCAGAGCTTGACCCTGCGCCAGCGAGCGAGCGACGAGACCCACGCCTTGATAAAGCTTCACGCGGGTGCCGATGCTGCACGTCTCGCCGATCACCACGCCCGTGCCATGGTCAATGAAGAAGTGGCTGCCGATCTGCGCTCCGGGATGGATATCGATCCCCGTGCGTCCATGCGCCCACTCCGTCATCATGCGTGGGATCAGCGGCACCCCCAGGGTGTAGAGGAGGTGCGCCGTGCGTTGGACAGCAATGGCTTCCAGGCCTGGGTAGGCCAAAATGATTTCCTCATAACTGCGGGCCGCAGGATCGCCCTCAAAGGCCGCCTGGACATCGGTTTGCAGCAGACGCCGCACCTCCGGCAGCTTGACCATGAAGTCACAGACCAGCTTCATGGCTTCCTCATGGTGATTGCCGCTTTGATCACGCAGGCGTAGGCTGCGACGCACCTCCGTGCGGAGACGCTCACGGATGCTGGCCACCAGCTCATGGGTCATCAGCTCCAGATCCTGAGAGGAAACGGCGTCTTCGGAGTAGAAACCGGGAAACAGCACCTGAAGGAGGTCTTCACAGAGCGAGGCAATCGCTTGCTTGGAGGGCAGCGCCCCGCAGTCCACATGGTTGATCCCGCCGACCTCGCAATACGAGGCCATGAGGCTCTGAACGATCTCTTCCTGTCGGCAATCCATTGAGTTGAAAGGTAAAATAGAAGCAAAAGCCGCATCTGGCAAATGGCGGTCCGGGGCTTGACCACGATCCTCACCCGCCACCGCAGCGGCCTGCCTCGGGGATACGTCCGCCAGACCACCCCGCATCCAGTCTTCTTTCAGCGCCATCTCCCACCGCTTCGGGTTCGTCGTTGTTGTGTTTTGATGCCTTTTGTCGAGCTTTGGCCTTTTTCCGCCCTTCCTGGTCGTCATTTCAGCATAAACGATTGGGAAACAAAGGGTTAAAGCCCGTGCGCTTGGCTCAAAAAAGGCTCTTTCAAGGCTCAAGACGGGTTCAGGTGAATCCGGTGCCTGCTGGGTTGGCTGGGGACGGGCGATGGGTCCCTCAAGCACCGTGTGCGCCACGTCCCCAGGCCCGAGGTCCCTGGGAACACATTCCCTGCTCAGCGGCTGGAGCCCAGCTGCACTACTTGGCGGCTGCCGCAGCATCTCCCCCAGGCGTTTAAAGCCCGCCGATAGTGATAGCGAAAAGAAATCATCGATCTCATGCCCGCAGCGGGGTGATCAACGAGGGAAAAGGCAAGGGGAGAAATCAGTGCCCTCACTCACCCGCCTGTCCAAGAATCAGATCCCGCAGATCATCATGGATGAAAAGCGAGCTTCGATTGGATTGACCACGAGCATCTGAGATGTCCTCCACCGCCGCCGTCAGATCGTAATTGCGCGGAATGCCACGCTCTGCCAACTCACAACCAAACGCGAAATGATCCAGCCCCGCCATCGCTGCGGCACGTCCCAGGCTTAACCAGCCACGAGCGTAATAGCGCGCCGCCAGTTCGATCTGCATATGCCGCTCTCGCTCGCCAGGTCCCAGGGGCAACTGCTGGAGCACCGCGTCATCGACTTCCAGGGTAATGCTCATGCTCAAGCCTACCCTGCTCCGCAAAATCTTGCAAGACGGTCTTGGGTCACCCAGCGTCGAAGTTCAGCGCTGCTCCTGCCTATGGGAGTTCATGGATAGGGCGCTGGGGCCTCCAAGCGCCTTATCGGCATCGAGCGTCTTTAGCGGCTGGAGGAGCCCAGCTGCGCGACTTGGCAGCCACTACATCATCCCGCCCCACGTGCTCAAAGCTCGCTGATAGAGCAAAGAAGGGGTGGTGGAATCCGATGAAGGTAGAGCTCGCAACAATCTCCTCAAACCCTTACGCAAATCGAATTCGCCATTCACTTTTCTGGAGGTTAGGCAACAGTGATGAGGCACCTCAGAGTATGTAACCTTAGTGAGGGCATGACATAATTATTTGAATATATACCTATCTTTTTTGAAGCGTTAAAAGGTGCTACATAAAATAACGAAATTGATAAGTTTGAGGATTCAGTGTGGGCATCCGTTTAATTACTCTAGCCAGTACTTGCGCGTATGCTAATGTGACAGGCAAGCGATCGTAAAGGCCATCGTTATTCCAATTCATTTTAGTCAAACCTAAAATGGCTTGGCAGTGAGGTTCCCAGCTTCCATGCCCTGCATATCTGCGCAACATCAAGGGGGTGGGAATGCCTTTGCCTTCTTTATAGAAGTCCTTCCCGCCTACTGCGGTGGGAGCATTCCCTTGAGTCCACAACAACATCGTTCTTCCGTCTAATTGAAGTGAGGTGCCTCGATGGACTGGATAACCGTCAGGTGCACCTTTCGTTTTGTTAGGATCGGAGGGTGCGTGAATGAGAACTCCCCTCCATCCGACATCTTGTTGAACTTGAATTAGATCAATGGCAAGAGAACCCCGAAATGCGTCAAAGCAACCTTCGATTTCATCAGATTTAAATTGTGTGGATTTGTGTACTACAACGCGTTGCGGAATCCTTCCCCCATGACGTCTTTGATAAAGTCCCAAGCTTCGACTCATAACTCGCCGCATCTCATTTCTACTAAGAAATGGATTATCTCTTTCGACATGGACGTCATCGGTTTCGAAGGCAACAAATTCTAGACCAGAGCCTTCAGAGTCAAATACTTGGCTGCAACAAGTCACAAATCTTGACCCCTTCGATTGCTGCTCTCTCATGGCATAGCTTAGGCCTATGAAAGCTGTTTCAGGATCCGCACTAGCCATTTTCCATGGCACTCCTCCAGCTTTGCAATAAAGCGCTATAGACAATCTCCAGGCAACACTACAACGGCATTTGTATGTCAACGCATTATCAGTTATGATTTGCGTTGGAATGCCACGTGTTGCCATCGTGGCCTTGAGGTAATCATGCAAATCAAAGCCATCAATCTCAGAGCTATAAAAACCAGCTTGCCATCGGTGAGGCAAATATATGGCAATAATGTCGAATTCATGCCTGTGTGCTTCGACCACTGAAATTGCTCTGGAAAGCCCCTCTGCCAATGTTACATAAGGGGCTTTAGCATTATTCAATGCCTCATCGAAAGCTTGTGGAAATTCAAAAATTGCAGTGTCAGAAGCTATTTCAAGACCTACGCGGAAAATGCTAGTAAATCCAGGATATTCAGTGAGATATGCCCTTCGTTCACTTGGCCTGTGCCGCTGATGAAGTTCGGTTAATAAGCCTTTTACGAATTTTAATCCTCCAAATGGAGCGATTATTGCAATGCGTATCGGGTCTAAAACTGCTTGGAGTAAATTACGGCTATAAGGTCCAAAACGAACAAGCCCTATTAGTGGATGTTCTTCCACTTCTTGTCGACGCTCTGGGTGAAACAAAAGCCTCGCTTCTGGTAGCAGGAAATGGTCAGACAGTTGTGAAATTGGTGGGTTCATTTGCGACTTCTATGACGGGAAAATGCAGTGTTTCCAGAGATCTCAAATACGGCATCGACGCCAGCTCCAGTATTAAATGCGGCAATCCTAGCAGTTTGATTATTGCCCGTGATTAACGCGCTCCAAGCTGCTAAAAGTTGATTCCAATTTTTATTATACCGACTTGCTGAGCGCTGGCGATGAAACTCCTTTTCATTATCTGAAACCCTTCTTCCTGGCAGACTTTCGACCCAAGTCGTTGGTTCAAATAAAAGCCATAAGGCCTGTTGGCGGAGTTCCAGACGTATAGTTATAGCTTCCGCCCATGCAATGCCTGCTTTTGGGATCTTTCCCGTTAGAGAACCGCAAACCTGCCGGAGAGGATCATAGTGACGATTTGTGGTGTCTCTGTAATTAATTGCCAAAACATTGATATTTCCCCTTCGACAAGAAACTAATGACCTGTTTGTAGCTAGAGCTTTGACAAAGGCTTCATTAATCAAGCTGCTTTCCATGGAATCAAAATATAAGCGATCCGATTCAATCGGATGAAGATCCCATTCGGTTATTTGGTAATTTGAGAACGTGGAGCGGACATCGCTATCACTTCCAAAAGCAAGAACTCCACTCCTTCTACGAACCGCTAAGATATCCGTGCCGCTAGTGCGGACTGCTTCACGTACTTCCTTCTGCCCACCAATTTTACAGGCAAGACGTCGACACAACGTCGGATAAGAAATGATGGGCAATGCGTTCAGACGTACAACAGGCCAGTCTCCTTCCCGTGGAGGGGGTTCCGCATCGCTCACGCGTGGAAGTGCTGAATCCAAATGCTGAGCCAATTTTGGGCTTATCTCTTGCTCCATCAATAGCACATCCGCCATAAATTCATCAAAGCCAGGTGATTCAATCAAATGCGCAAACACTCCTACTGATTGAGCTTTTTCAATCAGTTTAACTGCTCTTTGATAAGGAGGAGAACCTGGACGGCATACCCAGAAAAGCCCTCCTGGGAAACCCTTGCCGTTGTGTAACGCTGATTCTAACGCATCCATTATAGAGTCATCACGTCCACTATAACCTAATACAATAAGACCGAAACGTTTACTGGCCTCAGTTAAGCTAAGTCGCATTTCTTCATCTTGTTTGATTAATTCATCAGATGTGTTCTTGAGTTTTCTGGATTGAAAATCGCCATGTAGTTTAACCAGAACTGGCCATCGATCTTCAATTAAAGTTTCTGTAGCAAGCTTTGGGGAATCGAGAGTTGCAACAGTCAGTTTTGCTGTAGTCTGGAAAATCTTGGCGGCAGCATCTTCAATATTCCTGTCGAAATTTGTGGTCCAAATTATTCGCGTTTTCTCCAATGCAGCTAGGACAGCAAGAGCTAGATGGCCAAATGATGTGGTGGCTTTAGAAACCATGCGATCGATAAATCGGCGACGGTCAGCCTCATCTGGACAAGCATTTAAAAATAGCTCTGCGTATTCGGTTTCGCTATTTGGTTTTGGGAATCTGCCTGTGCTATCTATATATTCTTGAATGCGTCGCTGAAGAAGAGGATTGCTCAGGTCCTCACATGCGCGAATTGGCACTTTTTGTTCCGCACAATAAATGGTGCGTTTGAAATTCCAGATCATATCTCCCGCCGTGGGTATTCCCGACGATGCTGATGCTCCAGCTCCAAGGAACCACATCAGACTGTGAGATCGTGAGTTATATATTTTCAGGAAATCCGAGGCTGTCATAAAACGTTGGAAATTAATCCTATGTATTTGAAAAAGTGATTATAACTGGCAAAGACCGATTTTATCCTGCATCCTGGCGTTTTGGAAGATATTCTCGTTTTTTGCGAATCCAGTCAATGTGAGTATTTCTCAGTATACTGACAGCATCATCATACCTTAATGATGATGACACCTCTCAAAACGATGCTTGTGTGATCAGGCTAGATTTCTGAATGGTATGTGCTTCATCAACAACCTTGTCGTGAGTCCAAACTCAAAAAAGATAACAAGCTATGCGGCCATGGCTGTGAGGTTATCCAGATAGCATCACACGAACGGCGATTCCGTGTTTTACTTGCAGAAGCTCTTGCACTCTTTGCTATAGGAGGCGCAGGTTTCGCCTTTCTTGGAGCTTGTGGTGAATACGATCCCACTTCACGGGCCCGAATGAACATGACAGCTCTATTCACACCCCCGAAGTAAACCACATCGGAACTTCACAATCAGGAAACCGGGCGCGGATTTCCAGGGTGCCGCCGAGGGCTTGGACGATGGCCATGAAGGTATCCCAATGGAGATGACTGCGGTGCACGACGCGGGAGACGGCGGCTTGTTTGATGCCGAGCTTGCTACCTAGATTGGTTTGGGAGAAGCCGTGCAGCATGGCTGATCGCAGCGATAGAGCCGATCATCGCCTTGTTCAATCCTCAACACCTCTGCGGGCAAGAGTGCCCACATCACTTGGCTGGTTTCCGCCTCCCAAACAAAACTGCCGCCACCTGCATGAACAGATGGCGGCAGCGTGGGGTATGGAAGTCGCAACCCAACCCGTGAGTCAGTCTAAGCCGCGATCAATGGCGGCTCGGGCTCAGGGTTCAGGCGACTTCGAGGGTGTGGGTCTTACTTGCAGCAGGTCTTGCACTCCTTGCCGGCGTCTTTGCAGCAGGAGGCGCAGGTTTTGCCTTTGTCGGAGCAGCACTTTTTGCAGGCTTCGCCACCAGCGAAGGCGGAGGTGGAGAGGGCGGTCAGGGCAAGGAGGGACAGAATGGTTTTCATAATGTTGGAGATGTTTGAAGTTTGATTTGAATTGAGTTTTGAATCTGAACGAAGGTATCGCTTATCCATGGGAGAGATGGGCGGGATGGATGACCCGGTCCCGACTCGGCGGCGCGCTCAAGGACCTGAGAGGCTCAGCTTCGTTCCTGAAGGAACTCGATGGCCGAAGGGCATGCCCTTTCGCATGCGGCTTCATTCTCTCGAGCAGGTTGCGGCCGAGTTTCCTTCAAGGCTTCAAATCAAGAGGGCACAGTGCTGCTGATACAGCGGCGGATGCCACGGCAGGCCTGATTGAGGCGGGTGCCAGGTGTGGACATCACGCTCCTGCTTGTGCGGAGGCAGAAGCCAAGTGTCCATGGAGGAAGGCCAAAGGGCCAAGCTCTGCACGGAGAAAAGGGGGCGAGGGGCCTGGACGGCATCTGGGGAGAGATCCCGCGGGGTCATCTCCACGCAGCACGGGCAGTGCTTCTCAGCGGGAGTGGCCGGGGTGTGTGCAGGGGCAGCGTCCTGGTGGCAGGCCGGGCAGGCGGCTTCCTCCGGCTGCGGGGCGGCTGGCATGGCCTGCACCATGCAGCACCAGCACATGGGCAAGGCCATGATAAGAGCACTGACGATGCTGGAGATCTGCCGAAACATGCGAGTGTGGGATTAGTTTACCTCGGATCGGCGGTCGTTCAAAAAGATTCGACAGCCTCACAAGGCAGGCCGCAAGGATGACAATGTTTGGTTAGACCCGACGGGGTCGGTCCTGGGCTTCGTGGTGACGGGCCTTGTCCGCCTCTTGTCATCGCGGCTTCGCCGCCTCGGTCTTCGATGGCGGAGAGGAGTCTCCGCGCTCCTCTCAAAAGCTTGAGAGAATCCTGTGAAGGGGTCGGGCCTATTCTTGAGGCATACCCTCTGAGGGGCTGATGACTAGAGGTTGACCTCTTTTATTTTTTCCCTCGCTCCTGCACTCCGCCTGTAAAATCGACCAAGACCAGACGGAGTGCAGTTGTGAGCAATTGGGAAGGGTGGCCACCATCAGATCGCGCTTTGATCGCGAAGGGCTGAGAGTCAACAAACCATATTTGTTGGGTTTGATTCCAAGCCCTGGAATGCTGTTCAAAGAATTTTCGAAATTTTTCGAAGTTTTTTCAGGCGCGCGGATGAAACCGTAAATGCACCTGTTTCAGCCGCTTTTGATCGACATGGGTGTAGATCTGCGTGGTGGCGATATCGGCGTGGCCCAGCATCTCCTGGATGACGCGGAGATCCGCGCCGTTGTTCAGCAGGTGGGTGGCGAAGGAGTGGCGCAGGAGGTGAGGGTGCACGCTTTCATCCAAACCGGCCTGACGTGCACGCTCGCGAACGATCTGCCACACACGCTCTCGCGTGAGGACCCCTCCGCGCACGGACAGAAAGATATGACTCTGCGTCTTTTTCGTCTTCACCAAAGCGGGGCGGCCCAGGCTGAGGTAGGCTTTCATGGCCTCCAAGGCGGCTGAGCCGATGGGGCAGAGGCGGGTTTTATTACCTTTCCCGGTCACGCGGATCCAGCCTTCCTCGACGCTGAGGTTCTCGAGGCGGGCATTCACCAGCTCGGAGAGCCGCAAGCCACTGGCGTAAAAAAGCTCCAGCATGGCACGATCTCGACGGTCCAGCGGGTCGAGTCCGGTGATGGACTCGACGAGCTGTCGGGCGGCGGCCTCATTGAGCGTATCAGGCAGGTGTTTCTCCTGACGTGGGGGCAGGATCGGCTCGGCGGGATCTCCCTGGCGTTTGCCCCGAGCCGCCAGCCAGCGGAAGAAGATTTTGATCGCGACCAGCTCGACCCGGGCACTGGAGGCCGCAAGGCCGTCTTTTTTTCGACGGGCGAGATAATCGGTCAGGTGCGGGGTGGTGACGGCCGAGATGTCTTCAACGTTTTTGTCTTGTTTCAGCCAGGAAGCCAGGGCCTCCAAAACGCGGCGGACGAGGAGTTGGTAGTTCGTGGACAGACCTCGCTCGGTGGCGAGGTGCAGGATAAAACTGTCCAGAGCATCGGTCATGGCAATGGGAGAGATTGTCGTGTAAAGCTAAGGACCTGTCATCTGCTGCGTTTGACTAGCAGCCCTCTCGCATGAAACACCTGCCCGTATTTCTCATCACTGCCACCGCGGCCGCTGCGGCGGATTTCAAAAAGGACGTTCAGCCGATCTTGGAGAAAAACTGCTACGAATGCCACAGCGAGAAGCATAACAAACGCAAGGCGGGCTATGTCTTTGATGATCTGGCGACGCTGAAGTTAGACATCAATCCGAAGGGGGCCATCGTGCCGGGGAATCCCAAAGAGAGTCACTTTTTTGAGGTCGTCTCGAATCCGGATCACAAGGCCCACATGCCACCGGATGATAACCTTTCCGCCAAAGACCTGGAAACCCTGCGCGAATGGATCACTGATGGGGCCATGCTGGATAAGGATGGGCCGAAGCCAGAACTGGTGCCGGTGAAGAAGGATCTGCCGCCGATCATGAGCTGGACGAACTTTGAGGGGAAAAAGATCAAAGCCGGGTTTGTGAAGCTGGAGGGGGACATGGTCTATCTGCGCATGCCGATCAACGGCAAGGAAGTACCCTATCCCATGGATAAGCTGGATGCGGCCAGCCAGCAGCAGGCGAAGGAGTGCGCGGCACCTTGAGGGTGGAGGAGGTAAGGGTGCGGGCAGGAGTACCTATTACCTCTATCACTTTTTGGATAACAAAAAGGGCGGCATTGCTGCCGCCCTTTGAGCTAAATGGATCGAGCGCCCAAGAGGCAGGGGCAGGACTCAATGCTCCTGATCGGGATCAGGCTCCGGCAAGAATTGCGTGAGAATAGCACCGATCAAGGCATAAGCTCCTGCAACACAGGCTCCAACGATCGCGATACGAGCTGGATCGGGTTTATCGGAGGCCGCCAGAGTGAGCGTAATCCAGGCGGCAGCAGTCCCCAACACACGTCCACCGATGTTGGCAGCAAAACTCTCACCCGTGCCGCGTAGATGCATGGGGAAGACCAGAGGGATGTAGTTACCCCAAAAGCTGAACTGCGAAACCGTTAAGAAACCAGCGATGAAGATGCCGATCTTGATCATCCCGAGGCTCTCAGGATTGTTCAACTGGCCTGCAATCCACCAAAACAGGAGTGGCACGATGATGAGAGAGGGGATCTGAAATAGGCGAAACAAGGTCCGACGACTGACGATGGCAACGGCCAGCAGTGCCAGGGCAATACGGCCCATCATGCCACCGATCTCCTGCCAGAAGGTAATCTTAGCCACCGCCTCATCGCTGGCATTGCCGCCAATTTGACGTTTTTTGCCTACAGGCACTTCGGGTAAGCCTGCGGCCTTGGTCTCCTGCACAGCTTTACCAACAGCGGCTTTGGCGGTGGAAATAATGGCCGCGTGGCCAGCTTCATTCGGCGTATTCAAGGCCTGGGCACCCAAGATTTGAGGGAGCTGCTGGATGGCCCCAAAAGCGATGCCATAGCTGGCGGCAAAGACAAGCGTGGTCAAAACAGTGGTCTTGACGAGTTCTGGAGCAAACAACTCGCGGATGCTCGGCCGCTTGAGGACTCCCGCTGCCTTCTTACGAGCCCATTCAGGCGACTCAGGGAGGAACGGACGAATCAGGATCAAAGGCAGTGCAGGGATAACACCGGAAATCAAGGTGTAGCGCCATGCTTCATGGCCTCCATGGATGGCTGGCAAATCCAGTGCCCACTTGGCGGCAAGGACGTTGGCACCAGCGACGAGCAGGCCACCAATGGAAGAGAAGGCCTGGGTGTAACCCAGCACTTTTTCACGTTGCACATTGTCTTTGAAAAGCTCTGCCAGCCAAGCCACCGCAGCGACGAACTCAACACACACACCGATGAATACAAGGCAGCGGAATAAGAGAAGCTGATAGAGGTTTTGCGAAAACCCGGCCGCACATGCAGAGAATGCATACAACAAGATGCTGTAGGTCAGCACGCGACGACGGCCTAGGCGGTCCGTGAGATACCCCCCCAACAAGCCAAAGATACCGCCCGCCAACGCGGGAATGAAAAAGAGCATTCGCGCCCACTGGGTGAATTGTGGGGTGCCTGGTAAAAGGAGAGGAACTCCATCTGCACCGACTCCCCCCAATGATGCCAAGGCAGGTTTGACGATCAATGGCAACATCAGGAGCTCATAAATATCGAAAGCGAAGCCGATCGAGGCAATGATGCAGATCAACCATTGGGTGGAGGTGAGTTTTGGGGCGGGCATTGGGCGGGGTAGGGGAAGTTGGCAGTGGTTGAGCGATGGCTGAACGATTGTTGAGCAGTGGTTTAAGAGACTTGGGAGCGCCGAAGCTGGGATTCTCGGAGATTGTTTATACGGACGCTGAGATCAAAAGCTGCATCGAGAACCGCATCCGCTTTTTCTTGGGGGATAAAACCCAGGTCTGTGGCGATGATTATGTCTGATGCCGTTTCCATCAAAGAACCGTAAGCTTGGTTGGAGAAGTGTGCTTGGTCCTTGAGGCTGGCTCGCACCGAACCTTCGGCCAGATTATTGGCGACAGGCACAGCAGCTCGATTGATCTGGCTTGTGATCCCATACAACTCGGCTTTGGGAAATGAACTCGTCTGTTCATAAACCGCACCTACGAGCCGACGTGCGTCCTGCCAGACTTCCAGCTTTTCAAAAGGAAACTGTTTTCTCATAGCGTCGGAATCTTTAAAACCACTGCTCAACAACCGTTCAGCTATCGCTCAGCCACCGCAAACACCATCTCATCCTAATTTCGGGCGGAGCATGTCGAGAATCTTGGGAATCTCGATCATAGCGTCCGTGCCTTTCACCTCATATTCCAGAGTGAACCAGCCTTGGTAATTGGCGTCCTTGAGGATCTTGATCACGCGATCCACATCGCTGGCTTCCTTGGTTTTGCCATCGGCGTGGGTGATCTCCATCTTGAGCTGCACGTTGATCGCATACGGGGCGATTTTGGCCAGATCACCGTAGGGGTCTTCCGTGTGGAAGTTGCCGCTATCCCAGTTGATGCCTGCCCAGGGACTCTTGGCTTCGCGCACGAGGTGGATCAGGTTCTCGGGTTTGGCGACCAAGCCATGGTGATTTTCCAGACCGAGGAAAATGCCCTTTTTACCCGCGTAGTCCAAACACTCCTGATAGGCCTCCAGGCAGTTGGCCAGGGCTTCTTCATCCGGTGTGCCTTTCGGGGGCTGACCGGCGAAAACGCGGATGTGCGGGGCATTCATGACAGCTGCGTGGTCGATCCACTGCTTCACGTTGGCGATTTCTTGGTCGCGTTTTTCTCCCTTCGGAAGGGCGAAGTTATTGCCCACGGCAGTGCCTGCGAGTTGCACGCCACGCAGATACGCATGGCGCTTCACTTCCAGCAAAAAGGCTTCGTCCACATCGGGTGGGAAGAAGTAGCTGGTCACTTCGGCTCCCGGGACATTGTGATCTGCGCACCAGTCGATGAAATCCAGGATGCTCCAGAGCTTCTCGCCGTCTTTGGCCTTTTGCTCCTTGCCACGCGACCATTGGAACTTTTCGCGGAAGCTGTAGGCGGCGACACCGAGTTGCATGCGACTTTGACCAGCGCGGTTGATGGGCTCGATGGCTGGCAGGGCGGAGGCCCCGAGGGCGCTCAGACTGGTGGTGAGGAAGGAACGACGTGAAATCATGGTGAGATTGGGGAGTGTAGTGAACGCAGCGCAGAAACGAATATTAATTTTCCGGTGAGATTTGATTCTCTCGCACCGTCGCTTCCGCCTGTTGGACGGAAATGGGGGCTTGGTCCGTCAGATTGTAATCCCGGGCCATGCGAGGCTCGCGGACCAGATTCACTCGGCGGAGGGTGTTGTTTTCCACCATCACTCCTCGGGAAGCGGTGATGGTGATGCCATTGACGGCACAGTTTTCGATCTGGTTGCCCGTGATCGTGATGTTTTCATTGCCCAGGAAATAGCGGGTCTTTTCACCTTGGGGTTCGACACGACCCATCAGGGTAATGGCTCCAGTGGTGTAGCTGTTTTTTTGGAGCAGGTTGGTCCCCTGAGCCACATCGCGAATGTGGTTGCCACGGATCTTGATGTCTCGGCACCAGCCCGCCTCTCTCCAAAACGCATACTCCGGGCCGATGGTGATAGCCACGCCCTTGAGTCGCTCGAATCGGTTGTTCTCGACAATCCCCTCATTGCTCATCAATCTCAGTCCTCGGGCGCGATGATCGTGAAAATTGCTGTCCGTGATGGAAAAGCCCGGTGCACTGGTGGCGGGGACATCGCAGAAATCCCCTGGAGCCACGCCGGACACAGGTTGATCGAGGTGCACAAGATAGACCGCTCCAGGTTTTTCCTCTTTAGAGGTCGGCCAGAGTTTCTTCACATCGGCCTCGATGCCCGCGTTTTTGCCGTCCTGGTATTCCACCTTCACCACCTTGGCTCGGGCAGTGACCTCAAAAACGGGTTCCTTGAGAAAACGGATCTCGTCACCTGCTCGGATCAGCCGGTCAAACCGATCTCCACGATGGGCGCGCATGGCAATGAAGGTGCGCTCATCCAACCAGCGGATCACGGGCAACATCACACCATGCAGATTCACGGCATCATCCCCCATGAAGGAAAAATCGCAGTTTTTGAGGGTTGGCCCCTTGCGCACATAAGCGGCATTGAAGGCATCTGCGGAGGTGGAAAACAGCCGTTCTTCGGTGGCTCCAGCCGGCTTGGGGCCGGGAACAATGCGCACATTTTCAAAGGTGCCCGCTTCCTCAGCAAAACGGATGAGAAAACCGATGCCAGGAGCCGAGTGAACGGTGACATCCTTGAAGGTGAGGCCCGCGCAACCCTCACCGATCAACACGCCTTGGCGCTTGCGCACATTGAGGACGATCCGGTCGCCCTTTTTTAAAGACTCGAACCCCGTGGCCTCCTGACTGAAAACGAGACGGCCTTTTCGAGGCGTGATCCGCTCGATTTTCTTGGGATAATAATCCGGCACCCCCACCTTCCAACGGTTGGCTTCGGGTTCAAACAGATGAACCGTTTGACCCTCCAGATACACGTCCGTCAGATCTGGATACCCCGCGCTGACCTCGAAGTCAGCCGTCCTACCTTTGGCGTCAACCCCTGTGAGTCGGGCTTGAGTGAAGGGTAGAGGATCATAGTCCAGAGTAAGTCCCGTAATCGTCAAATTCTGACAGTCATGAAACCGAAGTGCTGACGGACTGAGATCGGTGCCGAGGAGGGTAACTCCTTCAGCCCGCAAGGTTCGATTTTTCAGTCCTCGGAGTTGCAGTCCTTCCTTGGGTAAACGGTAGGTTCCTGGTGGAATCGTCAAGGTCGTTTCGGTGCCCGTAGCTAGGAGATCCAGCTTAGCTTGAAGCTCGTTCGCCGGGGCGCTGATGAGATCGCTCGCCGAATAAAGAAACCCGCTGAGGGTTACCAACAAGGTTTGAAGTAACATCTGCAATCTCATGAGGGGAGCGAAAGACGAGAAGATGATTGGGTATCGAAGGACAGCAAGGGCTACTGCACCTTGCTGCTATTGGAAAGAAGAGGGAACATAGAATGGCGATCGCCCATCAAAATGGCGCTGTAAAAACCCGTTAACGTCCAATCCTGCCGAATCACGAATCCACCCAAAAGAAGAGCCCCAGCGGGTGTTCTCGCTGGGGCTCTAGGCTTACCGGTGTTCGATCTACAACCTTAGGGATTCATTCAGATCACGGCTCAATAACGGTGATGGTGACCGTGCCGCTGGAAACCAGAGTGCCTCCATTGGCGTCGTTACCCACTTCGACTCGATAAGTGCCAGAATCACTGCCTGTGACGCCATTGATCTCAATGCTTGGCTGATCGGCTTGATCCTGGAGTTCGTTCTCATCCTTATACCAACGGTAGGTCAGGTCGCCGGTCGTCACATTCGGACCTGCTGTCAATTTGATGTTCCCCCCTGCTTCAATGGTGGTGGTGCCTTCCTCTAGAGTCAGCGAGACCGCAGTTACGGGATTGAGCTTTTCGAGAGCAACTTCGTTGCTCTCCACAGAGTTTTCCGTGTTCGTGACCACGACTGTGTAAACGCCATAATCATCCTCAATGATGGCATCAATCACATAGTCTGCAGAGGTTGCCCCAGGAATGTCCTCACCATCCTTTTTCCACTGGTAAGAGAAGTCGGGCTGTCCTTGGGCAGACACCGAGAAAGTCACGCCATCTCCCAAGGGCAAATACTGGTCCGCAGGAGAACGGGTAGCATTCACATTCGAGACTTCCGTGCTGACATTGAGAGATATCGGTGCGCTTTCTTGTCCGTCTGGCGTTGCTCCATTTTTAACGAGCACCGAGTAGTTGCCAACGCTATCGCTGTTTGCGGAACTGATGAAGTAGGTGGAATTCGTCGCCCCATTGATGTTCTCACCGTCTTTCTTCCATTGATAGGTGTAAGGACCCGTGCTGCCGGTAATGCTGGCAATGGTGAAGGTAACACTGGCCCCGAGTCCTACGCGGTCTGTCGAAGGGGTGCGTTGGGCAGTCACCGAAGTGATCGGGTTGGCCACCGTGATCGTTTTACTGCCGGTAACACCATTCGGCGTTGCTGCATTGGTGACCTTGACACTGTAGGTCGTATTGGAATCTGCAAGTGTCAGCGGCCCCACGGTGTAGGTGGAACCCGCTCCCGCTTCTCCTGGAATCTGAGTGCCATCTTTGCTCCAGCGATAAGTGAGCGTCCCTGTGCCGCCTGTGACGTTGGCTTTAAAAATCACAGTGCCATCCACGGGGAGGACGGCAGTATCGGGCTCAGTGGTGACCGTAACGCTAGTGATGGGTTTATTCAGCACCAATTCGGCCTCTTCGCTCTCCACGCGAGAATAGACCGTGGTGATGACCACATCATAGGAATCTTCATCCGCTGAGGTCACACCATTCACTGTATAAGACTTCACATTGACCCCTGCAGCAGTGGAGATGTTGACCCCGCCTTTTCTCCATTGATAATAAACCTCGGTTCCAGGATTCACGGCCACATCAACCGTAAACGTGACATTCGCTCCGCTGTTCACAGTGACGGACTGAGGCTGCTGAGTGATCACCACCGGCAAAGGGTTGAGGCGCACGCTTCCTGACAGAATCGGAGAGTTTTTCAACGTCGTCACTGGATCGGTGGAAGGTAACTGCGGTAAGAGGAAGTGCCCCACCCCCGTAGGAGCGACACCCTCCAATTGCGTTCCATCGCTGGTGGTCACATCTGGAATGCGTGGAATGGCCAGACCATAGAAGGCGGCCTTACGTTTCCCTGCCGGATCGTTCAGCGTGAAACTACCGGTGATCAGGCCCGTGCTGCTGGCCATCTTCACGCTGGTCGCTGCCGGGTTTAGAATGCCGCTGTTTTTGGGAATGGAAGCGGCTCCTTTGGAATCGATCCTGATGGCGCTCAAGTCGGGATTGAGGCTTGCTTGAGCCAAACCGGCACCCTCGAAGTCAATGGAGGCATTGCCTTGTGTCGTGGCTGTCGCAGGCAATGACATTGCATAAGGGGTGTTAGCCGGAGCAACATACGTGTAACCGCTGACCGCCACCCCGAGAGGGCCAAATCCCGCCTTGTACAAACGCTCTGAGGCTGAGGATTGAGGGTCTCTCGTCCAAACGAGTTCCCCGCCCACACGGTAAAGAGGGTAGACCTCATAAGCTGTACCGTAATACGTAAGTGTCGGCATGCCAACGACTGAACCCGTGTTCTTGTAAAGTGACTGATAAACCAAGAATTGATTCTGTCCTCCCACGAAAGAACTGCTGGTAATGGTCGTGCCATCTGCAGTCCGACCCGTAACCTTCACCGTGCCAGAGGGGTCGGATGTGATAACCATGAAGCCTGTCCCATGTGGGATAGAGTTGTCAGTCTCCTCGACATCGGTCACGTCAAGTGCGGCATGGTGCCTTCCGCTCCCCGTGTAGATCTCACCCGCCACTCGGTAGCGGTTTCGGTAAGCCACGAAATCCGCTGTATTGTGGCCATCGGAGATCGTGCCATAGACATCACCACTGTCTGTATAACCGGACAGATAAATGGCGCTGAATTCGATTTGGAGCGGTGTCAGTCCTTTGCGCGCGACCGTTGCGCTTCCACTGGTATAATAAGCCGTGAGATTGGTCGGTTGCTTCATGCTGCCGGTAAAGTTATAGACTTTTCCAGCTTGGCTTAGCTTACCACTGAGCGTTCCTCCTTCGGTGACGGTCATATCGATGCGTCCGCCTTTATTTCCGTTAAGAGCGTTGTTTCCAACCTGCCCGACAAAAACGCCGACCACAGCTTCGGGCATCGGCCAAACCTTCAAGGGAATGTTGCTCACAATTTTGCTGCCGGCAGGGTTACTGACGGTGACTTTCAAGAAATAAGTCCCCGCACTTTTTGGAGCTCCCGTGATGCGGCCCGTGCTTGTATTCACGGTAAGCCCTGAAGGAAGACCTGAGATCGCGAAGGCCGAGATCGACTGGTTAGTGTCTGGATCCGCACCGGGAAGCAGGTAATCGTAAGGCATCCCGACAAAGGCATCATCTGGGACAAATGTATTGTAAACTGGAGGAGCTCCTGCCGCATAGACGCGCCAATCGCCTGACTGTTCAGAGATGCCTTCATCTTCTTTGACCCATGTGCAGGAATAACTCCCGCTGTCTGGAGTGGTTAAATTGATGTTAAATTTTTTGATCACCAAAGTGGCGGTGCCCGCTCCGGAAATACGATCACTGTTTTGCACCACCGCGCCGCCCTTTTTCCAAATGTACTTCACGTTAGGGCTGATCGGTCCAGCCACTTGCGCTTTAAGCGTCATGGTGCCCCCATTTTTCACAAACGCGCTGTAAGTGTTCCTATCGACGACAACGACGGTGGCGGTGTTGCTATCCGCACGTCCTGCCGCACTGCTGGCTCTCACCATATAGGTGCCAGCGTCTGTCAACTTGGCCGAAGCAATGGTCAAGGTTGCCGATTTTTGCCCCGAAACACCTTTACCGTTACGCAGCCAAGTGAAGGCAGGCACGGGAGCCCCTGTCGCCGCCGATTCGATTTTCAATTCCTCGCCTACTTCGACAATCTGCTTGGTCAGAGGCTGAGTGATGACCGGAGCTTCGCGAATGTCCACTCGGGCGGAGTTGCTCGTCACCGTGGTCATTTCATTGCTCACGACGACACGGTATTCACCTTCCTCATCAGGGCCATTGACGGCAGTGAAAGGGAGTGTCGCACTTTCAGCACCTGAAACATCCATCCAGGTCTCTCCATTCTTCTTTTGCCACTGATACGCCAAAGTGGATCCTGTCGCTTTGACTGCGAGGGCTGCTTTTTTCCCGGCGACGACCGCCACTGATGTCGGCTGCTTGGAGATGACCGGGGGTTTATAACTTTTAATGACATTCACGGTGAAGACCTGCTGAGTCACGTTCATGTCGAGGTCGTAGGCCTTGAGGGTGACGGTTCGAGATCCTGCCGTCTTGCCTTCAACCAAGATGTCAGTTCCGTTCAAAATCGAAACGCCAGCAATCGCTTCTTCTCCAGCCGTTCCGGCCACGATTTCGTATCTAAAGATGGGCACTTCCCGCGCACTCGTGATACGCACGGTCTTTGTGATATCCATCGTTGTCGGTGCCGTAGAGCCTGTAACGTCCATAGGGACCCCCGTCAGGGACGAAGCGGCTCCATCGATAGCTACACCGACCGAATCTGACGTCGAGACGTATGAACCGACAGGCAGATCCGAAATGGCATCCACCGTAGTCATCCCGCTTCCAGCCACCCGACCAAAAACCGTGAAACCACCGTTTTGGTTATCGAGGGCCTGTGAATTAGAGGCGTCGTTATTATTGACCAAGTTAAAAAAGAAATCATGGGTAGCACTGTCCGGACTTCCCCCGACTTTAGCGTGAGCGACACTACCCCGAACATTTGAAATTCCCGGCTCATTGAATGGAGATGGGCGCTTTACCAGCGAGGCAAAGTAGTAGGGGGATTGAGTCGGCACGTAGCCACCTCCCTGAAGGACAAAATCAGTGACGTTGCGATGAAAGATCACGCCATCGTAGGCTTTGTTATCTACATAACCCATGAAGTTATTGACGGCTTCTGGCGTGAGGCTCGGGTAGAGCAGAAGATCGACCTGCCTATCGCCCGAGATCTGCAATCGAACGGCTTTTTCTGAATCGGCATCGGTAAACTTGCCTTCCAGCGGAATGGTCAGTTGGGTCGCTGTGCCAACTGTGGCGCTAACGATTTGTGTGGCCGCCTGAGGTGAAGCTGGCCGCCTTAAAATACGCAGCGTCAGCGGCATGGAGGCGGAGTAGTTGATATAGTTCACCGTCATCGGACAAATGAAAACCCCGGATTGGGTCGGCGTGCCCGTGATGGTGCCGGCTGAGGCGTCAAATGAAAGGCCGTTCGGTAGGTCTTCAACAGTCCAGTCCACCTTGTTGACCGCATCCGAAACCGTCAAAGTGTAGCTGAAGCTAACATCTTGCTGAGCAGGCTGATAAGGACGGCTGGTGAAGCCGTAACGCGCATAGGCAGAGGCAAAATTGCTCTCATCGGAGTTGTTGTCCTGATAGCGGGCGACAACTTTGAATTCATATTCCGTATCGGGTGTCAAAGCCACCCGAGCGGTTTGAGTTTCGTTCGACTGGTCAACCAAATAGGAATAGTAGTCCTCGAATACAGTCCGATCTTTCACCGTGATACGCTTGCTGTCAGCCTGCATGGATTCCACGAGATACCATTCATCGTCTTCTGTCTCCTCGTCCACCTGACGCACAAAAACGTCGTAATTGGTTTCATCAACGGACGTGTCTTGCCAAGTCAAATCAACAGCACCCGACATACCGGATGTCGTGGCCACCAGCCCTTCGGGTTTGATGAAAGGCATCTTATCTAGAGTAAAGACATTAGAGTAGTCTGAATCGATGGCAGTCAGAGAACTGCCCGAACTGACCGCCCGCATGCGCCATTCATAATAGGCGCCGGGTCCGATGGAGAAAATATAAGACGTTAGGTTTTTGTTGATCGAGACGGTAGTCCAATTGCTTGTAGATCCTGGTTCACGATAACCCACTTCGTAACTCGTTTCGTTGTCGCTGTTATCCTGCCAACTCAGCTTGACTCGAAGATTGTCCAATTTTTCAACCACAAGATTGGTCGGTGGGCTCAGTCTCGGGACCTGATAAAAGGTAGAATTTGCAGGAGGATAATTACCCGAAGTGGGAGAGATGAAAACGCTGGCAAACTGCGCCGAGACTCCTTGTGCGGCATCGGTGTTTACGCGAGTGGCTCGGATCGCGAAGTTGTAGGATTCACCAGCCACGAGATTGTGCTGAACTTCCACTTGAGTGGTGTTAAAATACACCACGGATAACGGCTTGTAAGCACTGGCAGCTTCCGAATTTTTTTTGTAGAAAATCTGATAAAAGAGCTCTCCAGAGCTTCGGTCAGTCCAATTGAAGCGAAGAAATCCATCGCTCATCTCCGCCACCTTGAAGGACTCTGCCGCATTCAAATTGATGTAGTCTCCCGTGATGGCATAGCTTTGGGACGGACTCGCACTCACCTCCGTTTTGGTGCCGTTGTATTTGTAGGCCACAACCCGAAAATAAAGGGTCGAATCTTGAGTCGGGTCATAGGGCCCCCACACGTATTCCGTGCTATCCGCAGCGGCAGCCCCGACATACTCAAAAGGTCCGGTGCTGGCAAAGCCGGCTTCGATACGAAACCCGCTTTCATCCAGCGAGTTATCCTGCCAAGAGATTCGATAGACCCGGGCGGTCGTTTTAGCCCCCGTTGAATAGACGTTGCCGTTAGAATCGACTCCGTAAGTGGTCGCACTGATCCCAACATTTGAGGGGGCTTTAGGTGCAGCGGCCAAGGCGGGCGTTTCGAATCCCAAGCTGACCAAAACAGTCACCATAGGCAGCAGAAGCAGGGCACGTGCTCTGCAGGAAAACGAGCGAGATGAAGACAGCATAACCTTTGAATGGATACGGGTTGGGGGGGTAGGAAGCCCGATGGGGGAGTAGGTGAGAACACCACCGAGCGGTTTTCGTTGTCATAATATTACCTTTTTTGTCATTACATCGTCAATCAATTTGCGATTCGATGTCATCTTTTGCTCGCCAGGAGGGGGAGTCCTTCGGCAAAGTGAGGGTTTATGCGTCCTCTGACCGTCGTTTCCGCGCTCGCTTTCTCCACCCTGGGGCTGGCCCAGGAATCGCCGCTTTTTCGCGAGGAGACCATCGATGCCGAGGTTGGCATCGGTTATGGCCTGGCGGTTGCAGATGTGGACGGAGACCGAAAGCCCGATATTCTGGTGGCGGATAAGGACCTCATTGTCTGGTACCAGAACCCCACCTGGAAAAAGCATGTCATCGCAGAAAAACTGACGGAGAAAGACCATGTCTGCATCGCCGCAAGGGACATCGATGGTGACGGTAAGGCTGAAATTGCCGTAGGAGCGCAGTGGGACCCTGGCGATACGGAAACCAGTGGTGCGGTGTTTTACCTGCAACCGCCTGCGGACCGAACCCAGATGTGGAAGCCGATCCAGCTCACTCACGAGCCGACCACTCACCGGATGCGCTGGGTGCGGAATCGAGCCGGGCGGTATGATCTGATCGTGGCGCCTCTTCATGGGCGAGGAAACCAGAAGGGAGAGGGCGTAGGCGTCCACATCCTGGCTTATCACAAGCCGGATGATGTGACCCAGCCCTGGAATACCACCCTGGTGCATGACAGCATGCACATGACTCATAATTTCGAAATCGTGCCCAGCCCGGCCGATGAGGCTGAGCCGATCCTGCTTGCAGGTCGTGAGGGCATCGTTCGCCTGACGCCTGGCGACAATGGCTGGAAAGAACAGTGGGTGACCCGCCACGACAGTCCAGATCTAGCGGGTGCAGGGGAAGTGCGTTGGGGCGCTTTTGCTGGAGGTCAGCCTTACATTGCGGCCATTGAACCGATGCATGGCCACCAACTCGTGATTTACACCCCTCCCCCCAATGGGCCTAAAGATGGCCTCTGGCAGCGGCGAGTCTTGGACGATACGCTCGTGGATGGACATGCCCTGGCCTGTTATGATTACCTGGGACTCAACAACCGCCAAATCGCCGTGGGCTGGCGTGCTCATCATAAGCTTGGCACCCGTGTGGGGGTGAAGCTCTTTTCCACCACGAAGGAGGATGGCACGGGGTGGACGCAGACCTGGGTGGATGATAATACGATGGCTTGCGAAGACCTAGCGGCAGCGGACCTGGATGGTGATCGCGACACCGATCTGGTGGCCGCAGGTCGACGGACTAAAAATATCAAAATTTACTGGAATCTCCGACAGTAATCGCTGCCAATAGATTGCCTTCTCCTAGGTGTGCCGGGTTGCAAATGTGACTTTTTTGCTAAGGTCACTGCACCATGAATGCGATACGATTTTCTTTTGCCCTTTTGACGGGCTGCATTCTCAGCTCCTGCCAGCTTCCTCTGTCAATGATTCGCCAGGAAGTGATTCGTAAGCCTTTGGTCGTTCAGCCAGCTGACTCCTCCAACAGTCCCCTGTATGTTTGGCATGGCAGCGGTGAACCAGGCCCTGTCCGAGTCACGATCGACCTGAGCGAACAAAAGGCCTACATCTTCCAAAACAGTGAAAACATCGGCTGGAGTTACGTAGCAACTGGCCGCAGTGGCTTCCGCACGCCGACAGGCACCTTTGTCATTACGGAGAAAGTGGTGAACAAACGCTCGAACAAGTATGGCAGCATCGTCGATGCCAACGGTAACACCGTGCGCAGTAATGCGACCGCTGGAGTCCATGGGGTGCCCTCAGGCGGTAAATTCCTGGGTGCTAAGATGCCCTACTGGATGCGCCTGACTAACTACGGTGTCGGCATGCATGCCGGCCCCATCCCTCATCCTGGCTCCCCGGCCTCTCATGGTTGCATCCGCCTGCCTTACGATATGGCCGAGCGGATTTTTGAGGTTGCACCCAGCGGCACCCGTGTGACGATTGTTCCTTAATTTGTCCGCTTGAGCATCCCCGACTGGTTACAGCAACACACCCTTTTTACAGGAGATCCCACGATCCTGCTGATGGCCAGCGCTGCGGCGGTGTGCATCGGGTTGTCTAAAAGCGGACTCTCCGGCACCGCCACCCTGAATGTCGTGCTGATGGCCCAGGCCTTTGGCGCTAAAGCCTCTGTCGGTCTCGTTCTACCGCTGCTGATTGTCGCGGACTTCATGGGCTATTACCTGAACCGGCACGGTGGCTCCTGGCGGCGCATCTGGCCCATGGTCCCTCCCGCCATCCTCGGCGTGGTCATCGGGTATTTCCTGCTGGGGGAGATCGACAATGTGGCCGCCCGCACGGTCATCGGCTGGCTCATCATCGGCCTGCTCGGATTTAAGCTGGTGCTGGATGCCAGCAAGGGCACACTGGAGGTGCTCACCCAACACCGGGGTTTTGCCTGGCTCATGGGCATCTGCGCGGGGGTCGTCACCATGCTGGCCAACGCCGCTGGTCCTGTGATGACCGTCTATCTTCTCTCCCAACGCCTGGAGAAAAAGGATCATCTGGGCACCTTCAGCCGCTACTTCCTTTTCATCAATCTCTTCAAGGTCCCCTTCTCGGCCGATCTCGGCATCATCAATCCCAAGTCTCTGGCGACCAATCTGGTCCTCCTCCCCGGTGTCGTCATCGGCATTCTGCTTGGCTGGCAGATCCTGAAACGCATCCCGCAAAAGCCTTTCGAATGGACGCTTTTCATCCTGACCCTCATCGCGGCGATGTGGTTGATCCGAGGGTGAGCAGACGAGAGTTGACCCCACGACAGCTTTGTGGTGCTATCCGGCCCCACCATGATCATTCGCAGCCTCTTCGTCTCCCTCATCCTCGCTGTTACAGCGATCTCTCAAGCTGAGAGCCTCATCCCCGCCAATGCCCGCGTGGCCGTCATTGGGGACAGCATCACGGAGCAGAAACTCTATTCCAAATACATCGAGGCTTACCTCCTGGCTTGCACAGGGCGCACGGACATCCAGGTCTTTCAATTCGGCTGGAGTGGCGAGCGCGCCAGTGGTTTTGCCGCACGGCTGAAAAACGACCTCAGCGTCTTCAACCCCACCGTCGCCACCACCTGCTATGGCATGAATGACGGCAGCTATACCGCCTACACCGATGCCATCGGCGCTGAGTATGAGAAAAACATGCGCCTCGTGCTCGATGGATTGAAAGAGATCGGCGTCTCCAACATCGCCGTCGGTTCTCCCGGGGCTGTGGACACGAAGTTTTTCACCCGCTTCGAACCTGCCATCTACAACGACAACCTCGCTCACCTTCGCGACATCGCCAAGAAACTGGCTGGTGAGTCTAACCAAAGTTTCGCCAATGTGCATGACACCATGATCGAAGCCATGAGCAAGGCCAAACCAGTGATGGGAGAGAACTACGACGTCTGTGGTCCCGATGGTTTCCACCCAGGCCCCAATGGCCACCTACTCATGGCGCAGGCCTTTCTCAAAGCCCTAAAGCTGGATGGCAAGATCGGTGAAATCACCCTTGATCTGAAGGGACAATCGACCGCAAGCCAAGGCCACGAGATCATCACCCAGGCTCCCGGCAGCATCACACTCTCCAGCACCACCTGGCCCTTCTGCTTCGATGCCGATCCCAAAGCCTCGTCCAGCAATCGCAGCATCCTCCCCTTCACCAGTTTCAATCAAGACCTGAATCGCCTCACGCTCGTGGTCAAGGGCTTGGACAAGGACAAAGCCAAAGTCACCTGGGGCAGCCAAAGCCAGGAGTTCACCAAGGCCCAATTGGAAGCCGGGATCAATCTCGCCGCCGAATTCTCCCAGACACCTTTCGATGCGGCCTTCAATGATTTGATCGGCGCCATCGGCTCCAAGCAGAGCTTTGAAACCACGATGATCAAAAACATGATCACCCACTTCCGCACCCTGGGAAAAGAAGCTGAAGGCGATGCCGAATTCACCAACGCACTCACCGTGCTAAAGAAGAAACTCATGGTCAAACACGACCTGTATGAAGCCAATGTACGCAAGCGCCTCAAGGCCGTGAACCACACCATCTCCGTGGAGTAGTTCTGACCCACATTCCAAGTCCAACCAAGGCTCGGCTCGTTATTTAGCGACCGAGCCTTTTATCTTGTCGGATGAATGCGTTGTCGGAGCGCGACCACTCCTAACCGCGATGTTCGAATCTACAATTACGGCCCCACACGGTCATTAGTGAAGCCAGGCCACATCACTCATACCTCAGGCGTATCCAGCATCTGCCATCGGCCCACTTCCAAGGTTCCCAACTGATAGTCCCCAAACTGGCGGCGGTGCAGTTTCTCGACATGCCAGCCCTGACTGGCAAACATCCGCCGGACCTGATGATAACGCCCCTCCATCAGCGTGAGCGATGCGGTATGTGATCCCGTGATGTCGAGCTTGGCGGGCAGACAGGGTCTATCTTCTCCACGAAGCATGACTTCCCCGGAAGCGAACGTCTCAATGAGAGAATCCTCCAACGCGTGATCCACCGTCACTTCATAGATTTTCTTCACCTCGGCCCGGGGCGAGGTGTAACGATGCACGAGAGGGCCGAGATCCGTGATGAGAAGCAGCCCGCTGGTGTCCTTATCCAGCCGACCAATGCTGGTCACCGAAGGCTTACGGTTCATCCACTGTGGAGGCAGCAGCTCATAGATCGTCGGCCCTTCCCCATCGCTGTGGGTGCAGACATAACCCAGAGGCTTATGCAGCATGGCCAGCAAACCATGAGGTGCTTCGAGAGGCTGCCCATCCAAGGTGACTTGATCCGCCTCCACTTTTTGATCCGACTTTTTTAGTACGATGCCATCCAACGCGACACGACCCGCTTTGACGATGTCAGCCACCTGTTTGCGTGAGCCATAACCGAGAGAAGAGAGAAGTTGATCAAGCCGAGGCACCTCACACGCTAGCCACCCGCACCTCGAGTGCAACTCCCGCTCGCTCAGGGATCAAAGCCACTTGCGCTCCTAACGAGACCTTCATTCAAAAGGTCGCAATTCGACTCCGCCGCAGTCTAAGCATTGCGTTGCTCCCGATTGAAACTGGGCTTGGCAATTCGGACAATACGCTGCTGTGCCGGACTCCTGTTGGGGAACGATTTCCAACTCGTGAATCGCTATCCCCTGAGCTTGGAAATACACCTCTAAAGCTTGGCATTGAAGATCGGCCGTGGCACTCGGACGATGCCGGGCGATCTTCCAAAAGTGCCGGGCGAGTTTTTGCCAGGCTTCATCGCCAATCAAAGACCGTGCGGCCAAGGGATGTACCCATCGAGCATGTGTAGGTGGCAGATCTGCTAAGAGATCGGCGGCACGCATGGCATGCTGAGGCAAAAGAGCTATCGCCAGCGCTTTCCAGACCCGATGAGGCACCGCCTTGGCCTGACGGACGAAAAGAGCGGCTTGGCTAATCTGTAGTCCAAGTAACACAGCCGCAGCCCATAAGATCTCGAGGCCGTCACCGAGCCACCGATACAACACGACCATGACCATAAAGGTCCAAACAAAGATCACGCTTCCAAGTCTCTTCAGCCACTTCGTCTGGCGAGAAAGCTGATCGATACCATCGGTGAGTGGAGACTGCTGGAGCGACTCCTGAGCAAGACTCAAAAAGTCGGCTTCCCTTTGCGCTTGGGTTTGCTGTTTCCAAGTAACCAATCGCTGTTGGGCTTCTCGGGCCTGATCCTCGCTCAACCAACGCACGGAACAGCCGGGGGCCAAGATCAGCTTTTTCCCATCAACCCGTGGCTGGAGGCTTTCCCAGTTCACCAGCCGAGGTCGGCGTTCATCTCCATGGACCTCCACCCCAGCTTCGGCTGGGATGAGCTGCCAGGGCAAGGTCAGCCAATGATCTTCCATCGGCGGCACCACGCCGAGCAGCGATGGGCATGCCCCAGCCCATTCAATCGCATGAAAGGGCCGCTGCTGACGCCAACGTTTACCACTGCCAATCAGCACATGGCTTCGGGCAGGCAGCCAGCGCAGGCTCTCAATGAGATAAAGCGCGACAAAGAGAAGCAACAGCGACTGACCGTCTGTCATGATCGAAGGATCCCATCAAATCTGTTCGCGCTTACCGAACAACTTGCCGAACAAGCCTTTGATGGCAGCCCCGACGGCCACAACAACCAGAATAACCGCTTTGCCCATTTTGGCGAAGATACCCCCCAGCTTCGCGAAAAGCCCCATCTTTCCAGCCGCCACCGCAGCACCGCCAGCGACCAAGGCGGTAAGGCCATATTTCGCCACTTTGTCACCTTCACGAAACTCTGCATAGCTATTGCCCGTCAGGTATTGGTAACCGGAGATGATGCTTTGGTAAGGCGTCATGAGCGCTGTCAATTCCTCGGGCGTGCAGACCAGGTCCACTTTCATCACCCCATGGCGACCGAGCAGACGAGTGCTGTAATTAATCGACTCCCCGTTGGCGGAGCCCACACGGATCGCCCACTCCAGGTTCTTGGTCTGGTCATTGAAGCGAGGAGCGACGGCCCAGCCGAGAAGTTGCAGCTCTCCCAGCCCCATTTCACGCCGCCGTTCATTGCCTGCATCTTGGATTTCCCGCAGGGTTGCGAGCATTTCGTCCGCATTCAGTTGGTCCTTCTCGTCATCCTTCACATAACCGGAGTCCTCGAATTCGAAGATGACCCAGGGTCCTTCGCCTTCAGTAGTCAGCATGCCCAGTTCAGTGTCACCCACCAAGTTGCCATACAGCTTCAAAAGCTCGCGAGTGCCGTTACCATCGGTGAAGCGCCAGTCTTTAGGAATCTGCACCTCGGCCATGGAGCCAAGCTGTCCTTTCCCTTCACGCTTCCAGCCGAAGGATTCGATTTTATCCAGGAACGCTTTCCTCTGGGCTTCCTGCTCCTCGGGTGATGGAGCCGATTCCGCTGTCGCGGCGGCTTCTTGCGCTAGGACCGAAGGGATCATCAGGCCCACGAGGAGACCCGCCAATGTGAGAATGCGTAGGTTTGACATAGGACCTCCTAGTTAAGAGAGCGGCGGAGACTACCCTGCAAGAATCAGGGACGTCAAGCCGATAACTTCAAATCCTTGAACTCAGTGAACGACTAAAAGAACGCCACTTCTTGAGGAGTCAGAAAGCGCCACTGACCGGGAGCTAACTCATCTGGCAGGTGCAAGCGGCCAATGCTTTCTCGATGCAAGGTCATGACTCGATTCTGCACCCGATGAAACATGCGTTTCACCTGATGATACCGCCCCTCATGGAGGGTCAATCGCGCCTGTCGCGGTGCTAAAATCTCCAACAGAGCGGGCAAGGTCGTGATGTCTTCGGTGTGAAAATAAAACCCTTTGGCAAAGGCCTCCACAGCTTCGGGGAGGATGTCTTCCGCCGTATCGACAAGGTAGGTCTTGGGCACATGCAGATGCGGCTCCATCAAGCGTTTGGACCAGCGCCCATCATTGGTCAGAAGCACGAGCCCTGTTGTGCTTCGATCCAAACGCCCCGCAATATGCAGCGTCTGTTTATCCGGATCGTCAATGAGATCCAACACGGTCGGATGCACGGGATCCGTCGTCGCACTGAGAATGCCTGCGGGTTTATGCATCATGAGATACAAGGCCCGCTCAGGCTGTTGCATCACGGTGCCATCATTGAGCTCGATGCGAGTGAATCGATCCACCTCACGTTGATTGTCTCGACAGACCTCACCATCCACACACACCCTCCCAGCCGCAATCAGCCGATGCGCAGCTGAGCGTCCCATGGAAGATTGTTTGGCGAGAAAACGGTCCAGTTTCATCACACGTTTGGGATCCCGGACTCTCACCTCCGGCGGATTCGCAGACGCTACGAACTCAACTCTACGACACCGCAAAGCGGCCAGGAAAGAAAAGCCAAGCTACATTTACCCCTGGCAAAGGCTCCCGCGATCCGGGTCAAGAGGACTTGTCTTGATGCCTATTTCAGTTCCTTGATGCGCAGATTGCGGAACTTGTAGGTCGCTCCCTTTTCACCGTGGTGTTGGATGGCGATGACACCACTGGCGTCTTTATCATCTTCCACGTCGGTGGTCACCACACCGTTGACCTCGATCTTCAGCTTATTGCCTTGGCAAGTGATGCGATAGGTGTTCCAGTCATTGCGCTTGAAGGCATCGCCTGCACGAGCACGGAAGGCGGCTTCGCTTTCTTTGTCCCCTTTGATAGGGCTGATGAACCACATGCGACGACCTTCATCATAGAGCCCACCGGACCATTTCCGGTCCGCATTCCCATCCACCTCGGCTTGATAACCAAAGACCTTATTCGGCTGCACATGGGCGCGGAACATGAAGCCGCTATTGGCTTGGCCTTCAGGTAATTTCACTTCGCCTTCAAAGATGAAGTCGGAATAAGTTTTCTCGGTGACGACGAAGAACTTCTTTTCGCCGGTCAGGTGAATCTCGCCGTCCACCACTTCGATGTGACCCCACTGATAAGGATTCTTCCATCCATCCATGGTTTTGCCATCAAACAAAGGCACGAAGCCCTCTTCGGCCGGTGCTTGGGTGAGAGTGAAAACTGAGAGAAGGGCAAGAAGGAGAAACGGCTTTTTCATGGCGGAAGCTCACTATGAGCGGGCAGGCTACCCGTGCCAAGTCTGATCAGATCAGGATATTCCAGTTAGCACTGGTCCATAGCCCCTCCCGTTGTCTGATTCGCCAAGACCAGACCTGAACCAAAGTCAGCTCTAACTGGTAGGAAAACGCTGAATCAAGAACCCTCATGGCTGCGGGGAGCGCGCCAGGGACGAGGATATGAAGGTAACGGCAGTCATTGTATTCTGCATAAAGAACACGATACCCGAATTCTGGAAAATATCAAAATTGTCGCTAATGCCCCCCAAATGCGGGTCTTTTTCGCTGAGGAACCTAACCGACAATGTAACCGCAAAGAGTTCTTCATCAAAACCCCCTATGTTCACCTGCTCCACTAATCGCCGCTTCGGCTTTTCAGCAACCCCACTGGGTGCGCTGAGTTTGGGCTTCCTGTTACTGTTCCCTTGGGTGTCTGCCAAACTTCAGGCGGCTTCCTTACAGTTTCCGCAGCAAGCATTTCTCGTCTCAGGCAACCAGGATCTTGAATCCAACACGATGGCCCTCGGCTTGCCTGTCACTGGGCAAAAGGTGCTTTTTGTTTCAGATCCGGCCGACGACGTCTGGTTCTCGGGCAACAACGTTCGTGGTCGGCTCTACTCGGTTAATGCGAGCAATCAGGTTCTCAGCTCCTACTTTGGCGAAGTGACAAGGTTGGTCAAAGTGGGGGGCCATGTGATTGCCTGCCAATTTTATGTGTATCCAGTCCCAGGTGATCCGGCCGTGCGGAACGTCCCAAGCCAGACGTTGCTAATCAATATCTCCGGCACCTTTACCACCGGCCAGACGATCAAAACGAGCAGTGATCCTGTAGCAGCCTACTTCAATAGCCTGCTGCCCTCCGTAGCCTCCCCCGTAGCCAACCCGGATACCGGCACGGCAGTCGAAGCTGGCGGCCTGAACAATGCGATACCTGGATTCAATGCGACCGGCACTCTGCTGACCAATGACAGTGGGGCAGCAATCGCCTACTCCTTCGATAATAGCGCCGTGCCGCCCGTGTTGGTTGAAACTGTGGGAGGTCTCAAAGTGACTTCGGTGATCAACACGGCAGCAACGACTCTTGCGACCGCGGTGCCTGCCTCCGGCAACGCGAGTGCTTCCGGTTTGTATGGCACGTTGAACGTCAATGCGGCAGGTACTTATACGTATCAAATCAATGACTCTCACGCCGCGGTCCAAGCACTGCGCTTGTCCAGCAACCGCTTGCAAGACGTCTTCACCTACACCATCACCGACGAACGAGGAAAAAAATCCGCCACCTCCCTGACGGTGACGATTCAGGGAGCCAATGACACCCCTGTCGCTGTCGCTGACCACGCTTTTGCCAAAGAGTCTCTGCGCACCGATGCTACCGCTTATGATGGCACTGATCCTCAGGGGTATAAAGCACAAGGCAACGTCCTGCCGAATGATACTGATGTGGATCGCAATGGAGAATCTCTGGCTCTGAGCGGACTGGTCGCTACGGCAACTGGCACCACCAATTCCGCTCCCGTGCTGACATTCTCAGGAACCTCATCCAACGTGAACGTGGGTTATTATGTCTTCCGCTACAACACGAGCACCAGCACCCGTGGAGCCGCACTGGTGACAGCGACCGGAACACAGATCACTGTGGCGACGAAGACGCCGAGCATCACGCTGTCCTCCATGCCTCCAGCGGGAATCGGCAACGGGGAAACTCTGTATTTTGGCCTCAAAGCCGATGGCTCAGGAGCTGGCGGCACAGGTGTGGTCTCTTCGGCTACGGCGACGAGCGGCCCAAACATCGCCTTGGATACGGCGACCTTGACGGGATCCATCGTGCAGGGCATGAGCGTCTCCGGCACAGGTATCACTGCTGGCACGACGGTGACAGGCATGACTTATGATGGAAGCGGCCGGACCAACGGCATCACACTCAGCCAATCTGCCGGCCTTACGAGCACGGCACTGACATTCACGGCCCCCCTGGGCACCACACTGACAGGTCGTTATGGGGATTTAGTTTTGCAGTCCAACGGCAGCTACGTGTACACGCCGTTCAAAAACAATGCTGACATTGCAGCGGGAAGCTCGGTTGTGGATTCCTTCACCTACCGCATGACCGACTTGGAGGCGCAAACCAGTGACGGGGTGCTGCATGTGACGGTCCTGGGTTCGAGCACCCAAGATCCTGATGCAGTAGCTGACACGCTCGCAGCCACCGAGGCCGGAGGCACGGCCAACGGCACGGCGGGAACGAACCCCAGCTCATCTGGCAGTGGTGTACTGGCCAACGATCTTGCCAAAGATGGCGGCACACTGAGCTTGACGGCTGCCAAGTCCGCTCAGACCAGCACGATCTCTACCCTGAGCACCAACAGCGTCACCGCCCCTGGCGGCAGCACTTACGATGTGAAGCTCACCGGTCTGTATGGCGATCTCTATCTCAAGGCCAGTGGCGCCTACCTGTATGTGGTTAACAATACCAGCACGACTGTGGAGGCACTGAAGACGGGCGATAGCCTAACAGACAGTTTCCAATATAAGGTCCGCAACTCCATCGCAGGAATGGAGGACTGGGCCGCCACCAGCGTCGTCATTTCTGGAGCTTATGATGCGCCAGTGGCTGTCGCTGATACCGCAACGGCCAGCGCTAGCGGTGCAACACTTTCCAATCCCTCAGGTCAGGTTCTGTCCAACGATACCGATAAGGATGTGGGCGATACCAAAACCGTCTCCCGTGCCGCTGCTGGTCTCAGTGTGGGGTCTGGCACAAGCGTGTCACCTGGCAGCACTTCCGCCAGCGGCTACGCTGAGTTGACGGGCAGCTATGGCACGTTGCGCATCGGTGCCGATGGCAGCTACAAGTACTTCTTGGATACGACCAATGCCGCCGTGCGTGCCCTGGGCGAGGGTGTGTCTATGCCTTCTCCAGACATCTTTACCTACGAAGCGAAAGATGCAGGCGGACTGACTGCCACGGCAACACTCAGTGTCACCATCACTGGCAGCAACGATGCACCGGTCAATACTTGGCCGGCCTCAGCCACTCTGGAAACGGGCGGGCAGTTGAGCTTCACGGGGGGCCATGCCGTTTCGGTTTCCGATGTCGATGACAATCTGGCCGCCCTACGCCTCCAAGTCTCGAATGGAGTCTTGACGGTGAATGAAACAGGAGCCTCTTTCGATGCTGCAGAGGGAATACTGACGCTGGCAGGAGGCGCCAAAATCTACTACAAATCGTCCGACGATGGCTCGGGTTTTGTCTCTGAAAACGGAACCACGAGCATCACCCTCTACGGCACACAGGCCCAGATCAATGCCGCCCTTGCCTCACTCACTTACACACCGGCCAACGGCTTCGTGGGCAGCGACACCCTGAGCTTGCTTGCGGTCGATGAAGGCGCTCTGCAAGATCTCGATACCGTGAGTTTGTCGGTGTTGGATGTTCCGTCTGTGGCTGACATCGTGGTGAACGAAAGCTCTCCTCATGCCGTTTTTATCGTTCGCGGCACTGCGGGTCAACAGGTTAAACTCTCTCTTCAGGACCTCACGGCGACGAGTTTGGACTACGGTCCAAGCTTGGAATACTGGAATGGAACGAGTTGGCAGAGTTACGTTGCCGACAGCCTGATCACCCTTCCCACCGAAGGTGAATTGGCCGTCCGCACAACCGTTGTCGCCGATACCGAAACCGAAGGAGCTCACAGTTTCCAACTGAAGGTGACTAACCCTTACAATGTGTCTAAGACCGCCCTTGGCACGATCCGAGATGATGGGTTGGGCAGCTACTGGATCGGTGCGGCCCGAACACCCGCCTTGGCCAGCGACCTGACGGCCGCTAACATCTTCCTGGATGACGACCGCCCGCTGACGGTAACGAGCCCGACCGTGAACGAAGCCTCACCCTATGCCGTCTTTAAAGTCGGTGGCATTGAGGGGCAGATGGTGAAGCTGGAGCTGGGTGAAACCGGCGCGAATTACAGCGCCGGTGATGCCCAACTGGGTGTCGATACCGGCACGGCCTTGCAATATTGGGACGGCACAGCGTGGCTTGCTTACACCGCAGGGAGCTATGTAGCGATTCCCAAAGTAGGAGCTGTGTTGGACGATGAAGCAGGTTTCTTGATCGTGCGTGTTGCTGTCAAACCTGACTCCAACAATGAAGGGGCTGAAACCTTCAAGCTAACCGCTATCAATGTGGGTGGTACTCGCAGCAATGGCACATGCACCATCAAGGACGATGGCACAGGCCTTGTCTATCTCGGCAATAAGACGGATGGAAACTCCAGTGTGATCACAGATCCCGGCTATCCCGCCCTTGATAACGACAGCATCGTTGTTGATCCCAGCACAGACATTGTGAAATGGGGCATCGCTGGAGCAACCCCAGCCGCAGGCCTGATGGATACGACCATCATTCCTAACACCTCCACTACCCCAGTCATCTATTCCGGCATGAACAATGGTCGCTTCGACCTACACCTGACGACACAAGGCTTGGCGGGCAATGGTTTAGACTTGAAGGGAGGAGAAGCCACGTGGGGAATCAGTCCGCGCACTTCAACATCAACCATGAAGTTCCGCTTTTATGAGCCAGGGACAACCACACCCTATTCGCTTACCAATATTTACTTCAGCTTTGAAGATGCAGAAATGAATGAAGAATTCTCCAATTTCATTTACTGGGACGCCAACGGTAACCAAGTCTCACTCCCATGGAACAGTGGCACCTTCAGCTACAGTCATCAGCCAATGCTGAAGAATAACAACCTAGCGGTCTGCAATGGTGCAGTCTTGGTAGGCAAGCCTCAAGCGGGCAAATGGATTCGCGTGGACCTGCGCGGCATCGCCGTCACGGGCTTCCAGTTCAGCTACCGCATGGCCAGCTCGACGGCAGGCACGGTGCAGATGACCCACCTCACCGGCCAGGCGGGCAAGTTCGGGTTCGATGTCACGAATGCGAACACCTTCACTCCCCTGACCATCAAAGCCGACTCCAACGACCAGGCTCAGATGCCTGACTATCGCTCTCAGATGACCTGGAATCCTGCGCTCATCGGCGCTGAGGTCTCCCAACTTCCCGCACCAGGCACCCTGATTACTCTGGGCGACCACCCGGTCACCATGACCCTGACGACAGCCGATCAACAAACCGCGACTGTCGGCTTCGTCATGACCGTTCGAGCATCGAAGAAACCCGTTTTGACCGTCACGACCCCAAGCACCCGCGTCACCACCCTGGAAGCCCTCGCTCCCTATGCAGTAACTGGTCAGGTAACCGATCCTGAAGGTGTTGGCATCGACCGAGTCGAAGTCGTTCATAATGGTGTTACCCTCGTGGCCTCTTTAAACGGCACTCCAGGCGATCTCTCGCGCAATTGGTCGCTCGATTTGGTTCCAGTGAACGGGCCGAATACCTTAGACATCAGAGCAATCGACCATGATGGCATCTGTAGCGACACGGTATCCCGAAGCTTTAGCTTCACCCAACGTTACGCCCTTCAGATTGCGACCTCTGGAGAAGCAGGGACTCTCAGCGTCAAGGTGGCCACAGGCGGTGCCTTTAGTCGGCTGAACTCCGCCCCCCCCGTCAGCACTTACACGGTGCGTGCCGGAAGCGTCGTGACCCTCACAGCAACGCCGAAGAGCAATACGGTTTTCAGCCATTGGACCGGCTTGCCTGTGGGAGCGGTGAACTGCGGTAAACAGGTGATTTTAACCATGCCAAACGCAGACATAAATAACCTCGTCGCTCACTTCGTTGTGAATCCATTCGTAGCTCCAATAGGACAAGGGACCGTATTCGCGGGCGTGCTAACACCTGCCGATGTGGCGACCACCCAGATCGCTAGTGTCGGCTATGTGACAGGCACGCTGACTTCCGCAGGTTCCTTCAGCGGACAGATTGTCAATTCGGGTAAAACAGATCGCTTCAGTGCTACCTTTTACGGTAATTGCCAAGCCTTATTTAGTCTGACTCCAGCAACGACGTCTACCCTGAATCTGAGTGATGGTCGCACACTTGAACTGGGCTTCGATGCGGCGAATGGCACCATCATTGCAACCTTGACCCAAGCAGGCAAGATCAGTCGGGCAACGCTTCAACGCGCCGCCTACAGTGCTACCAACAAGGTGTCTTCGAGCCTTCTGAACCGTAAGACACGTGCGGATCTCACCGCCAACAACCAGGGCTACTTCACCGCAGCTCTTCCAGCGATTGATCAGACGCCATCAATGGCTTCTCGAATGTATCCACAAGGCAGTGGCTACGCCATGATCACCCTCCTGGAAACCGGCACCGTCAGCGTTACAGGTGTGCTGGCTGATGGAACGAGTTTCACCTCCTCAACCCTGTTGGTGGTCTCCGATGCAGCTCCGATGTTCGCTCAGCTCAAAACGCCAGGAGCGACCAGCCTGCTCGGCAGCCTGGGTGGACGCCTTGACTTCGCTGTTGCAACCCACAGTGACGTCTCCAGCAGGGGTCTAGTGTGGATCCGGCCCGAAGTGACTCAAACCACGGGTACGACAGCGACAGCTGTGGCGACCCAGCTTTATACAAGCGGTTGGCCAACAGGCATCTCGGTCGGCTTCGCGGGAGCGCTTTACGATTCCGCCTCGATGGTAGCGACTCAGCTCACGCTGTCAGCACCCGATGCCACCAAGGGCAATGCCGAACTCCAGTTCTATGAGGGCAAGTTGGTAACCCCGGTGTGCGTCCGTAATTTCAACGTCGCTGCCAATACAGTGACTAAAATTCCGGCCACCGATAAGACCTACACGCTGAGCGTGAGCCCCACTAACGGGCAATTCTCGGGCACATTCACGCCTAACTGGACTCAACCCTCGACCAAAAAGCCCGCCTTTAAAGGTGTCGTCGTCACGAAAGGCCTAACCGGACCCGCAGGCTATGGGTTCTTCCACAGCAACCGGTCTGCGGATCTGGACCCCGAGTCGGGAGAGGTGACCATCGGTCTGCAAACTCCCTAACCCATAGGACTTCGAAAGCGTCCACTCGCAGTCGCTACTGGACGCTCCTTCCAATAGCTCATGAGTCATGAATGAGGGCATTGCGATTTAAGGTCGCAATGCCCGATTTCATTTTTCCGAACCTGCGATTGAGCGTTTTAAGCTGTCCAAAGATCTTCACCGTAGCTCCAGCCGTCACGGACGGGTTCTTTGATCCAGTTATCGAATTCCGGGGCACCTTTCACTTTCATCGCTTCAGCATCCCATTCGAGAGTTTTGCCAGAGCGGATGGCCAGGACACCGACGTTGACGAGTTCGGTCAAAGGACAGGCGTAGTCGAAGTGGGAACCCGCGTGAGGAATCTCACCGCGAATGGCGTCGAAGAGTTCGCCGATAGGTTCGCCAGCCGCAGATCGAGGCAGGGGTTTACGGCGCAGCACTTCGTAGTGCTCCTTCATGCGCTCCCTGGGCCAGAGCTGCGGACTTTGCACACGCATGCCATCGGAGAAGAGGGTTTCTTTGCTGCCCTTCATGATCATGCCATTGCCAGGCAGACCTTTTTCCATGCCGGGCAGGGCTTCGGGCAAAAGGCCGCCTTCGTACCAGTGAATCTTCACCGCTGGCAGCGAACCACGCGCGGCGAAATGGAAGACGATGTGGGACTTCCCTGCAGTATAGGATTTTAAAACCCCGGGCTCCTGCTCAATGACCTCGACTTTCTCAGGCATGCCGAGTTGGAGTGCCCAGAAGGGAGCATCCAGGCAATGGCATCCGATATCACCCAGACCTCCGCAGCCGTAGTCCCACCAGCCGCGCCAGAACATCGGCATGTATTTGGAACTGAACTCGCGCTCAGCCACAGGGCCCTGCCAGAGATCCCAGGACACTTCCTTCGGCACGGGTTCTCCGGCTGGGACTTCCGTAGGCAACGTCTCCGGGAAACCGACTTTTCCTGCTGGTCGATCTGTCCAGCAATGGACCTCGCGCACCTCACCGAGCACCCCGGCTTCGAACCATTCTTTCACGAGGCGGATGCCTTCCCAGCAGTGACCTTGGTTGCCCATCACCGTCTGCACGCCGTATTTCTTCGCTGCTTTTTGAAGAGTGCGCACCTGCCAGATGTTATGCGCCAGCGGCTTTTGGACAAAGATGTGTTTACCCGCCTGCATCGCTGCCATGGCCACCGCAAAGTGCGTGTGATCGGGCGTCGAAATGAGCACAGCATCGATGTCCTTGCCCTTTTTATCCAGCATTTCTCGGAAGTCGGTAAAACGTGGGACCTTGGGTTGCTTCTCTGCGATGGCGATCGCCGAGCGATCACTGAGCTTACGCCAGTCCACATCACAAAACGCGACGATTTCTTCATCGCTGGAAGCCTGCACGGCCCCCGCCCCCATCTGCCCGATGCCGACGCAGGCGACCCGAATCTTCTGTTTGGAGTTTTGAGCGCGTAGGATATTGGGGCCCGCAAAAGCGCTGAGTGCGGCGGTTTTCAGGAAATGACGGCGTTGGAGGGAAGTCATGGGCAAAGGAACGAGTGAGATGCGGGTTCCTTGCTTAGCGATATGCACATTTACTGGCAAGCTCTAGGCGAGTGCATCGTTCTAGCGGCTCTCGGTCATTCCCATGAAAGCTGCTTTTGCTGTCCTCCTCCTTGGTGCCTCTTTTTTTCAAGCTCAGGCTGCCGAACTCAAACCTCTTCTGGCGCAACCGGATCAGGTCGTCCTCAAGGATGATTTCTCCAAACCCGGTCCTTTCAACAAAAAGCAGTGGGGTGCTCGGCAAGGCACGCGCTGGGTGATTGAAGACGGCGTGCTTCGCGGAAGGCCTTCCACCCCAGAGTATCAAGCCAAGAAGAAGGATCACAAAGGGTATGAACCACGGATCAGCTCTCCCGTGACCCCAGCGCAATTCATCGCGCAGTTTTCCATTCGGTTCAGCGAGGGCAGCCCCACCGCCATCGTTCCTTTTGTCGAGTTCGGCCATCATGTCTGCCGCCTGCGCTTCAGTGAGGAGGGCGTGGAAATCGTCGCCGAGGGTGAATCCGTCAAAGTGGCGGAAAGCCACGAGCTGAAATTCGAACCCGGCCGTTGGTATCACGCCTTAGCCGAGATGAAGGGTGAGGAGTTCGTCATCCAATTCGTCGAGGGCCCGACTTTGTATGCAAAACATCCCTGCTTTGCCAAACCGGCCCCCAGTGGTGGCAATGGCCTGGGGGTCGCTGGCACGAACGATGGCAAGGTCGAGTTGGATAACGTGACCCTCTGGAGCATCCAGGCTGAAGCTCAGACCGGATGGGAAACCAAACGTCAGACGTTCCCTGCCTATACGCCCGTGCCCCTTGCGAAAAAGAAGGCCAAGTAATCGAATCTCCACCTTTCACCCCCGGTCATGAAACTCCTCCGTCTTTCCCTAACCCTGGGCTGCTTAGCCCTCAGTCTCAGCTCTCTGCGCGCCGATGAGCCCAACCCCCCGGTGACTCACATCTGTGAGCCCGTTTCACCCGTCGTCTCGACCGCTTTCAATCAGCCTACGGGCCCGACCCGAAAAGGGGATGTCAATGGCTGGCAGGCGGGCATTGGGGAATGGACCGTCAAAGACGGCTCCCTGTATGGAGATGAACTGCCGGAAAACCATCATCCCTCGTCCCTGACCTATCGCGTGGAGGAGACGGACATGATCATCACCGCTCAGTTTAAGCTGGGCACGGCCGAGCATGTCGCCTTTGGCTGCCGGGATACCATCGCGCCTAACCTCCATCTGGGGCGCACTTTCATCAGTAAAAATGCCATTTGGGTGCAGCGGATGTCGGGGATCTCAAAGACCACGAAAGCCGTGAAACTTCAGGAACTCAAAACCCCGGTGGACCCGGAGGCCTGGCACGACCTGACAATCGAGATCTGTGGCGACCACTACCGGGCCCAGGTGGACGGGTACGTGGTGGAGGCCCATCATGAGAGGTTTAAGGATGCCAAGGGCCTTGTGGCGTTGATCGTGAAGGGCCAGGGGGCGCAATTCAAAAACGTCTCGATCTGGAAAGCTAAACCGAAGGCTTGAGGGGCTCTCCGAAGGCTCTATTCAGGAGTCTAACCAATAGGAATTTACCTCTCACGGCCCGATTTCTGCATCAGGCGGGCGATAGATGACGTTGCTTTCGACGTTATCCGCAGCACCCCCTCTATGCGTTTCCCTCTGCTCTCCGGAGCTTTTCTTTCGGCGACCTGCCTGTCGGTCACTGCCTGGTCCTCTGTCTCAGCGGAGTTACCGGCAGAGCTATCGGCATTTCTCGATCAGCACTGCCTGGAGTGTCATGATGCCGATGTGACGAAGGGTGGGCTGGACCTCACGGCTCTGAAATTTGAGTTGAATCAGAGGGCTAATTTCAGCCAATGGCAGCGGGTCTTTGAACGAGTCCGGGATGGGGAAATGCCGCCGAAGAAGCAAACTCAGCCGGAGAAACCTGAGCTGGCGAAATTCATCGCTGGGCTGGGCCAGCCACTGCTGAAGGCAGACACGGACGACATCGCCACCGTCGGCCGCGTGCGCAGCCGTAAGCTGACACGCACGGAGTATGAGCACACGCTGCATGATCTACTCGGGATCGATATCCCGGTGAAGGCCTTGCTGCCGGAGGATCGGGCCTCGCATGGCTTTGAAACCGTGGCGGAGGGGCAGCAGCTCTCCCATCATCAGTTGGCCCGTTATCTGGATGTCGCGGACTTGGCGCTCAGTGAGGCTTTCAAGCGAGCCCTGGAGGGCGACGTTGTTTTTGAGCGTCACTGCACACCGGCAGACTTAGCCATGTTCACCCGCGGTAACTACCGTGGTCCCGATCTCAAAGAAGGGCGCAGCCTCTCCTGGCCGATCACGCTCCAGTTTTTTGGCCGTATGAAGGCCACCGAGGTACCCGAGGATGGCTGGTATCGCATCACCCTACGGGATGTTCAGGCCGTCAATCCTGGGCCTACAGGGGCCGTCTGGGGCACACTGAGGTCAGGTATCTGTTACTCGAATGCGCCCATGCTGTACATGATCGGGCTGGTGGAGGCGACCTCCACGCCGCGTGATCTGGTTTATGAGGCCTGGATTCAAAAAGACCACATGCTGGAGCTGAAACCGAATGATGCGACGCTGAAACGTGCGGCGACAGGAGCCAACGGTGGCAATGTCTCCTTCAAGGGTCGGGACCTCGCCAAAGATGGCTTTTCCGGCATCTCGAACCGAGGTATCGATCTCCAACGCATCTATCCGAATGGCGACAACGACTTGGTGAAACGCTCCTTGTTTGGAGAAACCGATCTCCAAAAAGCCGGGAAAGGTGACCAAGCCATTAAAGCCCTGGATCGCCTCGTGGCCCGGTTTGCCCGGCGGGCTTTTCGGCGCCCTGTAACGGCTGAACAAACCGCGCCTTACCAAGAGATCGGTCGCAAGGTTTTAGCGGAAGAGAGCTCTCTCGCCGAGGGCCTGAAAGCCAGCTATCGCGCCATCCTCTGCTCACCTCGATTCTTGACCTTTGTCGAAGCTCCAGGGGAGCTGGATGATCACGCCATCGCCTCCCGTCTGAGCTATGCTCTGTGGGTCAGCATGCCTGATGCAGAACTGCTCAAGCTAGCCGATCAAGGCAAACTTAAACAGCCGGAGGTGCTCTCCGCTCAGGTCACCCGTTTGCTCGCGGATGCCAAGAGCCAGCGCTTCATCGAAAGCTTCAGCGACCAGTGGCTACGACTGAAGGAGATCGACTTCACCAGCCCGGATACCCGGCAGTTTCCCACCTTCGACCCCGTGGTTCAGGAGTCCATGCTTCAGGAGACGCGTACTTATCTGAGTGAGCTCATTCACCAGAACTTGGATGTGACCCACCTCGTGGATTCGGACTTTGCCTTCCTCAACGGCAGGTTGGCACGGCACTATCTCGGGGATCTACCGCCCAACAAAAAGGCCGAGCTCAAATCCCCCAAAACCAAGAATAAGGACAAGGAGAAGAAGCAAGCCAAGATCGCGCAGAAGGATGCGACAGGGGTGGAATGGGATGATCTCATGACATCTCCCCTCAAGGTCGGCGAAGGTTTGCAGAAAGTGTCTCTCAATCCGCAGTCCATGCGTGGAGGCCTGCTGGCCCAGGGAGCCCTGCTGAAAGTCACCTCGGATGGCACAAGCACCTCACCCGTGCTGCGGGGTGTCTTTGTCAATGAACGCATCCTAGGCACCCATATCCCGCCGCCGCCGCCCGGTGTGCCAGCCATTGAGCCGGACATCCGTGGAGCCACCTCCATCCGCGAACGGCTGGAAAAACATCGCAGCAATGAATCCTGCATGTCCTGCCACACGCTGATCGACCCTCCAGGGTTTGCCCTGGAGAGCTTTGACCCTGTCGGCGGCTGGCGCACTCGCTATGGCAAGGGCAAAGGCGCTGAGGTGAACCCCTCTGGAGCCACGCCCGATGGGGCCGTCTTTGCGGATTTCGAGGCCTGGAAGCAGGTTTACAGACAACGGGCCGATCAGTTGGCCCGAGGTTTCGCCCAACAATTTTTGACCTATGCTACCGGTGCCGCCATGCGTTTCAGTGATGCTGCTGCCCTAGACACCGTCGTCACGCGTTCCCGCGCAGACGGGCATGGTCTGCGCTCAATCCTCCAGGCTGCGGTGCAGAGCCCCGTCTTTCTTCACAAATAAGCCCCCCTGAATATGAAAAGCGTTCACTTCAACTTTCAGCGTCACCTTTCCCGTCGAGCGCTCTTGCGGGGGGCTGGAATTAGCCTCGGCCTGCCTCTTCTGGATGCCATGACGCCGGCTTTTGCCGCAGTGCAGGAGAGCCGCACGGCCAAACGTTTCGTGGGAGTCAGCATGGCTTTGGGGCTGCACAATCCCAATCTCGTGCCGGAGACCGCAGGGCGGGACTACAAACCCTCACGCTACCTCACCAGCCTCCAAGATCTGCGCGGTGATTTCACCGTGGTTTCCGGTTCTTCTCACCCCGGTGTGACTGGAGGGCATACGGCGGAGGGTAGCATCTTTTCGGCCTGCCCCAATCAACGCGGTGCCACCTCTCGCAACACGATCTCCTTGGACCAGCTCATGGCCAAACATCTGGGGCATGAAACACGTTTCCCATCTCTGGTGCTGAACACCAACAGCCAGACGAGCCCCTCTTACACGGAAAATGGCTCCATGATCCCGGCGGAAAACAGCGCCATGCGCCTGTTCACCCGCTTGTTCGTCAATGATTCTCCGGCAGAGCAGGACCGCCAGGCTGAACTGATCCGCCGTGGACGCAGCGTCATGGATGTCGTCGGCATCGAAGCCAAGAGCCTCCAGCGGGAACTGGGCGCCGCGGATCGTGACAAGCTGGATGCTTGGTTCACCAGCATTCGTGAGCTTGAACAGCGCTTGGTGGCCAATGAGGAATGGATTCACCGGCCCAAGCCGAAGGTGGCGATGCAACCACCCACCAACATCCCGCGTGACAACGAGGTGGCCGTGGATGGCATCTTTCTCGACATCGTCCACATGGCGCTGGCCACGGATTCGACTCGTTTTGTGACTCTCCACATCACTGGCAATTCCGTGCAAGGCATTGAGGGCGTGGATGAAAGTTATCACAACCTCAGTCACCATGGCATGGACGATGAAAAACTCGCTCAGTTGGCCATCGTCGAGCAAGGCGTGATCAATCAATGGGGAGGCTTCCTACGCAAGCTGAAGGCGGACAAGATGCTGGATGAAACAATGGTCATCCTGACCTCGAACCTGGGTAACGCCTCCTCCCATGATAACAAAAACATGCCGATGCTCTTCGCCGGTGGTGGCTTTAAACACGGGCAGCATCTCGCCTTCGACCAAAAGGATAACTACCCGCTGCCCAACCTCTACCTCAGCACGCTTCAGCGTCTCGGGCTCGAAGAGGAGAGGTTTGCCACCAGCACCTCCACCATGACGGGGTTGGAGGTGGCTTAAAGCCCATTCTCGCACTTGTGTGGCTGCTCAGGTCGCATCATAGCTTGCGAGGAAATGCATTATTTCATCACTGGAACGGACACCGACGCAGGCAAGACCTACGTCACTTGCTTGCTCGTCGAGGCCTTGAGACGGGCGGGTCATGCCGCCGTGGGCTATAAACCTTTCGCTTGTGGAGATCGCATCGACGCCCACGCCCTCCGCCAAGCCAGTGAGGACGCGCTGACGCTGGAAGAAATCAATCCCGTGTATCTCAAGGTGCCTGCATCCCCCTATGCAGCCGCTCTGCTGGAAAACAAAACCGTGGATGTCGAGACCGCTCGACAGGGATTTTACTCCCTCGCCGCCCGTTTTTCCCATGTTCTGGTGGAGGGGGCCGGGGGCTGGGAAGTGCCTCTGGAGGGCAAGCGAACGATGGCCGACTTTGCCGCAGATCTGGGTCTGCCCGTCATCTTGGTGGTCAATAACCGCCTGGGCTGCCTGAATCACACGCTGCTGACCGTGAAAAACATCCAGGCCCGTGGGCTGACTTGTGCGGGAATCATCCTGAATCATGCTCAGGACGAGCGGGATCTCGCCAGCATCTCCAACCGCATGATCTTAGATAATTTTCTCAACATTCCTGTCCTCTCGGAGGTCATGCATGCGGAGTCACAAATGGATTGGCCAGCAGATTTACCCCTATAAAGATTGTCACATGTGAACTAATTTGGTGTAAGTACTGATGGACACCTGCTGAAAAGCTTGATTTCCACGCAGCGGTCCCGATGATGCCACCTCTTATTCCCATCGCTCAACCTCGATGAAATTTGCCATTTTCGGAGACATCCACGCTAACTTGGAGGCCCTGCAGACTGTTCTGTGGGACGCCCAAGAGCAGGGCTGTGCCAATTACGTTTGCCTCGGTGACATCGTTGGTTATGCCGCGAATCCGGTGGAATGCCTGGAAACCGTGCGCCAGATGGGATGCCCTGTCGTCCGCGGCAACCACGATGAAGGCGCTGCGAGTGACAGCACGCTGGATGAGCTGAATCCCCTGGCTCAGGCCGCTCTCCTCTGGACCCGCCAACAGCTCAACGATGATCAGCGCCAGTGGCTGCGTGAATTGAAGCTGGTCCGTCAGGTGCGGGACTTTACCATCGTTCACTCCACACTCGATTCACCCGGTGCCTGGGGATATGTGACCAATCGCTTCGATGCGATGGCCAGCTTCAGCTACCAGTTTACTCAAGTTTGCTTCTATGGACACACCCATGTGCCACGCATCTTTGAAAAGGACGATTCCGTCCGTGCTGCCCGTGGCAACGATGTGACTCTTCAGCGCGGCGTGAAGTACTTCGTCAACGTAGGCAGCGTCGGTCAGCCCCGCGACGGAGACTGGCGTGCTGCCTATGCCATCTACGATGTGCAGGCGCAGACGATTTCCATCCGCCGTCTGGAATATGACATCCAGACCGCCCAGGATAAGATCCGGGCTGCCGGATTGCCCTCCCTCCTTGCCGAGCGTTTGGCTCTGGGTAAATGATGAGCATGCAGGGTTTACCATCGCTGGCGGACTTTCGTTCCGCCATGATTGTGAAACCTAGTTCGCTTGGTGATATCGTCCACACTCTGCCTGCGGTCTGGGCCATCAAGCAAGCGTTCCCAGATCTCAAGCTGCGCTGGCTCGCCAATACGGAGTGGACCCCACTGCTTCATGGGGCGCCTCTTCTGGAGGAAGTCATTTCATTCCCCCGCAAGCAATGCCGTGGGCTCGGAGGCCCCCTAGTGATGCGACGCTGGGCCAAGGGCTGGCGGCGTTTACCTCGTGAAGAGCCGGAGATCGTTTTGGATTTCCAGGGCCTGCTCCGCAGCGGCTATCTTTCACGCAGCCGGGGATCGCGTCCCGTCATTGGGCTATCAGATTCACGGGAAGGAGCCCGCTGGTTTCACGATCACATCGTGCCCGTCGATGCAGGAGCCCATGCAGTCGATCGTTACTTAGCCATTCCTCGTGCTTTTGGCATCTCGGTGAATCCAGAACATTTGGTTTTTCCCCTGGCGCAGGGGCACAAGCCAGAAGGTTGGCCAGAGCGCGATGACCTCATCATCGTCCACCCATGGTCACGTGGCGAAGGCAAGTCTTTGAGCCCTCAGATGTTAGAAGTTCTCTGTGCCGCGTTAGCCCCCCTGCCTGTCATTTTAGTCGGCATGCCCAATGGAGCCCCCATTCCTCAGGGACCCAACGTGACGGATTTCAGCGGCCGCACGAGTTTGGCCGAGTTGGTTTGGGTGCTTCGGCAGGCACGATTTGTAGCGAGCGTGGACAGCGGCCCCATGCACATCGCGGCAGCCGTCAATGATCACACCCTGGGCATTCACACCTGGAGTGACCCCCGCAAAGTCGGTCCTTACAATCCCCGCGCCTGGGTTTGGAAAGCGGGACGGATAGCGCCTCGCACGGGATTCCAACCGCAGGAGTGCGTGTCTGAACAGGTCCCCGAAGCCGCAGATATGCAGCAGATGGCTGCCTTTATCCGGAACTTCGGAGAGAAGCATTGACAACGTTCGTGCGGATTTCTAAACTTGTCTCGTTATTCAACTGCACCCGGGACGTGGAGGTTATCACTCAATGAGGAACGACGAATTTGAAGAGCCAAGGCGTGGCAGCCCTGCGCTACACTCCGAGAAGATCATGACGGACAGGAAAATTTTCTTCCTGGATCTCAAAGAGAATGAGCGTGGTCGTGTGATCAAAATCACCGAAGACGTGCGCGGCCGCCGAGACACCATCATGCTTCCTCTGGAAGCGGCCGATGAGTTTCTGGATGCCCTCCAGCGTATCCTGGAAGTGGAGCGCGATCTGCAATAGCTCCGCAGCACAACCTTGCCTCGCATCTTCCTTCCCTCTCCATGACCGAGGAAGAAATCTTTCATGCGGTCTTGGAGCAAGATGACCCGCAGGAAAGACGGCGTATCCTGGAAGAACACGCATCCCAAGACCCGGTTCTGCATCGGCGTGTCGAGGCTCTTTTAGCCTCGCTGGAGGCTGATTTCATGCATGTGCACCTTCAGCCTCCTACGGAAGTCCTTGCGAATCCCCCTGCCGAACCCGAAAACCGCGAGATCGGTCCTTATAAGCTTCTACAGCAGATCGGTGAGGGTGGTTTCGGCATCGTCTGGATGGCGGAGCAAACCCAGCCGGTTCAGCGCAAAGTCGCGCTCAAGATCATCAAGGCGGGCATGGACAGCAAAGAGGTGATCGCCCGCTTCGAGCAGGAGCGGCAGGCGCTCGCGCTCATGGATCATCCGAATATCGCCCGAGTTTTGGATGCCGGCACCACCACAGCAGGCAAGCCGTTCTTCGTCATGGAACTCGTGCGCGGTGTGCCTATCACGCGCTTTGCAGATGAACACCTGCTGACCCCGCAAGATCGCCTGAGCCTTTTCATCAAGGTCTGCCGCGCCGTGCAGCACGCGCACATGAAGGGGGTCATCCACCGGGACCTCAAACCCTCCAATATTCTGGTGACTCTGCATGATGGCGTGCCAGTGCCTAAGGTCATCGACTTTGGCGTGGCCAAAGCCATGCAGCGGCGGCTGACGGACAAGACCCTATTCACTCACTTTGAGCAGATGGTGGGCACTCCCCTCTACATGGCACCCGAGCAAGCCGAGTTGAGTGGGCTGGATATCGATACCCGCTGTGACATCTATGCCCTGGGGGTGTTGCTTTACGAGTTGCTAACCGGCCATACCCCCTTCAGCCAGGAGGAGCTGATGCGTGCAGGGTTCGATGAAATGCGCCGCCTCATCCGCGAGCGTGAGCCCAAGAAACCCTCCACACTTCTGAAAACCCTGGCGGCCGCCACGGTCAGCACCGTGGCCGGACATCGGCAGAGTGAACCTCCCAAGCTCATCGGCTTGCTGCGTGGCGATCTCGATTGGATCGTCATGAAGGCCATGGAAAAAGACCGCCGCCGCCGCTATGAAACGGCCAGCGCCTTAGCCGACGATCTCCAACGACACTTGGATCATGAACCCGTCCTGGCTCGTCCGCCCAGCACGGCATACCGGCTGCAAAAACTGCTGCAAAAGAATCGCGCAGCTTTCATCACCATCACCTTGGTCGCACTCTCTCTCCTTGCCGGGCTGGCCGTTTCCACGACTCTTTATGTTAGGCTGCGGGTGGAAAAAGCCCAACGCACCGTCGAAGCTGCTCAGTTTGCCATCATGAGCGGTGAAGATGAGTGGATCACTGCCGCCATTCGTGAATGCGGTTCCGCCGGTGTGCCTCAAACGTTCATCGGCCTTCTCCTGGCCGAACAACATTTGATACAAGGCCGCGTGGAAGAAGCCATCTCCACGCTGGAAGATCTGGTTCACGAAGCCCCGAAAAGCATTCCTGCCCGTGCCCTCTTGGCGACAGCGCATGATCTGGTGGACGATAAACGTGGTTACACCCGCGTCATGGCTTCTCTGGCCGAAGCCCAGCCCAAAGAGCGTGAGGACTATCTCATCCTAGGCCACGCTCTCAGCCATAGTGAAGATGCCCGCGAACGCCAACGCGGAGTGGATTATATGGTCCATGCCATCCAAAAAATGCGCGACTCGCCCATGGCTCGAGTACTTTTGGCCGAAGCCCGCACCCGCCAAGCTGTTCATGCTCATAGCCTCGAAGAGATTCAGGAAGCCATTGCCGACATCAACGCCGCTCGCGGATGGCAGCGGCACGGCATCGCCGTCCTCGCCATCAGCGCCTGGGCCCACGCGGTCGGCGCTCAGATCGCCCAAGAAAAGAGTCAGCCAGCACTAAGTCAGCAATACCTCGCCATTTCCCAAACCGATGGAGAGCAACTCGCGACCTTCACCAGCTATTATGCCGAGAAATACTTGAAGCTCCAGAAGGCGATCTTTTCGGAGATGGGTAAACCTTGACTTGATTCTATCGAACCTCCGACGAGCCCCATGTTTTTGACTTCGCAGACGTAATCAGCAAGTCATGAACCCACTCTTGATGAACTCCTGCCCCTTCCCCCCCTATACCGAGGCATGAGCAGTGAAACTCGCCACCGAGGCGCTCACTCGAATGATGCTGAACTTTTCTCGCGAGATAAGCTCCCCGTCCTGAAACAAGCGGTGGCAGATCTTTCTTGGTTGTTGAGTCGTGGTTACGCTCGGCCCTCCGGCTTGAAGCTCGTTGGTGATCGTTATTCGCTGATCGAGAGACAACGTGTGGCTGTTGGCCGAGCTGCTTGTGCAGATGCCAACCTAGTAAGACGTCAGCATCATCATAGCCCAGCCAAGCAAATCCAAGGTCGGCGCGTCTGCATTGATGGTTTTAATTTGTTGGTGACCTTAGAGACACTGCTCGGAGGCGGCGTTCTTCTGCTTTGTCGAGATGGGTGCGTACGCGATATGTCGAGCGTGCATGGTTCGTATCACGCCGTTGCGGAGACAGATCGAGCGATCTTAATGGCAGCAGAATATTTACAGGCCTTGGAGATCCGTTCCGCACACTGGCTTCTCGACAGCCCGGTATCAAACAGTGGGCGTTTGGCGCAGCGGTTGCGTGATCTCGCGGAAGAGCGTCGCTGGCCGTGGACAGTGGAAACGGTGCTCAGTCCAGATGCCGTGCTCAAACAAACCAAAGAAGCCATCGTTATCACTTCTGATGCGATCATTCTCGATCATGCGCAGGCTTGGTATAACCTGGCGGCAGAGATTATCGTCCATTCTCCAACTCCCTTCTCCTGGTTAATGGATTTGCGCAGCTGATTCTTGGATGAAAAAACAAAAGCGCATGAGAGTGTGTTGACATAGCTGCATCAGCCTTTCCCATCATGGCTTCCATCACCCCAGTTGCCACACTCCGCACCTGCTACACCGATAAGTTTGGCGTGCCGCGCCAGCCCGGCTTGGTGCCTGCCGCTTGGGGCATTGTCGAGTTTGAACCGGCGTTCCGGCGAGCTGAAGCCGTGCGTGGCATCGAGGAGTTCAGCCACCTTTGGTTGATCACCCAATTTCATTTGGTGACGGAAGAGCCTGTTTCGTTGACGGTACGCCCGCCCAAACTAGGCGGCAATGAACGCAAAGGGGTCTTCGCTACCCGGGCACCTTTTCGCCCGAATCGTCTAACTCTGAGCGTGGTTAAACTGGATCGCGTGGAACTGGAGGGCGAGGAAGCACCCCGGCTCTTTGTCTCCGGCGTGGATCTGGTGGATGGCACCCCCATCTTCGACATCAAACCCTACGTGCGTTATGCCGACTCCCTCCCTGAGGCCTACAGCGCCTTTGCCAATGAGGCCCCTGTGACGGTGCCGGTGATGTGGGACTGTGAAACGGCGGCTCCCGAGGACGTGCGCTTGATCGTGGATCAATCCCTGGCTCAGCAACCCCAGCCGGCTTACCATGGGGACGGTGAGCGTGAATACGTCACCGAGATCGCCGGTTGGCGAGTGCGTTGGTTGGCACGAGACGATTGCGCCAGCGTGACTTCCTGCGAGAGGGTGGCTTGATTCCGTGCCGCATCGCTTGCATGTGAACACACCGCTCCGGCGGTTCCGTTCCCTTTCCATCTTTCATGCCTTCGTCTGATCTTCCCATCCGTGCAGCGACTGAAACCGCCATCGCTCATGGCATCACACCTGATCGCTGCGACATCCTGCAGGACAGCAGCACGCTGGTCTTGCGCCTCACGGATACCTTGGTGGCCCGTGTGGTGCAGGATCAAGACGGCCCAAGGCAAGGAACGGAATGGTTCGCCCGGGAGAATGCGATTGCGCATCATCTGACCATGCATGGCGCGCCAGTCATTCCCCTGCATCCAGACCTGCCGCCGGGGCCGCATGAACACCTGGGTTATCCGGTCAATTTTTGGCAATTCGTCACCCGCATCGAGGCTGAACCCGAGCCGCGAGAGATTGGCCGCACCTTGCAGCAGTGCCATGCGGTGATGCGCCATTTCCCAGAGCCTTTGCCCAAGCTGGCCATCATCACAGAGAGCCTCGCGATGCTGAAGATGCTCGAGGAACGAGCCCTATTGCCACCAGACATCCTGGAGCTTCTGCATCACCACCTGACAACGTCACTGACCTGTCTAGAACCTTTTCCCCATCAGTCCCTGCATGGAGATGCCCACATCGGCAATCTAATGAATACCACCCAGGGCCTGCTCTGGACGGATTGGGAAGACACCTTTGCCGGCCCCGTGGAGTGGGATGTGGCTTCCATCATCTGGAATGCCAAACTCCTCGAAGGTGATGAAGCGACGGTGCATCAGATTCTAGCGGCCTATCAAGAAGCCGGGGGACTGATTCATGATGAGGCCTTGCAGCAATGCCTCATCGCCAGAGCAGCGGTCGTCACGGCGTGGTATCCCCTCCTCTATCCCAACCCGAATGAAGACCGCCAGACAAAGCTGCGTCAGCGTATCGAATGGCTGAAGGCGATCAGACTTTGAAGGTTATTTCAACCCAGGAATCAAATTCGGATTGTAAGTCGAGCCTTGGGAAACCTGGATGACCGTAAAGCGCACTTTGGTAGGGAAGAACTTTTCGTGATCGGGGCGCTTGTGGGCATGGCCCTTGCCGCCGCTGTTGTCCTTGATCACGAGATGCATCTCCTTGATGCCTTCACTCCAAATGATGTTGTCGTTTTGCCAAAAGCTGGTCATGGGCACGTCCTTCTCGTAGAGACCTGGTTTGGTATAGACCCCGGCATTGAAGCATCCATACCCGTGGTCTTGGCCTTTGTAAGGGATGTAGCAAATGCTCCAGGTCGTAGGCTCATCCCCCGTCGGCTTTTCCAGCACCTCCAAACGCAGGTGCACGGTGCCATTGCGATAATCCACGGGGGAGGTCCAGTCCTTGGGACGCTCGGGATTGATCCGATCACTTTTCACATAATAATGCGAAGGGTTTGGCTTGGCGTTGTCTGCCTGCTCCTTCGTGAAAGGGAAGGTAACATCAAACAGGACGAACTGCTCGGCTTGAGCGGATGAACCTGCCATCAGAGCGAGCGCCAGAATGGCCCGACGAAGTGTGTGGGAGAAAACCATGGTGCCTAGCAAACATCGTCCTGAACCCACTTGGCAAGCCTGCAAAATAGGTCACCCACATGAAAGCACTCACGCGATCAACTCTTCAATCAGTCGGCCGCCATTGACGATATCAATCGGGCGCACGCCTTCCAAAATGAGGCGCTTTTGCGAGTTAATCCCCAAAAGCCGATACATGGTGCGGGCGAGATCCTCCGGCCCAACGGGGTTTTCATCCGGCTCAGCCCCCAGAGCATCGGATTTACCGTAGATAAAACCTTTCTTCACGCCGCCACCCGCCATCGCCACAGAGAAGACCCGAGGATGGTGATCTCGCCCATTGGTGGAGTTGATCTTCGGCGTGCGCCCAAACTCGGAACTCACCAGCACCAGGGTTGTGTCCAACATGCCACGCTCATCGAGATCGCGAATCAGGCGGGCAAAGGCTTGGTCGAACTGCACGGCTTGGCTTTCGAAGGAGCCTTTGATATTCGAGTGGTGATCCCAACTTCCGTAATTCACAGAGACCATGCGCACACCCGCTTCCACTAAGCGACGCGCGAGGAGAAAGCGCTGACCGGCACTGGTTCGTCCATATTCATCCCTTAGTTTGGCCGATTCCGCATTGAGATTGAAAGCCTCCCGAGCCTGGCTGGAAGTGATCAGGCTGTAAGCCGCGCTGTAGAAGCTATCCATGGCCTCGACACTGTCTGATTTTTCCTGATGGCGGAAATGCTCATCCACAGTGGCTAACAAAGAGCGTCGTCGTTCAAACCGGCGATCATCAATGTCTTGGGGCGTGGCCAAGTCACGCACGGTGAAACCTGGAGAGGCGGGATCACTGCCCAGAGCAAAAGGACCGTAAGCGCTGCTCAGATAACCGCTGCCTTGATCCGGTGCAATGACACCTGGGATGGCCACATAAGGGGGCAGATTGTTTCGTGGTCCCTGTTCATGAGAGATGATGCTGCCAAAGCTAGGAAACTTGATCGCAGGACTCGGGCGATACCCTGTGAACATGTTATGAGTGCCACGTTCGTGCGCCGCCTCGCCATGGGTCACCGAGCGAATGAGGCTGATCTTATCCAGAATCTTAGCTGTCTTGGCAAACTTCTCCCCAACGTACTCCCCGGTGACTCCTTTGATGGGATTGAATGGGCCGCGATACTCTGGGGAGGCAAAGGGCTTGGGATCCCAGGATTCATGCTGGGCCATGCCACCCGGGAGATAGATATGAATGATGGAGGTGGCGATTGGCTTGTAGGTCTCGACCGGGGGCAGAGCCATCTGTCCGGCTTGGAGCTTGAGTAACTGCGGTAAGGTGATCCCCAGTCCCGCGAGAGCACCCACCTGCAAGAAGTCTCGACGGCGTTGCGAGGCGGCAAAAGGGTTGCTGTGTTGTCCACTGCACAAAGGATGCATTTTCATAAAGTGTCGTCTCGGAAGGCTTCGAAAGCCGATTACGCAGCCCATCCGGATCTTTTGCCGGGAGGACGGAGTCTGCCAACCTGAGGCCAACAGTTCACAAGAAATGCACGGTTCTGCGCCAGTCTCATGCATCTCGCCTGGGGTGCGTTTTAAAATTCGGGTGAGGCTCGCCCGTGAGAAGGTGTTGAAGAGCAAGCCGAACGCCGATGGGGCTATGGGAACATAGCTCCGAGGCGTTCGACGCAGCTCTTCGGCACCTCGCTCACGGCCCTTCGGGTTGAGTCAGAACGAAGGCCTGGCGGCGTTGCTTCACTGGGCCAAGATCGCCGAGGATACAGGCCCGGCGCTCGCGTCTTGCCCCGACCTCCGTTCTGACTCAACGAGCCCTTCCCGAATTTTAAAACGCCCCCCTGGGACTCACTTGTCGCTTGCAAGGTCTAACAGCTCATCTAGCTAAGCAGGCCTGAATGAAAAAACTCCTGAAAGTCATCTGCGGTCTCTTCGTCCTGATCGCCGTGGCAATTGGCGGTCTCCTCTTCTATGTGACCCGCTTCCTGCCTAACATCCCTGCTCAGGCAGACCTGAAAGTGGCAGTCACTCCCGAGCGAGTCGAGCGAGGCAAGTATCTCGCCCACAGTGTGGCAGTGTGCATGGACTGCCACAGCACCCGAGACTGGGGCACTTTCTCCGCCCCGCTCAAACCCGGCACGCTCGGAATTGGAGGCGAGCTCTTTGATCAAAAGATGAATTTCCCGGGCTCCTTCATCTCGCCTAACATCACCCCCCATGGATTGAAGGAATGGAGTGATGGCGAGCTTTATCGCGCCATCACCAGTGGGGTGAGTAAAGATGGCCACCCGCTTTTTCCCATCATGCCTTATCCTGCCTATGGTAAAATGGCCACGGAGGACATCTACAGTATCATCGCTTATCTGCGCAGTCTGCCAGCCATTCAGAGCAGCCCGGCACCGTCTAAAGCCGATCCACCCGTGAATGTGATCATGCATCTCATGCCCCAACCCGCTCAGCCAATGGCGTTGCCCAATAAGTCGGGTGTGGTCGCCTATGGCGGTTATCTGGCCAATGCAGCCGGCTGCACCGAATGCCACACCAAGATGGAAAAGGGCACTCCTGTCGGCAAACCTTACGCAGGCGGCTTTGAATTTGCCATGCCTGCGGGTGTACTGCGTTCACCGAATATCACGCCACACCCAACGACCGGCATCGGTGCTTGGACGAAGCAGATGTTCATCGATCGTTTCAAAGCCTATGCACCTGACCGCTTCAAGGCCACACCCGTGGACATGATGAAAGGCGAAATGCAAACCGTCATGCCATGGACCATGTATGCCACCATGACCGAGGAAGATCTGGGGGCCATCTACGAGTTTTTGAAGACCCTCCCCGCCGAAGAAAATGGGGTCGAACGATGGACGGTGACCAGTAAGTGAGCATCTCTGCTCGATGAAGTTTCTCATCCGCGATTGAATGCGGAGGAACAGGCTTTCGTCAGAAATGACATGAAAGCTATTTTCCTTCGTTTCGTCCTCCCTGTCGTTTTGATGTCTTCCGCGGTGAGCTGCACAACGGCTTACGACGCGTATGGCAATCCCCGCACCGTCGTCACTCCGGAAGGAGCTGTGCTTGGCGCAGCTGCTGTGGGTCTTCTTGCGTATGGTTTAGCGGAAAGTAATAACCGCCATGACCATCGTCATTATCATCGCGGTCACTACCGTCACTCGCGTTATCATCGGGGCTACTACCATTAAGCTGTTGGGTGTTCCCTCTCACTCTCGTGCCCATCGGTGTTAGACCGGTGGACACGTGGATTGCTGAAAAGTTGTCACCACGGAACTGCAAAAATGTGGTTATACCGACGAAGAGCTGAAAAAAGGCCTTTGGCCTCGATCGGGTCACCTTGTTTCGCAAGGTCTTGAAACCTTGATCGTTCAGAAGGGACTCTGCCGACATGAAGTTTCCCCTGCTCCATCTCTTTGTCATCCTCTCCGTCAGCCTGCCCGTCAGTGCTTTTGCGGAACTCTCTCTGCCTCATTGCTTCAGCGATCACATGGTCTTGCAGCGTGAGCGTGCAGCTCAAATCTGGGGCCAAGCCGACGCCCAAGCCGAGGTCACCGTGCGCTTCAAAGATCAGTCAGCCACCACGAAAGCGGATGCCAACGGTCATTGGAAAACGCAGATCCCGACCGGAGCGGCGGATGCACAAGGCGCAGAACTGACCGTCACGAGTCACGGCGAGAACGTGAAGGTCTCCGACGTGCTGGTGGGTGAGGTCTGGCTGGCCTCTGGACAGTCCAACATGTATTTTACCATGGACCGCGTGCCTGCATATGAGGCGCTCATGGCGAAAGCGAACTACCCAGGCTTGCGCATGTTCAATGCGCCTCTGGTGACCGCCGAAAAACCGCAGGCCGACATCGAGGGACCATGGAGCCTTTGCAGCCCGGAAACCGTGCCTAGCTATTCCGCCGTGGCTTTCTTCTTCGCGCTCAAACTGCATCAAGAGTTAGGTGTGCCTGTAGGCGTCATTAAGACCGCCTGGGGCGGTAAACCGGTGGAAACTTTCACCAGCCGCGAAGCGCTGAACACGCTTCCGGGCACGAAAGCCATGGTGGATAAGCTGATGGAAGAAGCCGCCACTTATGATCCGCCTCAAGCCCAAGCCGCCTATGAAAAACGGCTGGAGCAGTGGAAGGCGACGATGGCAGCCGCGAAGGGCCAACCCGCCGACGATCGCAAACGCCTCCCCAAGAAGCCTGCCGCGCCCAAGCCCCCTCTCCTGACCGAGGGCAAACCTGGGGTGCTCTACAATGCGATGATCCACCCCTTTGTCGGCTACACGATGCGTGGAGCCATCTGGTATCAAGGTGAGGGCAACGCCAAAGCTGGAGCCGTGCCTTACGACCAGACCCTGCCTCTGATGATCCGCGACTGGCGTCAACGCTGGAAGGATGAATTCTCCTTCTATTTCGTTCAACTGGCAAACTATCGTGAACCTTCCACCGCCCCAGGCACACCTGACCCTTGGCCGCTTCTGCAAGATCGTATGCGCCACATTCTGGAAACCACTCCGAAAACCGGGATGGCCGTGATCAATGATGTGGGCGAAGCGAATGACATTCACCCCAAAGACAAACAGACTCCAGGTGAACGTCTTGCACGCTGGGCTCTGGCCAAGGATTATCGTCGTGATATTCTCCACAGCAGCCCGCTGTATCGCAGCAGCAAGGTTAAAGATGGAGCCATGCAGATCACTTTTGACCACGTCGGTGCCGGATTGAAAAGCCGGGACGGAGGTCCTCTGAAACGCTTCGAGATCGCAGGCGCGGATCGTGTTTGGCATTGGGCCGACGCCTCGGTCAAAGGCAAAGATCAAGTCGTGGTCAGCAACCCCGCCGTGCCTCAACCCGTCGCTGTCCGTTACGCATGGGCCTCTAACCCTGAAGGTGCTAACCTCATCAATGGTGAAGGCTTGCCAGCCTCTGTCTTCCGCACCGATGATTGGAATGATGTCGAAGTCACTGCGACTGAAACAGGGGGCAGGTCCAACCAAGAAAAACGCCGCATCCTTGGCGCTGAAATCAAGGCACTCAACGCTCAATCGGCGAAGATGGACAAGACCAGTCCTGATTTCAAAGCCACTCGCAAGAAGATCCAAGAAATGCTGGCGGAGTTCAAAGCCATGGCACCAAGCAAGGCGAAGTGAGCCAGCGAGCCATTTAAAAAGCTGGGCAGCAAACTCAAGCTCCAGTAAAAGAGCAACTGCTGCCCATGAAAGTAAGTTATGAAAAACACGGCCTGACCTTGTTAGGCCTGTTTGTCGTTTGGTGGATCGCCCTCGCAGTGAAGCCCTGGTATCGGCACGACTGGATACTGGAAAATGTCCTGCTGATTCCAGCCTTTACCTTGTTGATATGGGGCTGGAAACGACGGCTGTTTTCCCGGGTCTCTCACACGCTCATTTTCATCTTTCTCTGCCTCCACGAAGTCGGGGCTCACTACACCTATGAAAAGGTGCCGTATGACGCCTGGTGGCAAGCCCTCACGGGGGAGACGTTCAATGCCATGATGGGGTGGCAGCGCAATCACTTCGATCGCCTCCTCCACTTTCTCTACGGCTTGCTCTGCGCCTATCCCTTTCGAGAGATCTTTCTGCGGGTCGCTGGAGTGAAGGGCTTCTGGTCCTACTTCTTGCCCCTGGATGTCATGCTCTCTTCGTCAGCCTTGTTTGAATTGATTGAGTGGGCCGCCGCCACGGTCTTCGGGGGGGATCTCGGCAATGCTTATCTGGGCACCCAAGGCGATGTCTGGGACGCGCACAAGGACATGGCCCTCGCCGGGCTCGGAGCACTCATCGCCGTGTTGGTGATCGCTTTCATCAATGGGCGGTGTCAGAGAGACTTCGCTCGTGAATGGTCCGAGAGTTTGAAGGTTTCTAGTCCGAAGAACTCTGCGGCTTGAACTCGCAATCTATAGACGCGTTATCCCACAATTTCCGTCGGGCAATCCGGCAAGCTGGCCAGGAACGCGCGACCATAGGGCTTGGTCAGGATGCGATTGTCCAGGATCACGACCATGCCTTGATCCTTTTGCGAGCGGATGAGACGTCCCACCCCTTGGCGGAGCTTCAGGATGGCCTCGGGAACGCTGTATTCACTGAAGCTGTTCAGCCCCTGCTCCTCCAGATGCTCCAAGCGGGAGGCAGTGACTGGATGATCCGGCACGGCAAAGGGGAGGCGGGTGATGATGACGTTACTCAAGGCCTCTCCGGGCACATCCACGCCGGTCCAAAAGCTATCGGTGCCTAACAAGATGCTATGCACGTCTTTTTTGAACTCGGCGAGCATCTGATGACGAGGCATGCCGCGCCCCTGCACCAGCAGGCGCCAGCCGTTATCGAGGCAAAAATCCTCGATCCGATCCGCCATCGAAGTCATCTGATTGTAACTGGTGAAGAGGACGAAGGCTCGGCCTCGAGATAGATCGAGGAAGTGCTCGATCTGTGCCTGCATGGCCTCCTGATACTGCGCGTGGCTGGGCTCCGGCATGCGCTTTACCAGATACAGCCTCATTTGCTTCTGGAAGTCGAACGGGCTTTCGATGGTGGCGGCTTGAGCTTTCCAGGCACCGACACGTTTGCGGAAATAATTCAGCTTTTCGTCATCACCGACCCCCAGGGTGGCGCTGGTGAAGACACAGGCCTTGGTGCCCGTGAAAAAGATCTCTTCCAGCTTGGGTGCTACATCAATGGGGGCGCTGTGAAAGGACACCACCTTGTTGTCCCCCCCACTGCGCTCCGCCCAATAGACATGACCTTCTTCGCTTTGATCGAGGAAGGCGCTGATGGCCACCCGCAGGTTGCCCAGGCGTTTGGCCAGATCTAGAAGTTCCAGTTTTTGTCCCTCACTCTTAGCAGCGTCACCCGCCTTCTGGGCATAGCGAGCCACCCGCTGTAAAGGTAAGGAGAGGGTATCCTCCACGAGCCCGGGTTCGCGCACGCGAAACTCTTTGGCATAGGGACCACTGAACTTGCAGGCATTCTCGGCCGTGCGGAAAAAGCTCTCCACCATGCCGATGCACTGAGACACCTCTCGGATGCCATCCTGCTCTCCCAAAGACTGGAAGAAGCCTTTGCGCGTCTTCGGATTGTAGAGACGCCCGAGTTCGAAACGCATGTTGGATTCGCTCACATGCAGGCCAAAGGCTTTGGCGGCGATGTTTTCAATCGTATGAGCCTCGTCAAGAATGACGAAGTCACGCGGAAAGATGAAGTTGGTATCCTCCGCGATCGGACCTTCATCCGCCGCCGCTAGCAGGGTGAAAAACAGCGTGTGATTCAGCACCAACACATCCGCCTCAGCCATGCGCCGCCGCACATCCTGATACACACAACCGCTGCCTGGCGGGCACCGCCGGGGCGTGCAGGCATGAGCCTCACTGCACACCAGGGACCACACCCGGGCTCCAGGGGTGAAATCCATCTCACTCAGCGTGGCGGTCGGGTTTTCTCGGAAAAAACTCTCGATCAACTGAAGTTCGGCGGACTCACTGCTGCTGAACAGATCGCCACTGTGGGAGTAAGCGTTCTTCAGCCGGGTGGGGCATAGATAGTTGCTGCGGCCTTTGAGAAGCTCTGCATGGAACGGCCCCACGATCTTTTTGACGATGGGGATATCCTTGTGAATGAGCTGCTCCTGGAGATTGATCGTGTGGGTGCAGATGATCGCCTTGCGCCCTTGTTGCAGCGCATATTCCACGGCTGGCACGAGGTAAGCCAAGGACTTGCCAACCCCCGTGGCCGCCTCGACCACCAGCGGTTTGTTCTTCTCCAAGGCCCCACCCACAAGCTGCGCCATGCGCTGTTGCTGAGGGCGATATTCAAACTGAGGCGACTGCGCCAGCTTGCCCTCGGTGGAGAAGGCCACGTGCATCCTCTCCGCCAGCGAGGCCCCGCCGGTGGAGCCCTCTAAGGCTTCGAGAATGCTGATCATCCGCACACCATGGCCGGGGAGCTAAAACGCGCAAGTGGGAGACGGCTTCGGGGCTGGATGAATGGCTAGAGAAGCCTATTTGTGAGCTGTTTCTTGGGGGGAAGTCACCGGGAGCACCTCCTGAATGACTTTCTTGGTTTGAGCCATCGGCCCATCAAATTCCGTCCATCGGATGGTGCGGTGCATGTTCACCCACATCAAGACCGTGCAAAGCAGCGCATAGCGGAGCCGCCATTCACGCAGGACAAAGCCCAGAGCGAACAGAAAGATCAGCGGGAAAACCCAGAGTCCGATGCCATAGAAAATCGAGAAGATGCCCAGGAGGATCATTTCATCGAGGGCCAGCCAGACGGGCTTGAACGAACGAAAAGCCGTGACTATTCCAAGCATAAACCCGACACCGGAAGCCGCGATAACGAGAAATGCTCGACCCAGGAGAGTGTTGAGCGCACTTAACACCGGCCCATAGGGATAGTCATCGAAACGATTCATGGCAGGCTGAAGGCTGAGGTGACTGATCAGAGTTGCATCTGGTCGGCTACGACTCGGCTCAGTCTGGGCAACCATCACCAGCCAGCCATTCCAAAACATCGCTTCTTTTCTCGAGGGTCAGCCTCTGTCAACCTCACAGCCCCGAGAGCAACTCCGCAAACTGAAGACCACTGACGGTGATCTGGCCGCTGTTGCTGACGAGGCCACGTGTGTTGTAGTAGTGGGGAATAGGATCTTCCTTCACCCAGGTGATCACCGGTTTAGCGGCAGCTTGATCGGCAGCACGCACACTGATGGGGAGGCCCCAGCGGGTGCAGCGGATTTTCCACGCGTTGACCGGGGCCGTCGGCACGTCTTTCAGCCAGGGATAGCGGGTGATAAAGTCCATCTTGGCCGTGGAGGGAACGGTGATTTCAAACCAAGCCTCACTGCTTCGGATGAAGTCACTCAGGCTGAGATCGGGGTTCTTCTGGTGAGCCAAATACAGAGCCTGGAGATCCAGCCCCAGCAGGTTCATGCCATTGTAGATGCCATGATGATTCGGCGAGCGGAAGTGACTGGCATGCCAGGTTTCGAACTCTGGGTTTAACAAAAGGTTCAGTTCCACATGCAGGTGAGCGCGGCGCTGATCGATGCCACTGCCGGTGTAACCCATGCGACCAAGGACACTGGCGTGGGTGACGGTATCTCCGGCCTGAACATTCGCTGAAGCAAGGTGGGCATAGAGCGAATAAAAGCTGCCTTCCGGTAAATCATGCTGCACAACGAGGTAGCGCCCGTAGTTGCTCTGGGCGGCGCTGGCGGTGACATAGATGACCTTACCCGGTAAGATGGGGTGAATGTCATCCAGAGGATTCCCTTTCGCATCGCGCTGCGTGGGTTTGACGTCCATACCTTCATGAAAACGTGCGTATGCGATGCGCTGGCCGACACGGCGGGCATCCCGCACGAAGCCAAACTGACCACCCTGCCAGGGGGTGGACTTCACGCCTTCAAAGTCACGATCCACAAACTGGAAGTAGCCGGAGCCGTCTCCAACCAGCAGAGCACCGTTGTCGGTAGGCAGGCGCAGATCGAGTGCCTGGGCACCTGTGGCGGCAGCGATGAGGAGGGGGAGGAGGAAACGTGACATCAGGAGCAGTTAACGGAGAAGATATCGTCTCGCAAACCTTCCTCGCGTGGCTCGAAAGACGCTTTTCAGCGGCGACCGTGATTAAAATCCACCGCCGCACGGCGCACGTCAGCCCCTTGATTGGCCTCGATCTGCGTGTTTTGGCAGGAGGGATCGACCACGATGGTCGCAGGTTTGTTCTGGAAGACGTTTCCGGTCATCTGCAAATCATGGCCGTTGGGGGCGAACGTTACGGCATTCTCGGGCGCTGAATCCCCAAGAGCGAAGACATTGTCCCGCACGATGACGGGGCCGTAGCTCGCGCCTTCTTCGTAGAGCGTGAAGTAGAGTTCAGGGAAGGCCACCGGTTTCCCCGTTTGATAAGCGATGCGTCCACGGCGCATGTCGGGTTCATTCTTGGTGGTGTTATTCACGAAGACATTGCCCTGGAGGATGAAGTTTTTCGGCTGATTGATCCAGCTTCCGCGTCCGCCGTTGCGGAAGGTATTGCCCGTGATGGTCACATCCGTGCAGGACTTCTCCACACTCATCACACGGGAGCCATTGGTGCCATCAATCAGATTGCCTGTGATGGTGGCGTTTTGACAAAACTCCGCCAGGAAGAAAGCGCCCATGCGCGAGCCCATGATGTGATTGTTAGCAAAGACGACGTTACGGCAGGCCTGGATGTGCATGGTATCCCCTAAGGCACTGAGCTGACACCCCGTGACGCGCACGTCACGGGCACCGGTGATGTCGAAGGCTCCCTTCCCAGGGCCTGCTCCAATGGGTGCCCAGCCCAGGTAGCAAGCGGAGAGATTGTAAGCCAGCCGAGTTCCCTCTCCTGAGTTGCCCTCAAAGCGGATGGGTTCACCTCCAGGCGTCTCTGAGATCTTGATGAAGGCGTCGTGAGATTCGACAACGAAATACTGGCGTCCGTGGATGACGTTCTTGGGCAAGTGGGGCGTGAGAAAGCTTAAAGCTTCCCGAGGTTCATCGAGCTGGCTGACAGGCAGGCTCTGTTCGCGGTTGTCAAACACCACCCGATCATCTCCATCCGCCATCTGCACGTTCTCCCGGATCATATCCATGCGGAAATACTGTTTGGCGCGTTCCACCTCCCAAGGCTCGTAAGACTCCGGCCAAGTCAATATCTGCCAGAGGTAACCGTAGTCCCACATGAATTTACCGCTGCGTAGCAGAGTGCAGCTTTCGATTGCCACACGTTCCGCATAGGTGATGACATCACCTTCGGATCCTTTTTTGGTTAGGCCGTGAACACCGATCACGGCACCTGCCATGCCGTTGGATTTCACATCTCGAAATAGGATGTCATGGGTGGCACCATCCTGCGCGGTGGTGATCTCGATGCCCTTCGTATTGACGTTGGGCTCCCAAGTGTTGGCCTGCTTGGCCGGATCAAACACTTGGCCGACAAACTCGCCCCCCATCCAGGTGAAGTGTTCGAGGTTCTGTCCGGCAAAGACGACGATGCGAGCTTTATCTCCCAAGTCCCTGGGCAGAATGAACCGAGCGCCATAGGCCATCACCGTGGTATTGGATACAATCGGGATGGGAGCCGTTCCATCCAGATGATATTCCCCCGCCGGGATGGTGACACTGCCGCCATCTCCTAACCACTCTTTCAAAATTGCAGAGTCATCCGAGAGAGCGAACGAGGCAGAACCAAGAACCCAAGCGGCAAGAGCGAATCGAATCTTCATGTCGCGATTCTAGCGAAAGTTGCTTTGGAATCGCTACGTCAAAATCTGTGTGAAATGCGTCTTCGCCGAAATGTGAGCGAAGTCGATTCTACTCTACCAATCGCCACGTGAGCTCTAAATTGAGCCCGATGGGGAGAGGTGTCACAGGGCCGGCTGGGGTTTCAAGAATAGCCGTCAGAGAGGCCGCTTTCTCCATCTGAAACCGCTGAGCGGAGGCCGGGAAGCCGTAGAAGGCCGGGCCATTCAGACTGAGGAAGTTCTCAAAGAGGCGTTGGCCTTGAGGAATGGTCAGATCCGCCCCAGCCTCTTCAAAGGCCATGGCATACAGCTGTGGTGCGCAGCCTCCCGTGAAGCAGCCTGCGGCACAACCACAAGCGGTCGCCTTCGTCGTGTGCGGGGCGCTGTCGGTGCCAGCAAAAAACTTCGTCTGTCCAGGAGTTGTCACCGCCTTTCGTAAAGCAGCCCGGTCATCCTGAAACTTCACCACGGGCAGGCAATAGAGGTGATACTTCAGCCCCTGGATCAGATGCCCCAGCGTGTAAAGCAGGTGCTGTGGCGTGATCGTGGCACCGACGTGAGCGGGGGCGCTTGCCACAAACTCAGTCGCCGCGCGAGTGGTGATATGCTCACAGACAATGCGCAGCTTGGGATGTGCGGCGAGGAGGCGCGGCATGCGCTCGGTGTAAAAGCGGGTCTCCGCATTCTGCTGAGCATCAATGTAGTCGGGGCCACTCAGCGCATGCTGCTCGCCGTGAATGCAGAGCACGATGCCGTATTGCTCCATGGCCTTGAGTACCTCGCCGCCGATGAGGTCATCCATCGGCAGGCCATGCTCGGCATTCGTGGTGCCGTGAGGAGGGTAATATTTGCAGGCGCGCAGGGTGCCGGATTTCGCCCCCTCTTCGATCATTGCCGCCGTGGTTTGGCGGGTCAGGTAAAGTGGCACGATGAGTAGCTCAAAAGCCTCGGCACCAGCAGCACGTAGGTCCGCAGCATAACTCTCGATCGACCAGCCATCGCTCTGCACCGCCCCTGAGACCCGAGAGACCGGCGGCTGAGTATTGGGCATGGCCAGGGCTCCTGCGCAGCCCATCTCGAGGTGGGCTTGGATATAAGCCGCCGTGGCAGGGCCTTGGCGAAAATGGGTGTGCAGGTCAAACCACTTGGGGAGGGAAAGCGTCATGGCTCCAGTTAGCGTAGGCATGAGAGGGATCAACTCTCAGATGACGAAGCTTGGAAGCAGGCGGCCTGTGTGCGTGCATGCTCCATGAGAGCTGCCACGGCCTTGCTCTGATACCGATAGGCATTCCACATCAGTGCCACTGTGCGGATGGGTTTTTCACCACTGAAGGAGCGATACAGGCGCCGCTCACTGAGATCAATTCGGCGCGCCATTTCAGGCACGATGGACACGCCGTGGTCCAAGGCCACGAGTTCCTGCACCGTGGTCAATTGGCTGGTGCGCTCCACCGTCACTGGCTGAACCGATTGGCGACGGCAGAAGCTGGAGATGTTTTCCGAAAGGCAGTGCGCTTCATTGAGCATGACGAAGGGGTAATTCCCCACATCCTCAACCGTAATGGCTTTCATCTCCGCCAAAGGATGGCCTACCGGTAGTACCAGCAGCAGCTCTTCATCAAACAGCGGCTCAATCTCCAGGTATTTGGCAATGATTGGCAGGGCCACAATGGCAAGGTCGATCTCCCCCTGGGCGCAGCGCTTGATCAGCGTCTCCGTCGTATCCTCCTGCACAAGGACGGAGACCTCGGGATGTTTGTCGGCAAAGCTGCCCAGCAACCTGGGAAGAAAGTAGGGGGCAATGGTGGGGATGGCCCCCAGCCGGATGCGTCCCCGGCGGGTGGCATCCGAAAGCTCCGAAAAAGTGTCTTCCACCAGCTTGAGGATTTCCTTCGCTCGCTCCAGGAGCAATTCACCGAGATCGGTCAGCACCACCTCGCGGGGCTTGCGCTCAAAGAGGGGCTGCCCGAGCTGCTCTTCCAGTTTCTGGATGGACCGGCTGAGCGCCGACTGAGAGAGATTCATCTCGGCGGCCGCACGTGTGAAGTTCTTGGTGCGAGCGAGGGCGATGAAGAGTTCCAAGGATTGAAAATCGAGGTCGGTTCTCATGCAGTTGGTTAAGGCAATGCGTTTTGCGCATCGCAGGGATTCAGACAATGCATTGGAAGCATGGATTGGAAATAGTAAAAAGGGACCACTTATGGGATGGGCAGCTTATGTCCACCCCATCTTAACCAACCCAACTATCGCCATGAAATCACCTAAATTCAGGGGGTGGCTCACCTACCTGTCTCTCGCACCCCTCGTGTTGGCTTCGGCGCAAGACGTCTCCGTCAAGCCTGCGGACCTCAGCCAATGCCCGGTGATGGGTCAGCAAGCCGGTCCTAGCCGTCACACGGCTGCCAGTGCTATGTCCAACGCGGATTGGTGGCCCAACCAGCTCAACCTCAAGATCCTCCATCAAAACTCGGTGAACGGGAACCCCATGGGAGCTGACTTCGACTACGCAAAAGAGTTCAAGAACCTGGACTTGGCAGCGGTGAAAAAAGATCTCCAAACGCTCATGACCACCTCCCAAAAGTGGTGGCCGGCTGACTATGGCCACTACGGCCCATTCATGATCCGCATGGCCTGGCACAGCGCGGGCACCTATCGTGTCACAGATGGTCGTGGCGGTGCGGGCTACGGCACCCAACGCTTTGCCCCTCTCAACAGCTGGCCAGACAATGCCAACCTGGATAAAGCCCGTCGACTGCTGTGGCCGATCAAACAGAAGTATGGCAACAAGATCTCCTGGGCCGACTTGATGATCCTGGCAGGTAACGTGGCGCTCGAATCCATGGGCTTTAAGACCTTCGGTTTCGCCGGAGGCCGAGCCGATGTGTGGGAGCCACAGGAGGACATCTACTGGGGACCTGAAAGCGAATGGCTGGGCGACAAACGCTACAAGGATGAGCGCCAGTTGGAGAAACCCCTCGCCGCAGTGCAGATGGGTCTCATCTACGTCAACCCCGAAGGCCCGAACGGCAATCCTGACCCACTTCTCGCAGCCAAGGACATTCGCGAGACCTTTAGCCGCATGGCCATGAACGACGAAGAAACCGTCGCTCTCATCGCAGGGGGGCACACCTTTGGCAAAGCCCACGGAGCTGCTGATGCGAAGAACGTCGGTGCCGATCCTGAAGGTGCTTCCTTGGAAGAGCAGGGCCTGGGTTGGAAAAACAAACACGGCAAGGGCAACGCCGAAGACACCATCACCAGCGGTCTCGAAGGTGCCTGGACCTCCACCCCCATGGCCTGGTCTCATGGTTATTTCACTAACCTCTTCGCCTTTGAATGGGAAAAGACCAAAAGCCCGGCTGGAGCCACCCAATGGATTCCCAAAAATGGCGCTGGCAAGGACATGGTGCCCGACGCCCACGATGCCACCAAGCGCCACGTGCCCATCATGTTCACGACGGACCTCGCTCTGCGTGAAGACCCAAGCTACCAGAAAATCTCCAAGCGTTTCCTGGAGAAGCCTGAGGAGTTTGCGCTGGCCTTCGCTAAAGCTTGGTTCAAGCTTACCCACCGCGACATGGGCCCTGCAGCACGTTACCTCGGCCCCGAGGTGCCTAAAGAAGCCCTCATCTGGCAAGACCCCGTGCCTGCCGTGGATCATGAGCTGATCAATGAACAAGACGTGGCCGCACTCAAAGCCAAGATCCTCGATTCCGGACTGACCACCTCTCAACTCGTCAGCACCGCCTGGGCTTCCGCATCCACCTTCCGCGGCAGTGATAAGCGTGGCGGTGCCAATGGTGCCCGTATTCGCCTGGCGCCCCAGAAAGACTGGGAAGTGAACCAGCCTGAGCAGTTGGCTAAGGTGCTCGCTGAATTGGAGAAGATCCAAAAAGACTTCAATAGCGCTCAGTCCAACAACAAGAAGGTTTCTCTTGCCGACCTCATCGTGCTCGGTGGCAGTGCCGCTGTGGAAGCTGCCGCCAAAAAAGGTGGTCACGAGGTGAAGATCGCCTTCACCCCAGGCCGCACCGATGCCACCCAGGAGATGACCGACGTCGAATCCATCGGTTATCTCGAGCCGAAGCATGATGGCTTCCGCAACTACCTGGGGCATGAGTTGGATCGTCCCGCAGCTGAAAACCTTGTGGACCGCGCGCAACTGCTCACGCTGACTGCCCCAGAAATGACGGCCCTCATCGGCGGCATGCGCGTGCTGGGAACCACCGTGGGGCATCCTGATCTCGGCGTCCTCACCAAGCGTCGCGGTGCGCTCACCAACGATTTCTTCGTCAACCTGCTGAGCATGGACAACGAATGGAAGAAATCCTCCGTCTGTGACCACTTCTACGAAGCCCGTGACCGTGAATCAGGTGATTTAAAGTGGATGGCGACGGCTGTGGATCTTGTCTTCGGTTCCAACTCCCAGCTTCGGGCCATTGCTGAGGTCTATGCGAGTTCGGATGCGGAAGCCAAATTCGTGAATGACTTCGCCGCTGCCTGGACCAAGGTCATGAATCTGGATCGCTTCGATCTCAAGAAATAAGCACTGATGCAGGTCTTCAAAGGAGGCCTGTAAGTCTGCGACAAACCCATCCCGCAAGCCGACGGGATGGGTTTTTTCATGGCACGATCCTCACCGACTCACTCGGCAGTTAACGGCTCCAATTTCTGCCCTCGTGCGAGCAGGTTCTCTTTCAACTCAGCGTAGGGGACATCTTGGACGGCACAGGCTTTTTCGACGGCTAAAGCAGCGGCGGCACCGGCAGATTGGCCGAGGACCATGAAGGTCCACTCCAGACGAACGGCACCGTAGCCTGCATAAGAGGCGGAAAGAGCTGAGGGAACAATGAGGTTGGTGCACTCGCTCCGCTTCGGAACGATGGCGCGATAAGGAATGCCGAAGGGGGCGTAGTTCTTGTAGTTGATGAAGGCGCCCTCATTGTAGACGTGACCGTCTTTGATCACCGTGCGCGCGGCATGGAGATCTACGAACCACCAACTGATGCCGATAGGGTCCGAGACGGGAGGGGCCGGATTTAAGAAGCCTCCCATTCCGTTTTCACGGGGTCGCTCTAGGACATCGGCCTCGGTGATGATGTAGTCGGAGATCATGCGTCGGCTGCTGCGCAGATAAAGCATGCGTGGCCAGCCACCGTTGTCGGTGAACTCGTCCGCACAGAGTCCCCACTGAGACCACTCCTGGCGGATCTTGTCAGGAACAGACGGATCGTTCGACAGAAAGTAAATCAGGCCTTGGGTGTAACGACGGTGTTCGTCATAAATGGCCTTGCGCTCGCTGTAGCTGCCATTGGGATAACCATGATTGCGACCATAGAAGTTGGCAGAGAGTTCATGCCAGCTCCCCAAATCAATCAGGCGCTTTTTGGGATCGGTGGTTCGACTGCCAGGGCCGTCGAGCCAATCGTTCATGCCACCTGCGGCGATGAAGCGGCGATAGATTTCATAGTCTGAGGCTTGGTAACGTTCCGGAGCGAGGATGGGAATCTTGTTCTCGGGATCCTTGGTGAGTGGCAATCGGAAGCAAAAACCCATGCAACTCTTATCCCCAGTGCCATGGATTCCCACTTCTTCATTTTGCACGCCCACAATCGTGCCTGAGGCCGGATCACCGGGGACTTTGTAAGGGTCCACTTTCACCTGGAACTGCTGCTCCAGAGTGGGATTGATGACGCCACCAACGGTTTCTCCATACTTCGCATTGCCTTCTCGACCCCAGGTGTAGCTGACCCCTGAAAAAGCCATGAGGTCGCCCTCGACCGTGCCATCGATGAAGACCTTGCCATGGATGCGCGTGCCATCCTCGCAGAGGAAGCTGGTGATGCGCCCGCCTTCCTGGGTCACAGCGCCTTCGGCTTCAGAGATGCGTTTCCCACGAAGCACGGGGACTTTCATTTCCTGCAACCATTGATCAATCACTTGTTCGGCCATGGAAGAACGAAACTTGTATTTCGGTTCTTTAGCCTTGGGATCATACGCACGTGCGATCCGCATGAAAAACTCCTTGGCTAAACCACCGATGGGTTGGCCATTGCCCGCTCGTTTATCCACATCCTGGCTGCCCAATCCCTCGACCGTGATTCCTCCCAGATGCTGAACCGGAGAAACCAGGAGCACGCTTCGGCGACTCTCGGCGACTTCGATCGCCGCCGTGATGGCGGAGGGAGAGTCTCCGTAAACGACGATCTCAGCCGTGTGTTCTTTGGGCTCAGCCGAGGCAGCCAAAAGGGTGGGAGCCAGAAGTAAAGACAGAAGCAGATGACGATTCATGAAGGCGTGACCGATTCAAGGCGGTCAGGCATGGACTTTGGACATGAACCTGTTTCTACACACGCGTTTTTTTCGTCTCCGCGACTCCTCGATAACATCGTCGAAACCAGCTCAAGACGATGAACAACAAGCCGAAGCACAGCAGTAGCAGCACGCCAACTCGCACCTTTTCCGCAATGCCAGGAGCGAGGCTAACACCCGTCATCACCGTGATCCATGCGGCCAAGCAAACAGGGCATTTGGGCATGACCATCAGTGCAAAGCTATAAGCGACAAACTGTGTGATCTTCGCACCCCCAAGATGGCGCTGACATGAAGAGACAGGCCTGTTGTCGCCGCAGCAAGAAGGGGTTTTCATGACTCACACCTGGTCGAATGTTGGCAGCAAGTTGGAACAGAGCTGACGGGGGTGTCATAGCGATCATGATGCTTCCACCAGATGCCCTCGTTTTCATTACGCCCCAACGGTGCACGATCCAGCCAGGGATACATACTCCAGAGGCTGTCCACACCCCGCGAATAAGTGGAGTAGGTGTGATAGACGGTGCCGTCTTGCTGAACGAAGGCGCTCATGCCAGGGCGTTGGCGCAGATAGGTGGGCGTATTGACACCGCACATGGTGGCGAATGCAAACTCCGCCCCTTCACCCCCTCCAGGTTCTCCAGACCGCCACTCAGCTTGAGGTTCACGCGTGTAGTTGTATTCGAGCCCTTCGCGTTGCTGCTCTTCGGTGTAGGAAGCACAGAAATCGTAATTGAACTCGCCTCCCATGGATGAAGCCCAGGGGAAAGTCCAGCCCATGCGCTTGCGGAAGGCCAGTAGCTTTTCCAAAGGAGCCAGTGACACCGCCGTCAGGAGAACATCGTGATGGGCCAGATGCGTGACGATGCCATTGAAGCCGTCCGCGATGGCCGAACAGGAAGGACAACCTGCGGTGTAATCCGGCCCGAACATGAAGTGATAGACGAGAAGCTGTGAACGCCCTTGAAACAGGTCTGCCAGACGGACCTCTCCCACTTCGGTTTGAAACCGATACTCTTGAGTCACCGGCACCCAGGGAAGCTGCTGACGCTGTTGAGCCAGTTCATCGCTTCGGCGTGTCAGTTCTTTTTCCGCCTGGAGCAACTCCAGGCGTGCCTTGAGCCATTCTTGCTGAGTTCCGATTCGATGCGTTGTCATGATGATTCCTCCGAGGATTTTTGATGTTTGATGGATGGTTCGTATTGACCCGTTGGTTAGGTCGTCGGCGTCAAGTTATCGCTTGGCATTCGCAGGTGTGAGTGACAACGATGTCGCGATTTTGTTTTCATGGATTCGCTCATCAGTGCAGCCGCTGCCGCCCTCGCTGGGGGTGATCCTTTGCGCGCCTTGAATTGGGTGGCCTTGCGGGAAGATGCACCGGCACTCGCCTTGCGAGGCATCGCCATGGCGCAATTGGGCGATCTCGCTCAGGCGCAGAAGCTGCTCAAGCGAGCCGCACGTGCCTTTGGTCCGAGGAAGGCCCTTGCCCATGCCCGCTGTGTCTTGGCCCAGGCAGAGATTGCCTTTGTGTCACGTGATCTCACTTGGCCTGTGAATACACTCGCCGCGGCTCAAACCGCCCTCGAAAAACAAGGAGATGTCCTCAATGCGCTGCACGCTCGCCATCTGCTGGCTCGTCACGCTTTACTGCTGGGGGATTTACGTGATGCGGAGCGGCTGCTGGCGAATGTGGATCTCTCGTCGATGCCACCGATCCGACAGGCGGCGCATGCCATGATCCTCGCCAGCATCGCCATGCAGCGGTTTCAGATCGAGACGGCTCGGGCGGCGTTCTCTCGGGCGGTTGAGGAGGCGAAGCTCTCTGGCATTCCAGCCCTGCTGGCCGAGGTCAAGACCGCTGCACAGCGGCTGGAGACTCCCGCAGCAAGATTGATCACCCGGCAAGGAGAGCACTTGCTCTTGCTGGAAGACGTCGCAGCTCTGCAGAGTTCCCCCATTCTTTTGATCGACGCCTGTCGCCGTGTGGTGCGGAGGGGTAAAGTGGTGATTCCTTTGGCTTCGCGCCCCGTGCTCTTTGCGCTTGCACGAGCCCTGGCTGAAAAATGGCCTAACGATGTGTGCCGAGACGATCTGGTCCAATCTGCTTTTCAAGCCAAGAAGGCAGATGAATCGCATCGCGCTCGCTTGCGGGTGGAGATCGGGCGCTTGCGTCAACTTCTACGACCGCTGGCAGATGTTCAGGCGACTTCCCAAGGTTTTGCCCTTCAGCCACGGCAAGCCAGTGAAGTGAATGTCCTGACCTGGCCTCTGGAGGAAGAGCATGCCGCCGTGCTGGCCTTTCTGGCCGATGGTGAAGCGTGGTCAAGCTCCGCCTTAGCCTTGGCTCTCGGCATCAGTCAACGCACCGTGCAGCGTTCTCTGGATGCCCTGGCGGCGGAGAGAAAGGTGCAGTGGTTTGGCCGCGCACGGGCACGACGCTGGACCACTTCGGCCGTTCTCGGATTCACGACGATAATGTTACTCCCCACCCGGGTGTTAGAGGATTAAACTCCGCTTATGAACCCGACTTCATCCCCCGCAGAGATCCTTGCTGAATTTGGCCCTTTTCCTGGCAGCACACAGGTGGCCGGTGTCACCTACGACGGCGATGTCGTCTGGTGGGCCTCCGAGAAAAAGCTCAATGCCTCGAATCCCGATACGGGCGAGATCGTGCGCTTCCTGGAAGTCCCAGCCTATGCAGGCACCGCCTACGATGGCAAGCACCTCTACCAAATCGCCGAAGGACGCATTCACAAGATTGATCCTGAAACTGGAGATGTCCTCTCCAGCATCCCCACCCCAAGCGCCGATGACAACAGTGGCCTCGCCTGGGCGGAAGGTAGCCTCTGGATTGGTCAAGCCGATGGGCATCAGATCCTCCAACTCGATCCTGAAACCGGAGACATCCTGCGCACCATTCCCTCCAACCGTGTGGTCACAGGCGTGACCTGGGTGGATGGCGATCTCTGGCACGGCACCTGGGAAGACGAGAGCGAAATCCGCCGCATTGACCCTCATTCCGGTGAAGTTCTCGAAAGCCTCCTCATGCCTCCTGGCACCCATGTTTCCGGCTTAGAATCCGATGGCCAAGATCGCTTCTTCTGCGGCGGTGGCCGAACGGGCAAGCTGCGTGTGGTGAGAAGGCCTAACAAGAGATGACCTGAGGTACTTGGACCGTAGGACGGATTTATCCGGCTATGGATGTTCTTCAATCCGCTGAGACTCTTGCCGGATAATCCGTCGGATCGGAACCGCTCGCCAAGGCGGAGGAGGGCTAATTCTACGATGTTCAGGAAGGCCCAGATCGAGGCCTCAGGCGGCTTGCCATAGACCACACAGGATCTTGATTCCGCCTGAAGGCGGGCCTCCGAACTTTGATTCTTCTCCGCTTATCTTGTTAAGCCAAGCTTTTGCTGATCTCAGCATGAGCCGCAGCGACTGCGGTCTCACGTTCACGAATCGCCGCATAGCGCATGGCAAAGCTTCCAGGCTCGGTGGAACCCGTGAGCAGATGCTTCGCCTCCGCTACCAAGGCATCCTTTCGCTCCACAGTGATCGGTGGCTTTTCCTCCATCGCCTCATCCATCACCACCACCAGTTGGGAGAGCTGGCGTAGCCAGGAGAACCGTTCATCTTCCGTCAGCAACTGGAGCAATTTCAACGGGCTGAGAGTTACCTTCTCCTGCTTTTCATACGCGGCCTTCTCCACATTCATGAGCAGCTTGTGCAGACTGAGAAGCTGATTGCGGAGGGTCGGGAGTGGGTGGTCGGACATGGGACGATCTATAGTGCGACCTGAAATGGTCGCAAGAGGTATGGATTGAGAGGAGCGCGGACACTTTTGACCGCAGTCTATAACGTAGCGGTGTAGCCGCCATTCTTTCAATGCATAAGACCAAATGTAGGTGCCGTTTTTCTGCCAGACTTCTCATGAAGTTAGGCGACTTCGTCGCGATGGTTGAAGTTGCGGACAAGAGTGTCCGCGCTCCTCTCGAGTCAGCTTCGCTCCCACAGGACGTATCCGGTTTTCAGGCTCGCCTTGAGAGGATTGTCACGGATATACGCCTTCACGGTTTTCAGATGATCGGGACTGCGGATAAGCCGGTCAAAGTAATCGGGTTGCCAGAAGGGGTCCAGGGCGCTGAGGCCCGCCTTGTGAATCAAACGGCTCGACACCCCTTTCCAGCCTTGAACGATGCCCGGCAATGACACTGCATCGTCCAAGGTAAAGAGAACATGCACATGGTTAGGCATGATCACATAACTTTGAAGCTGATACCGCTCTCCATCGAAATGATGCAGCCGCCCTTGCACAATCTCCGCAATGTCGGGCTGCCTCAACGCACAGCTTCCATGCCCGGCGTCCAAAGCTTCATCGAGCCTGTCAGCAAACAGTCCATGAAAACATACCTCGGTGATTTCATCCCAGGGTTCAGGATGATTCAGAAGAAACCTTTCTCGCTCCGCCAGATAAGCGTTCAGCAGCACTTGCGGCAATGAATCTGCCAACCGGAAAGTTACAAACACCGGGACCTCACCCTGCTGCCAATGCGGCAGCTTGTGTTCCGTCTTCTCGATGTCTCCCCTCGGATTGAAGAACTTCACGCCCCTGAGAGGAGCGCGGAGACTCTTCTCCGCAATCAAAACCTAGGCGGCGAAGCCGCGAAGAGAGTCATTGCGCATCAGGAAAGATCACGCTCTAACACAATTCTGGGTTCATCTCTTTGCAGATCATGAACTCCCCAGAAATCTAATACGAGCACAAAAGATCGGGTGCCATAACGCGCATATAAATCCTGCCATCGCCTTGCGAGAAAATGAGCAGCACCGGAGGAGCACAAATCATCAAAGCCAGCCGCGTAAAGAAGTGCATTCTGGTTGTTTTTGATCCTGGCAATAAAACCCATCATTTGGTTTTGCTGCTTGGCTCGCTGAAAAACTGTCTCGATCACTCTTATTTCCTGAATGTCACTGACGTCGCCAAAGCCAATCTCTAGATTGCATACTTTTTCGAACTGCCTAGACGCTTCGTTGAATGGTGGACCTCCAATAGAAATGTTGGTACCTCGTACGAATCCGAGCCACCCACGTTGGCGTCCAGCAGACTTTGTTTCCACCTGCTTGACGTCCAAGAAAACTCGCTGAAGGAATTTAGGCAAATCTCCTGTTCCAGGAACCAAAAATCTGAACTGATCAGAAATACTCTGAGCAGCTTGGCTTTCCAGGACGCTAACATTTGCACCATAGTCAGGCCGAAAAATTTCATCGGGGCTTTTGGCCTGGTAATGTGCAGGCACATCTGAAAGCCATACTATAATAGGTGAGTCGGATGATGCTCCAAAGAAATCTCGAAGATGCCGAATCTTGGTTAATCTGAACCAAGCCCATCCTCCGAATGCGATCAGCAGGATAAAAGCAAAATCGGAAGCAATGTTGATTAGAATATCCATCATCATGGTCGCATGAGAACCTTACTTTTTAAGATGTCCCACAACGACCGAACATATAACAAATATGTCGACACAGCAGCAAGGTCTTAGAAGAGGCGGTCAAGAGTGACCGCGCTCCCCTCGTTGGCGTGGCCTACTTATGATACTCCTGCAGCGCCCGCACTTCGACCTCAGCCGATTGCAGTGACTTGATGGCCTTCAGCGCAGCATCGGCACCACGCAGCGTCGTCATAATCGGAATCCGATTCTGCATGGCGGCGGTGCGGATCTTGATCTCGTCTTCGCGGGGGTTTTTGCCGCTGGGGGTGTTGATCACGAGGGCCATGTCCTTGTTCTTCATCAGGTCGATGACGTTCGGACGCTGGCCGCTGGCGAGCTTCGGCAGGATGTTCACGGCGGTGCCGGACTCACTGATGACCTGGCCGGTGCCGGCGGTGGCATAAATGGTGAAACCGAGATCGGCATATCCTTTGGCGATGCGGGCGACGTTGGCGCGGTCGGCTTCCTTGACGCTGATGAAGACGTTGCCTCCGGTCGGCAGGGTGCCGCCGGCGGCCATCTGGCTTTTCGCAAAGGCGAGGCCGAGGTCCATGTCGATGCCCATGACTTCACCCGTGGATTTCATCTCAGGCCCAAGAGCGATGTCCACGCCCTGGAACTTGCTGAAGGGGAAGACGGCTTCCTTGACGCTGTAGTGAGCGGGGGTGACCTCGGCGGTGAAACCGAGTTCCTTGAGGGTCTTGCCCGCCATGATCTTGGCGGCGAGTTTCGGCAGTGGCACGCCGATGGCCTTCGAGACGAACGGGGCGGTGCGGGAGGCACGTGGGTTGACCTCGATGACGTAGAGATCGTCGCCTTTCACCGCGAGCTGCATGTTCATCAAACCGCGCACGTTGAGGGCCTTGGCAAGTTTCTTGGCGGCATCGCTGATGCGACCCTGCATGGCGGGCGTGAGGCTGAAGGGAGGGATGACGCAGGCGGAGTCACCGGAGTGAATGCCGGCCTCTTCGATGTGCTCCATGATGGCACCGATGACGGTGGTTTCACCATCGCTGATGCAGTCCACGTCCACCTCGGTGGCGTCTTCCAGGAAGCGGTCCACGAGCACGGGACGGTCGGGCGTAGCCTCGACGGCGTTCTTCATGTAGTGGGTCAGCTCGGCATCGCTGTAAACGATCTGCATGGCACGACCACCGAGCACGAAGCTGGGGCGCACGAGGCTGGGGTAACCAATGCGGGCGGTGATGGCCAAAGCCTCCTCCAGGGAGGTGGCGGTGCCGCTCGGGGCCTGATCGAGGCCGAGTTCATCGAGAAGGGCGGCGAAGAGCTTGCGGTCTTCGGCCAGCTCGATGCTTTTCGGGCTGGTGCCGATGATGCGGACGCCATTTTCCTCCAGGCCTTTGGCGAGGTTCAGCGGGGTCTGGCCGCCGAACTGGACGATGACGCCGAGCACCTGATCGTTGCGGTTTTCGCGCTCGTAGATGTTCAGCACGTCTTCCAGGGTCAGAGGCTCAAAGTAGAGCTTGTCGCTGGTGTCGTAGTCGGTGGAAACGGTCTCCGGGTTGGAGTTCACCATGATGGTCTCATACCCCAGTTCGCGCAGAGCGAAGGAGGCGTGAACGCAGCAGTAGTCGAACTCGATGCCCTGGCCGATGCGGTTCGGGCCACCGCCCAGGATCATGACCTTCTTGCGGTCATTGTCGCGGACTTCATCCTCGGTGCCGTAGGTGCTGTAGTAATAAGGCGTGTAGGCCTCAAACTCCGCCGCGCAGGTGTCCACGAGGCGGTAGGTGGGGACGATGCCGAGGGCTTTGCGACCTAACCGAACATCGGCCTGCTTCGCTCCAGTTTGATGGGCAATCTGTTGATCAGATGCGCCTATCTTCTTTAAACGACGATAGATAGAAGTGCCTTCAGCCAAGTTCTTCGCAGCGACTTCGTTTGTGGCCGCGCCTTTGATCCAAGCATCAATCGTATTGACCTCAAAATTCAGATCTTCTGCAGCCTTTACTTCAGTTACAATCTGCTCAATCTGACGCAGGAACCAGCGGTCGATCTTGGTCAGTTCAAAGACTTTCTCCACATCCCAGCCAATGGCAAAGGCCTGGCCGAGGAAGAAGATGCGCTCGGCATTCGGCACCGTCAGCTTGGTGGTCAGGGTCTCTTCGTCCACCACGACATCGGCTCCATCGCCGATGAGGCCGAAGCGTTTGATCTCGAGGCTGCGCAGGGCTTTCTGAAGGGACTCTTTGAAGGTGCGACCGATGGCCATGGCTTCACCCACGGACTTCATCTGCGTGGTCAGGGTGCCATCGGCACCGGGGAATTTCTCGAAGGTGAAGCGCGGTACCTTGGTCACCACGTAGTCGATGGTCGGCTCGAAGGAGGCCGGAGTCTCGCGAGTGATGTCGTTCTTCAGCTCGTCCAGGGTGTAACCCACGGCGAGTTTGGCGGCGATCTTGGCGATCGGGAAACCGGTGGCCTTGGAGGCCAGAGCGGAACTGCGGCTCACGCGTGGGTTCATCTCGATCACGATCATGCGGCCCGTGTCTGGATGCACGGCGAACTGGATGTTCGATCCACCCGTCTCCACGCCGATTTCGCGAATGCAAGCGAAGGAGGCATCGCGCATGATCTGGTATTCACGATCCGTCAGGGTCTGGATCGGAGCCACGGTGATGGAGTCACCGGTGTGCACGCCCATCGGGTCCAGGTTTTCGATGGAGCAGATGATGACGCAGTTGTCTGCGCGGTCACGCATGACCTCCATTTCGAACTCCTTCCAGCCGAGGAGAGACTCTTCGATGAGCACCTCGCTGACGGGGGAGAGATCCAGACCGCGAGCGGTGATGGTTTCAAATTCTTCCTTGTTGTAGGCAATGCCGCCGCCGGTGCCGCCCAGGGTGTAGGCGGGGCGAATGATGAGGGGCATGGTGCCGATCTCTTCCGCGATGGCGCGGGCTTCCTCGATGGTGTGGGCCACGCCGGACTGCGGCAGGTCCAGACCGATCTTGAGCATGGCGTTTTTGAAAAGCAGGCGGTCTTCGCCTTTCTCAATCGCGTCCGGCTTCGCGCCGATCATGCGCACGCCGTGCTTCTCCAGGGTGCCTGCGCGGTGCAGGGACATGGCCGTGTTCAGCGCGGTCTGGCCGCCCAGGGTGGGCAGGAGGACATCAGGTTTCTCCTTGATGATGATCTTCTCGACGATCTCCGGCGTGATCGGCTCGACATAGGTCCGGAAAGCGAATTCCGGGTCGGTCATGATGGTGGCCGGGTTGGAGTTGATCAAAACGACCTCGTAACCTTCCTCGCGCAGCGCCTTGCAAGCCTGGACGCCTGAATAGTCGAACTCACAGCCCTGGCCGATAACGATGGGGCCGGAACCGATGACGAGGATGCGTTTGATGGAGGGGTCTTTGGGCATGGAGGCGGAAAGGGGGCGGAGCGGATGGTTGGGAGCCCTTCAGGATGCCGCTGGTTGTGTCGGCAGTTTCGGCGAAACCGCGTTACTTTGCGGCGGCAGCCGGGAAAGCGCGGCATCTTGCACAAAGGAAACGCTCTGTAAAGGGCGGAGGCGGAAGATGTGGTCAATCCAAGTGATTTTGTGGTGTCACGGGATGAGTTAGACGCCATTAGCGTCTGAACGCCGCACGAATCTCCTCCAAAGAGCCCGCGATGAGGGCGACTTCATATTCGAAGACGAGGCCGGGTTTGAGCGCAAAGGTCTGGATGGGGGCGAGATAGGAGCAGTCGGCCTTGTTACCGTTGCGCACCCGATAGGTCGTGACCTGATCGGTGTGCGGCATCCATAACCCGATGCCTTCATTGGCCGCATTCACCCAGGCCATCCAAGGCTCAGCCCCACGACGGACGTATTCATTGGGGAAACCCGGGTGCAGACGCTGGAGCGTGCCATCGGGACCGACAAAGACGAGGGTGTCCAGGCTGGCAGGGACAAAGAGGGCGGGGAGCTCCTGATGATGCGGGCGATGATCCTTGCTGCCTGAGTAGGTCATCTTGAACTTGAGCCGCGCCTGCCGTCCCTCCAGATGCAGCCACTGCTCCATCGTCACGTCCTCCAGCAGCCGGCCCGTGGCCCAGTGACGGGGATGGATCTTTGCATACAGAAGATTCGGTTCCTGCCGAGTTTCGAGGACTTGGGCTGGGAGATTACGCCAGCTTCCGCCTTGCACCGGGTTGTAACGCCAGGGCTTGCCATTCCAATCGCTGCCATCGGCATCGCCATAGTAGGACTGCTGCACGTAACGGCCCACATCGTAGGCATCCAGCAGGTTGTCCTTCGAACCGGCCCTGGAAAACCAGCCGATGCAGGCCCCTGCATCGAGATTGACCCCCAGCTTCACTTGGTCATTCTCCAGGTAAGCCCAACCGTCTGCTGCTTGGATAATGGCAGAGGCAAAGAAAGCCAGGATGACGAGAATTTTCATGCAGCAAGGGAACGCGGACTGGCGGTGGGTGCAAGAAAGTAGGGTAGGCAGATGCAGGACGGAGGTGTCCGGGGGAAAAGGGCTGGAATGTGATCCAAGAAAGCTCGCCGGATTATCCGTCGGCATGGGAAGGATCGCGTGGTCGAAAAAGGCTCAATAAGAGAGCCAAGGGTCAAGAATGCGTATCTTGAGAAGGCGAGGTTTCAGAGCTGCCTCCTCCCAAGGAGCCGGGTCATCCGGCAACGAGGACTTGTGGAAGAAAAGGAGCCGATAGCCGGACACACCCGGCCTACTGGTTGTCGCTTCGTAAGCCCAAGAGTATGCGAGCCGGTCTTCCAGAGACCTTGTGCGTTTTCTGTGCCCATGGTATCGGAAAAGGTGCCCCCAACCCTCGCCACGATTCTTTACCCCTTCATTGCTGCCCTTCTTTATGCCTTCGGTGCCATGGTGCTGAAGCGATCCAGCGAACTCGGCATCGGGCTCTGGCGCACCACGTTTGTGGCCAATGCCATCGTGGCGGTGTTGTTTTCGTTACTCTGGCTGCTGCCGGGGCAACCCATTGATCGGAATTTGCTCTGGCAGCCAGGGGTTATCGCCATGTGCTTGTTCTTCGGGCAGATCTCTCAGTTCATCGCCCTAGAGAAAGGGGACGTCTCGGTAGCGGTGCCGGTCTTCGGTTTGAAGGTGATCCTGGTGGCTTTTCTAACCCCGTTTCTCGTCGGAGAGAGTGTGGGGCTGAAACTCTGGATCGCGGCGTTACTTAGCGTTTTGGGCATCGCTCTATTGAATAAGAAGGACCAGGGCAAATCACCGCGGGGGCTGGGCATCACTCTGGCAGCAGGAGGCGTGGGAGCGGTCTGCTTCGCCATCTTCGATGTGCTAGTGCAAAAGTGGGGACCGGCCTGGGGAGCAACTCGTCTCCTGCCCTGCATTTTCTGGATCAATGCCCTGCTCTCTTGCGGACTGATCTTTCGCTTTTCCGCCCCTTTGAGCACCATCCCCAAACAAGGTTGGGCATGGCTCACAGGAGGCTCCGTTTTACTAGGCACTCAGAGCATTATTTTCGTCAGCACCGTGGCCGTGTACGGCAAAGCCACCTCGGCCAATATCGTCTATGCCTCACGTGGGTTGCTCAGCGTGGCACTCGTGTGGCTGGTGGGGCATTGGTTTGCCAATCAGGAAAAGAACCTGGGAGGGGCAGTGCTGCGCTGGCGTCTCGCCGGGGCTCTGCTGATGATGAGCGCGATCGTGCTGGTGGTGGTGTGATACCCACCACACACGGGTCATTGACTTCGCAAATCGACAAACCACTAGTGGTCACTCATAGGCACTCATGGCTTTGTTGCAGAATCATTAGTGCCCATCCGGGTTCATCAGTGGTTCACACCTTTCCGAAAGGCCGCGCTTACAGATACGGCTCGATGTCCAGTTTGCCGTTGGTGGCGCAGATGAACATGGTGCCGGGCTTGATGGTGCTGGCTTGGGTCATGATTTTACCCCCGGCAGCTTCCACGAGCATGACACCCGCAGCGATGTCCCAGAGGCTGATCTGCTCCTCAACATAGGCATCCAGGCGCCCGCAGGCGATGTAAGCGAGAGCGAGGGCGGCACTGCCGAGCATGCGGGTCTTACGCACTTCATAGGCAATGCGCTTGTAGCGCTCGAACCCGGCATCCAAGGCGGATTTGCTCTTGGAGAAACCGACCGTCACGACCGCCTCCTTCATCTCAGCTCGTGCACTGGCGGAGATCGGTTTGCCGTTGAGCTGGGGCACGCCGCCTTTCTCGACGGTCCACAGCTCGTTCATCATCGGGTCGTAGATCACGCCCACGAGGGACTCCTTGGTCTCCCGGTTGCGAGCGGCGATGGAGACGCAGAAATGCGGGATGTTGAAGTAGAAGTTCACCGTGCCATCAATGGGGTCCACGATCCACTCGATGTCGCCGTTGCCGCCGATGTCGCCTTCTTCTTCACCCAGGATGGCGTGGTCGGGATTGTGCCCGAGGATGATGTCGGTGATGAGCTTCTGGCTACGCACATCCAGCTCCAGCTTGATGTCGTGACGCTGCATTTCATTGACCGTGAGGTCGGCGCCGAAGTTTTCTTTGATGAGCTTACCCGCCTGGGTGGCGGCTTCGATGGCGATGCTGAGGAGGTTGGACACGGAGGGGAAAAGAGGGCGGGCTTGCAGGCCCGTTCACTCAGGATGGGGTTTGGACTAACGGGTGGAGTTTTTCAAAACCGCCTGTTGGCTGATGAACGCGATCAACTCGCGAGCCAGGGCAGTTTTGGCCTGACGCGGCAGGGAAAAGGGCGCCGCGTCTGGCAGACACAGAGTGACTTCGTTCTCCCCGCTGTCAAACCCGATGCCGGGCTGGGAGACGTCGTTGGCGATGAGGAGATCGCAGCCCTTCCGCCGCATTTTCTCCTGAGCGTGGGTCAAAAGTTTCTCCGTCTCTGCCGCAAAACCAACCAGATATCCCGTGAAACCGAACACCGAACGGGCCGAGCCGAGAATGTCCTCGGTCTTCTCCAGGATGAGCGTCAGGGTCTCCCCCGTCTTCTTGATCTTCTGATCCGCGATCAGGGCAGGCCGGTAGTCCGCTACAGCGGCCGAGAAAATGGCCACGTCTTTTCCTACAATCTCCCTCTGAACGGCCTCAAACATCTGCCGGGCGGTCTCTACGGAAATCCGCTGGACACCTTCGAGAACGGGGAGCGACACCGGTCCAGAGATCAGGGTCACCTCGTGTCCTTCCGCGCAAGCCGCCTGTGCCAGGGCATAGCCCATTTTTCCCGATGACCGATTGGTCAGATAACGAACCGGGTCCAGGGGTTCCCGAGTTGGGCCTGCTGTGATCAGAATCTTCATGCCTTGGCCTTGTTGGCTAAAACCGCGCCTGCCGCAGCCAGGATGTCCTCCACGGGAGCCAGTCGGCCAACCCCTTCATAACCGCAGGCCAGCAGCCCCTCCGCCGGTTCGATGAACTGCACGCCCCAGCCTTTGAGTATCTCCACATTCCGCTGGGTGGCCGGGTGCAGCCACATTTTGCCATTCATGGCGGGTGCAATGAGGATCGGAGCCCGTGTCGCGAGTGCAATGGCCGTCAGCGCATCATGGGCAAAACCATGGGCCATGGCTGCCAAGACGTTGGCTGTGGCGGGTGCGATCAACAGCAGATCGGCCTCATCCGCCAACTGGATATGCCCTGGCTGCCAGCCCTCTTTTTCGGCAAATAGATCCGTCACCACCGGCCGACGTGAGAGGGTGCCCAGTGTCAACGGGGTGACAAACTCCACCGCTTCCTTCGTCAGCACGCAGGTCACCTCATGGCCGACTTTGGTCAGTTGGCTGGCCAGATCAGCCGCTTTATAGGCGGCGATGGAACCGGTGATGCCGAGGACGATTTTAGACATGATGAAAGCAGCTCCGCTCTGGAGATACGCACAGAAGGCACGGCAAATGGGAAATTGAAACCTGAAAGTTACACCTGCGGCTTCAGGGTAAATCTCAGTTTGCATTTCCTTCAGGGCGAGCTGACCCCCGTCCCATGTCTTTCCTCAAGCGTTTCGAAGTCTGGCTGCTGATCGTCCTCAGTCTAGCCGCTGCTATCTGGGTCTTCACCACCGATTCCGACTCCATCTCGGAAGGAGCACCCGAACCGATCACCGCTGAAGCATCTGCCGAACCCACCCTAAAAATCCACCGCTGCACGCTGGAGCGTGATTACGGCAATGCCCGGCTGGACATTGAGTTGCGCTATCGCAATGCCAGTCCACGCCCGCTCATCCTGCTGGCGCCCGATGTGAAGCTGCTTACCGCCGAGGGGAAAGAGGTGCCGCCCTTCATTCTCCCCGTGGAGAAACCTGCGCAAATTCCAGCCCAAACGGCCCAGGACGTACGCCTGCGCTACTGGCTGGACAAGACTCACCTGCAAGGTCCTCTGACTCTGGAGATCCGGGGTGAAAAAGCCGAGATCAAAAGCGCAACGGCCATTGAACTCGACACCCTGGAAAATCACCAGCCGAAGACCTGGACGGGTAGCGTGAAATAAGAGAACGGGTCATCACTCCTGCTTTCTTATTCTCCTGTGGAGCGACTGTAGATACGCATTGTTAGGCATCGGCTTCACGGGGCGTTCTTCCGTCTCGAGCATCGTGTTCACCCGAGACTGACTGCTCGAGATGAGTTCGGGGATGATCTGGGCTTCTGGCAGGTTCTTCCAGTATTTCTGGGGCATGGATGACTGCATGGTCTGCACCTTCAAGCGCGCGGGGTTAAAAATGCTGCGATAGTACGTGCGCCAAAGATCATCGTGAGCATCTGCCGCAGGGGCATCCTGTCGGCTCATGCCCGGTAGAAACGTCAGCTTTTCACCATCCCAACTCACGCATGCCTCGGGAGTGAGGATGGACCAGTTCATGCCGGCAAAGCGCTTTTCGAAAAACGGTGCCGCAAGCCGGAGAACAGGATACATCGGTTCAAACCAAGCCACGAATTCCTCCCTCCCTGTCGCCTCATGGATACCGACCCCACGAAAGCGCACGAAGGCGTGCATCTTGTGAACCTCTCTTGCCACGGCCCTGGCCCACATCTCACATTGCCGCATGTCAGGATCCGTCGGCATCGTCAGCAGATGCCTTTCACCGCCGAGTGTGAGGCGATAAAGCAGGCGATACAGAATGGCCCAACGCCGCTCATCTCGATGAGCACAGACTTGTTCCGCTAACTTCAAGAAAGCCGCAGGCACTTTGACTTCTAAGGACAGCGAGCTTTGATAAGCATCCGTCTCTTCGTGAAGCAGCCCCAGCGTCTGGGTTCCATCCACCCAGTCCACATCCTCGGGCCGTGTTCCCCTCGAAAGCAGTTCCCGCGCTCGAAGACGCCAGGAAGTAAAGTGAGGCTCAATGGAGACGACCATCATGATGGGAAGGAATTAAAGCTGACCACTCCGAGCAGAAGCTGCCGTCTCTGGCGTCGCCTGAGGGGGTGAGGTGAAATCCAATTCCAGCTGTCGAGGCCTCGGTAAAAACCGCTGTCTGAGATCAGCACCCTCCAAAAGAGTGATCTGCGGCACATGATCAGCCGCCACGATGAAGGGTTGCACCTTGCTGAGGTTCACGCGCATGCGCTGAAGGTCGCTCAAAGACAGACGTGAGAAACGCCGTGCCGCGATAATTCGCGCCACATTCGTCACGCCCAGCCCGGGCACGCGCCAGAGCATCTCACGAGGTGCCCGGTTGATATCCACCGGGAAGAACTCGCGAAAGCGCAGCGCCCAGGCCAACTTGGGGTCGAGGTCCAGATCGAGGTGAGGGTTTTCTTGCGGCAGCAGTTCCGTGACCTCGAAGCCATAAAAGCGGAGAAGCCAATCCGCCTGATACAATCGATGTTCGCGCACGAGAGGCGGTGACTTCAGCGGCAACAAAACGCTCGGTTCAGGGATGGGACTAAAACCACTGTAATAGACGCGTCGCAGACGATAGTCCCGATACAACTCATCCGCACGATTCAGAACGATGGCGTCATTGGAGCTGTCCGCCCCCACAATCATCTGAGTGCTCTGCCCTGTCGCAAAGACGGGGGCTTGCGCGCGGGGCCGTTGACGAATCTGCCGCGCCTCTTTTTTGGCGACGTTGTTTTCTTCAATGCGGGCCTTGATGCCTTGCATGGCCTGGCGGGTGTTGTTTAAATTCTTCTCAGGAGCTAAACGATCCAAACCTTCCTGCGTCGGCAACTCCACGTTGATGCTGATGCGATCCGCGTATCGCCCGGCAAGATCAATGAGTTCTTGAGAGGCTTCCGGGATGGTTTTGAGATGAATGTAGCCGCGAAAATGATGCACCTCGCGTAGCTGCCGGGCTACTTCGACGACCTGCTCCATGGTGTAGTCTGCACTGCGGACAATGCCACTGCTGAGGAACAGCCCTTCGATGTAGTTACGCTTGTAGAAATCCAGCGTCAGCTTCACCACCTCTTCGGGACTGAAGCGAGCCCGTTGTACATTGGAGGACCTGCGGTTGATGCAGTAGTGGCAGTCGTAAAGGCACACATTGGTGAGCAGCACCTTCAGCAGGGAGACACAGCGGCCATCTGGGGTGAAGCTGTGGCAGATGCCCATGCCGCCCGTCGAGCCCACCCCTTGGCTCCCACGCGAGTCCTTACGGGCCGCACCCGAGCTCGCGCAGGAGGCATCATACTTGGCGGCATCGGCCAGGATTTCGAGTTTCCTCTCCGTATTCATACTGTTCTCAAGAACAGTATAGATAGCCGCCCTCAAGTCAATTCCACTTCACCAACTCCACCCTGCGATTCTTCGCACGACCATCTTCATTCGCATTGGGGGCGGCGGGGCTGGCGAAACTACATCCAAAGGGAAAGAGACGTTGCGTGGAGATGCCGTAGCGACTGATCAAGGCCTCCACCACCGCAGCGGCGCGGCGATTGGAGAGGTCACGGTTGAATTCAAACTCTCCGACATTGTCCGTGTGCCCCACCACCAAGAGCTTGATCTCGGGGTCTGAGCTCATGAGCTTCTGCACCTCAGCGAGCGCGGTATCGGATTCCGGTTTGAGCGTGGCTTTATTCGTATCGAAGTAGATGCCATAGAGCGCCACCCGGCCCGTGGTGGTGATTTGCTTTTCCATTTCATCGGCTTTCACCATCACCATGCGGTTTTCCATGGCCTTGGTCTCGATGACATCCACACGTGCAACAACCGTTCCCGCCAGGATACCCTTCTCGGGATCTTTCCAGGAATCGGTGACCGCTGCGGTAAAGATCGTCACATAGATATCTCCGGCACCTCCTTCTCCCGTCTTCTTCATGGCGGTGTAGCGGAAGTCGTCGGCTCCAGGCATCGTGTATTCCTGTAGGCCGTAGTCTTTTTCGGTCTGATAGACGGCTGCCAGGAAGCGGCCATAGCCATTGTCCAGCGTGTTGCCATCTTCTTGAGGTTTACCACCGCTGTAGCCCTCAAACAGCACCTCAAATCCCTTCTCCTTCAAGTCGTTCTGATAAGAGCGCAGGCACTCCAGAGTACTCGCATCCGCCGGCTCTCGATAAAACAACGTGGTGCGTGCTCCTTCGACATCGATCTTCTTCCAGTCCTTGGTCTTTTGCTCCGCATAATCAAAAATGACGGGGCCTAACGCCACTTGGTGAGAATCAAACTTCTTGGTCGCATAATTCAAAATCACAGATCCCTCGATGCGCTTCAGAATCGGGTGATCCTTGGAGCCGGGTTTATCGCGAGTGAACTCTGGACTTGTTTGAGTGAAGGCGAGACTGGAGACAAACACGCTGGCGACGACTAACCAATGAGATGATAAAATCTTCATGCGGAGGCGAAGTAACGATCCAAACTTCATTCTGTCGAGACAACTAGTTTTATATAATTAAAGGCGGTCATGAAACTTCCCCTATCGAACGGATAAGCGAACTCGAATCAAGGTGCTGTATCGAAGGAAGAGTAGGTCGAAATCACCGTTCATCAGATCATGTCCCAGCGTCTTTTTCGATCCCTTCTCTTCATCGGAGCCTTTCTTCTCAAGTGGGAGAACCTCGCGGCTGCGGAAGCCAACCCTGCTGCACCAACGGCGAACTTAGATGCACCTCTAACTGTTCCCCTCTGGCCGGATCGTCCGCCGCAGTTTCTGGAAGGGGCACCGGCAGAGTTCGTGGGTGAGAACGGCTCCATCAAGAATGTGACCGTCCCCGCACTGGTGGTTTTCCCTGCCGACGCCGAAAAGCGCACGGGGCGAGCTCTGATCATCTGTGCCGGAGGCGGTTATGGTAGCTTGGATTGGAAAACCCACGTCGTTTATGCAGCTCAGGTCTTCAATCCGCTCGGTGTCACCGTCTTCGGATTGAAGTATCGCGTACGGCCTCCGCATCGTCTGACCAACGAGGGCATTCAGGCACTGACCTTGCTCGATGCCAAACGTGCCGTGCGCTTGGTGCGACACCGAGCTGAGGAGTGGGGGATCAACCCACATCAGATCGGCATCGCCGGTTACTCGGCCGGGGGTAACCTAGCCATGAACTTGGCCGCCAACTTCGATCTGGGTGATCCTCAAGCTTCGGATCCCATCGACCGTCTCAGCAGCCGTCCGGACTTCGCCGTGGGACTCGCCACGTGGCATTGGCGACAGAAAGAATCGCCCTTCCACTTTCGCCCCGAAACCCCTCCTGTCTTCCTCGTCCATGCCACCAATGATGGGGTCCCTGGTGGAGCCCCGATCGAGATGCCAAAGGCGATCGCAGTGGACTTGGAAAAATTAGGCGTTCCCGTGAAGATGGCCATCTTTGAGCAAGGGGCTCATGGCGTAGGGAATCTCATCCCTCAGCGCGTGAAGCGCGGCTATCCACCGACTCGCTGGCCTCAGCTCTTGCTGGAGTGGCTGGACGGCCTTCCCCAGCAGCCTCAGTGAATCTGCCGACCTGATGCACTGGGCATGAGCCCCCCTTCCCGATCTTACCTCGGAGGTTCAGCCGCCTTCGGTTTCTTCTTTTTCTCCGCCTCTCGCAACCGCTGCACCTTCGGTTTGTACCCTGCGGAGAGATTGAGCTGGGAGCTGCGCAGGTGCAGCAGCATCTCCTCACGCATGTGTTGCAGCGTCTCACGATGTTCCGGTAGCTCCGCCAGATTCGTCATCTCCAGAGGATCGGTGTCCAGGTCGAAGAGAAACTCCTTGTCCTCCTCAGCCCACCACTTGTAGCGCCCATCCCGCGCCATCACGCGCAGAGGTGCCACCGTGCCGATCTCACTCACCGCCACACGCCGCACGGCCTTCTTCTTTCCCATCGCCACCGGTAACTGCGATACCGCAAAGCGCCCTGGACTCAGTTCTCCCCCGATGGCCTCGACGATGGTGGGATAGACATCCATCATTTGCGCCGGGGCCTTGGTTCGCCCTGCTTGGACCTGGCCGGGCCAACGGATCACCAGAGGCACGCGTGCGGACTCCTCATAAAACCGGCCTTTCGTGAGGTAACCATGCGCCCCCATCATCTCGCCATGATCGGCGGTGAAAAGCACCAACGTATTGTCCCAAGTGCCACGTTTTTTCAGCGCCTCAATCAACTGCCCCACGCAGCGATCCACCAGCGAGATCTTGCCCAGATAGGCCGCCAGTGCTTCACGCGTCTCCGCATGATTCAGGGCATGTCCCTCCCGCAGGTAAACCGGAGGCACGTTCGCGGGCAACGTCAGTTTCTCAGGCTCATACATGGTGGCAAACTCTCCCGGCGGGTCCAGCGGCGGATGCGGTGAGTGAAAGCTGGCCACCAGACACAACGGCTTTTCCTGCGGTTGTCCGCCGATGAATTTCACCGCTTCGTCCGCCACGAAGACATCGTGATAATCCTCCACACCAACGACACTGGCACGCGGTTCAAACTCCCACTTCACATAACGATCATGTAGATCCTTGGCCACCTGCTCCAGCAGCCCCTTTTGACGTAGATGTCGGGCATAGGCCCCGCGCGCATCGGCGGAGTCCGGCGGCCCCGAGACATCCACCACCACATCCAGCCCCAGGGCCTGATAGTAGTCTTCCAGATTTTCGTGGTGTTCTTTCCAAGCCGCTCCACTACTCCAATGCAGCTTACCGATCTGCGCCGTCGTGTAACCCGCTGCGCGGATATCACGGAACATTGGGGCCGCTTCCGCAGGCGTGGCATAGTTCCCCACATTCCCCCACACGGAGTGGCCGCCATTGTGAGGATACAACCCCGTGATCAGGGAGATACGCGCCGGCATGCACACCGGTGAAGTCGTGTAACACGCATCAAAGATCATCCCCTCCTTCGCCATCCGATCCAAGTTCGGCGTCTTCACCTCCGGATTCTCCCAGCTCAGGTAACGCGGGCTCCACTGATCCGTCAGGATCACCAGCACATCCGGTTGAGCAGCCGTCTTTGTCTCGGTCTTCTCGGCCCGCAGTCCGACCGGGAGTATCAGCATTAAACCTGTCAGTAGAGCTTTCATAGTCATGTCCATCCTCATTCGATGCGTCTCTTTCTGCGATCCGCCCTGAAACGACCTTCCCACCCGATAGCTTCCGCAAACTTCCCACTTTCCTTCACTCTCCGCTTCCGACGTGGTCTTGAACCCTTTTGTAGACCTTTTCTTCGGACATAAACACCCCCGAATAACTTTCAAGCCCTTGCCAACCCAGGGATTAAACTGGCACAAAACTTGTGGGTCGTGACACAAAATGTGTCAAAGGGGCTCTTTAGCGTATGGCGATACAGGATCCATTTTCAGTCAAACCGGCTGGACTAACAAAAAGGAATGCAAGTTCATTTTCCTCCAAGGTCAATGCCACTTAAACACATCCATACAGAAAGGTTGATGAACTCTTTTCATGTCTCCGAATACCCTTCGGTCCAATCTGGATGTCGGCGATAGCTAGTTCGAAACAAAGTCTTGTTCCGCCACCTATGTTTTATTAGCCAGAAAAGGCATAACTTCAGCGCTAATTTGCTAACATCCTGGCCACACATCGATCTTCGATGTCCGCTTCAGGTAATTGGGTTCCCTTAAACGTCTTCGATCCTTCACTGGCGATATTGTTCAATGGCCAGATATTCCGCATCGACAGCTCGGACTAACACAAAGCGATACTCATAACCATCGTTTAACCAGTGGCCGGACACCGCAGTCGTGGGTTTGTCGATTCGAATCCCTCCACTGATCATTTCCACAAAAGGAACGGCGGTTTCAACAGGGAAATCTGAGAAGTCCTCATCGCGCTCTGGAATTTCAAAGGCCTTCGTTGATTTCAATCCCCACGCATAATGGGTATGCGTCTCCAACCGATTCGAATCCGCGATCTCATTCAGTAAGGTGGCGTTTTGAGGAAACTGGATTCCTATCTTTTCTCCGAGAACACTCACGCGCTCTTCATTCGAGATCTTCTCTTGCGAGCGATCTTCGCAAGAGGTCATCAGCAAGAGCGCCAAATATCCAAGGATCAGCTTCGTCCGTTTCATATCTATGCATCAAGCTTAGCCGATCCATGCATGGATACGTGGATCATGAGCAAAGGGAAGGAAAACCTCTTTGCCAAGAGTCGGCTCATTCAGGATCAAGATGAGACAACCTTCTGCACGAACGACCTCTTTGATCTGCTCACGCTTGAATGTCCGTTCTTTGCCAGAAATTTGACAAGAAAGATGATCATGGTGCAACTCCACCGAGGCATAGCCACCGGTTTCGTTTTCCCACCGCCTAACAATGGATTGAACGAGCTTTTCAACTTGCCAACGGCGGAGGTAATGTAAGACAGCCAACGTGCCTGCTCCGACGATCATGGCAGCAGTCAACTTTGTAAGCCCGATAGAAATTCCAGAGTAATCGGTCGAACCGAGTATCAGTTGCCCTCCTTGGCCCGTTTGCCACCATGAGAGCCCCGCAGCGATCAATGCCACCACAAAATCGAAGATTCTGCAGGAACGAGCTTTTCTCGTCATCAGAATACGATGACCCATTTCGATTGTCTGCTGATTGATGGTTATGCTCGGAGTCATGCCGACACGCTTGTCGTGACACGAAACTCGTTAAAGGGCAATTTTATCCGCTTTTTATAACGAAGCACATCATCAAGCCGCCAAGGATCAGCTGCTTAACTGGTCTTGCATGGCTTCGAGACGCTCGGCAGCTTTTTTTGCCCTCTTTTGACCCAAATGGCTGTCTATCACGAGCTGTTCTTTAATTCTCCACAAGACATCCGCACGGTGCTTGCTCCTGTTGGGCTTCATCATGGATCGTTTCTTCAAGCTGACTGAACGCGGGACCTCGGTGCGCACGGAGGTGTTGGGAGGTCTCACCACCTTTGTGACCATGGCCTACATCATGGTGGTGAATCCGGCGATCCTAAGCTTTGCAGGGATTCCCTCTGGGCCGGGCACGGTGGCGACGATTCTGACGGCGGTGTTTGGCTGTGCATTGATGGGCTTGATCGCGAATCGACCTATCGCGGTGGCGCCTTACATGGGGGAGAATGCCTTCATTGCTTTTGGTTTGGTGGCGCTGGGGATCGGCTGGGAGCAGAGACTCGGGGCGGTGTTTGTGAGTGGGGTGTTGTTTCTGCTGATCACGTTGTTGGGCATTCGAGGTTGGCTGGCGAATGCGGTGCCAGCGGGGCTCAAGCACAGCTTTGCAGCGGGGATCGGTTTGTTTCTGGCTTTCATCGGTCTGTATGAGACGGGCATCGTCACCAGCTTCGTGACCGGGATGCCTGCGGAAGTTTTGCCCAAGGGGGCAGGGGGTCTACTGGCGGCTCCAGCGGTGCCGGTGAAGATCGGGGATCTGCGAGATCCACAGGTGCTGCTGGCAGTGCTGGGCTTTTTGCTGATGATCGTGCTGATGCTGCGCAAGGTCCGCGGGGCCTTGCTGATCGGTATTGCCGTGACGGCGGTGATCGGCGGGTTGGCAGGCTTTGGCTCGGCGCCCAAGGCGGTGATGGCACTGCCCTTTACAGGGGATTACGACCTCGGTGCGATTGCCTTTAAGCTGGACATTCTCGGCGTGTTGAAGCTGAGTTTCCTGCCTGTCCTACTGACGCTGTTTCTCATGAGCTTTCTGGATACCCTGGGCACGCTCACTGGGCTAGGCGCAGCGGCGGATCTGCTGGATGAAAAGGGCAATTTCCCTCAGGTGGAAAAGCCCATGCTGGTGGATGCGCTGACATGCATGTTCAGCGGCTTGATCGGCACCTCCACGAGTGGTGCCTACATCGAGTCGGCCACGGGCATCAGCGAGGGGGCACGCACGGGTTTGGCCGCACTGGTGACAGCGGGGTTGTTTGCGGTTTCGCTGTTTTTCATCCCTCTCATTGAGCCGCTCCAGCAGCTTCGTTTCGCTTACGGTCCAGCCCTGATCGCGGTGGGGGTGCTGATGATGGGATCGGTGCGCCGGATTGATTTCGAAGATCTCACGGAGTGGGTGCCCGCCTTTGTCACGATCGTGATGATGCTCTTTACCTATAACATCGCCAACGGCCTGACGGCTGGGTTTGTCGTGCATCCAGTGCTGAAAGGGGCGGCAGGGCGCTGGCGCGAACTGAATGCGGGCATGCTGATCCTGGCGGGGATGTGCGCGGCCTATTACCTGTTAGGGATGGTTCATTGAGAAGTAAATCTGAAGGCACAGGACGAGTGTTCAGAAAATAAACAAAAACGGACCGGAAGTTGCCTTCCGGTCCGTCGTTGGGGGTTTGGGTTTTTTATCGTGAGGCCTGTCTTCGCAAGCTCCCGGTATGCGAAAACAGGTCTCTCAAGACAAAATGTTTATGAAGAGAGACCTGCCTTTTCAGACAGGCCTCTCCAGATAAGAGTTCAAAAAAACTCTTTTATTCCTACAATTACATCATTCCGCCGTGGTCGTGGCTGTGACCGGCATCAGCCTTCTCTTCCTTCGGAATGTCGGCGATGAGGCACTCGGTGGTCAGCAGGAGACCGGAGATGGAGGCAGCGTTCTGAAGAGCGCTACGGGTCACCTTGGCAGGGTCAACGACGCCAGCCTTGATGAGGTCGGTGTATTCGCCGGTAGCGACGTTGTAACCGTGGTTGCCTTTGCCCTTCTTCACTTCGGAGACGATCAGAGCGCCTTCCACGCCGGCATTGGCAGCCAGCTGGCGGAGAGGAGCTTCGATGGCACGAGCAATGATTTCAGCACCGGTCTTCTCGTCGCCAGTCAGGCCGAGGTCACCAACGGCCGCCTGAGCGCGGATGAGAGCGACACCACCGCCAGGGACGATGCCTTCTTCCACCGCAGCGCGGGTGGCGTGAAGGGCGTCTTCCACGCGGGCTTTCTTCTCTTTCATCTCGGTTTCAGTGGCAGCACCGACGTTGATGACGGCCACACCACCGGCCAGCTTGGCAAGGCGCTCTTGGAGCTTCTCGCGGTCGTAGTCGCTGGTGGTTTCTTCGATCTGGCGCTTGATCTGGGACACGCGGCCGGAGATGGCTTCGCTGGTGCCTTCGCCTTCGACGATGACGGTGCTTTCCTTACCGATGGTCAGACGCTTAGCGCGGCCGAGGTCGGAGAGCTCGATGTTTTCCAGCTTGATGCCGAGGTCTTCGGTGATGCAGCGGCCACCGGTGAGGATGGCGATGTCTTCCAGCATGGCCTTGCGGCGGTCGCCAAAGCCAGGAGCCTTGACGGCCACGATGTTGAGGGTGCCGCGCAGCTTGTTCACCACGAGGGTAGCCAGGGCTTCACCTTCCACGTCTTCAGCGATGATGAGGAGAGGCTTGCCGGAGCGAGCGACCTTCTCAAGCAGAGGCAGCATGTCTTTCAGGCTGCTGATCTTCTTCTCGTGAATGAGGATGTAAGCGCTGTCCAGGTTTGCTTCCATGGACTCTGGGTCCGTGACGAAGTAAGGGGACAGGTAGCCCTTGTCGAACTGCATCCCTTCGACGACGTCGAGGGTGGTTTCGATGGACTTGGCTTCCTCAACGGTGATGGTGCCTTCTTTACCCACTTTGTCCATGGCTTCGGCGATGATGTTGCCGATCGCGGTGTCCCAGTTGGCGGACACGGTCGCGACCTGGGCCACTTCCTTGCTGTCCTTCACAGGGGTGCTGATTTCTTTCAGCTTAGCCACGATGGCTTCGGTGGCCTTGAGGATACCGCGCTGAAGGGAGGTCGGGTTAGCACCGGCGGTCACGTTACGCAGACCTTCGGAGTAGATGGCTTCAGCCAGCACGGTGGCGGTGGTGGTGCCGTCACCAGCGATGTCGGAGGTCTTGGAGGAGACTTCCTTGATCAGCTGAGCGCCCATGTTTTCATAAGCGTCGGGGAGTTCGATTTCCTTAGCCACGGTCACACCGTCTTTGGTGATGGTGGGGGAACCGAATTTCTTTTCCAGGATCACGTTGCGACCCGCAGGGCCAAGGGTGGCCTTCACGGCTTTCGCCAGCTTGGTGACACCGCGCAGGAGGGCCTGGCGAGCGGTTTCGTCAAAGTTGAGTTGTTTTGCCATAACTGAGTTGAGTAGGGTTCAGGGGTGTTGAGATTCCTTGAGGGATTAGGCGATGATACCGAGGATGTCGGTTTCGTTGATGATGAGGAGGTCCTCGCCGTTGACCTTGACTTCAGTGCCGCCGTATTTGGAGATCAGGACTTTGTCGCCTGCCTTCACGGTGAAGAGAGTGCTGACGTCCTTGCCTTCGTCATCCTTGCCGGTGCCGAGAGCGAGCACTTCTGCCTCCTGTGGTTTTTCCTTCGCGGTGTCGGGAAGGAAGATCCCACCAGCGGATTTTTCTTCGCTGAGGGAGCGCTTCACGAGGACGCGGCGGCCGAGCGGGGTGATTGCGGTAGCCATAGTTGGTCTATTTTCTGCTAACTTGTTTAGTTGTTCAGTTTGGTTTGGTTCATCTGCCCGGCTTGCAGTCACATAATGGGTTCATGTGGCGGCCAGCCGGGCGGAAAATTTATCGAGAGGGGAAATGCGAGACGGGAAAACGACGGACGAAGAAGTCGGCAGTGGGCGGGATTTATTTCGCCGGAGGTGGGTTTTCTTTGATCGCCACCCCGTTGCTGGCGCGGTAAACGCCGTCATAAGTGAGCTCCGGTGTGGCTTCGCCAATTTCCTCGACCAGGAAGCCGACGATGCGCTTGGGGTCTTCGGACAAAACCGCCTGGAGCATACGCGAGGTGCGCGGACGATCATAATTCTGCACCTGGAGATCCAGTCCTACAGAGCCGGGTTTGGCTTCCAGCCCTTGCATGCGAGCTGCCAATTCCACCGTGGAGTTGATCTGGCCTAACAGCTTTTTATCCTGGCCCAATTTGGTGAGAGCCACCTTGAGGCTTTCATTCACCTCAGGGACGTTCAACAGGTCCGCGGCGGTTTTGTTGGGATATTTGTCAATGATGCTCTCCGCTTCATCCGCCAGGGCGTTTTGACGCTCAGCAGGTAAGGGCTCGAGGGCATCAGTGATGAGGCTGTCGAGATGAGTGTCCGAGACACTCGTGGTGGTCACAGCTTTGGGCTGGGCCGGAGAGGCTTCCGTTGATTTTGAGACTTCGGGTTTCTTCCCACAGGAGATGCTGAACGAAATGAGCACAGCCGCCACCCCCACCTGAAGGTGCCGACGGTTGGTCGGCACCTTGGAGGTAGAATCAGTTGAGATGGGCAGCTGAGGGTTCATCACGTTTCTCATCGGAGAAAAAACGGAACTGCTTACTTGTCCTTGTCCACGACTTCGAAGTCGGCGTCCACGACCTTGCCTTTGTCGGCAGACTTCGTTTCGGCGTTCGCGGTCGGAGGCTCGGGCATGTCACCCTGCGGCGGTGCGCCTGCGGCACCAGCTTGGGCAGCCGCTTGATAAGCCGCAGCAAACAGCTTCTCGAGCTCTTCGGTCTGCGCCTTCATGCGATCCGTGTCACCAGACTCGATGGCAGACTTCAGACCAGCCAGCTTGTCCGTGATCGGGCTCAGCTGCTCGGCAGGGACTTTACCCTCCCACTCTTTGACCTGCTTCTCGATCTCGAAGGACAGGGCTTCCGCCTTGTTCTTCACTTCGACAGCTTCCTTGCGCTTGAGATCTTCCTCAGCGTGCTCTTCAGCGTCGCGCTTGGCTTTCTCGATCTCTTCCTGGCTGAGGCCGGAGCTGCCCTGAATGGAGATGCGCTGTTCTTTGCCGGTGGTTTTTTCCTTGGCGGAAACGTGAAGGATGCCGTTGGCGTCGATGTCGAAGGTCACTTCGATCTGAGGGACACCGCGGGGAAGCGGAGGAATGCCATCCAGCTTGAAGGTGCCTAGCACTTTGTTGTCCTTGGACATCGGGCGCTCACCTTGCAGGATCACGATTTCCACACCAGGCTGGTTGTCGCTGTAGGTGGAGAAGATCTGACTGTGCTTCTTCGGAATGGTCGTGTTACGGGGGATCATCGGGGTGGCCACGCCACCTGCAGTTTCGATCGCCAGTGTCAGCGGGGTCACGTCGAGAAGGAGCACGTCCTTCACATCACCTTTCAGCACGCCACCTTGGATGGCAGCACCGATGGCCACCACTTCATCGGGGTTCACGCCCTGGTGAGGGTCTTTACCGGCCAGTTTCTTGGCGGTTTCCACCACTTTAGGCATGCGGGTCATCCCACCCACGAGAACGAGTTCGTCGATCTTGCTGGCGTCCAGTTTGGCGGCGGCAAGGCACTCACGCACGGGCTTGATGGTGCGCTCAAAGAGGCTGTCGCAGAGCTGCTCCATCTTCGCGCGGGTCAGCGTCTTCATGATGTGCTTCGGCCCGGTGGCATCTGCCGTGATGAACGGCAGGTTGAGATCATAGCTCTGGCTGGAGCTGAGGGCGATCTTGGCCTTCTCAGCTTCTTCCTTGATGCGCTGAAGTGCGTCAGGCTGGCCGCTGAGATCAATGCCGCTGTCGGCTTTGAACTCATTGACGATCCAGGTGATGAGGGTGTTATCCCAATCGTCACCGCCCAGGTGGGTATCGCCATCGGTGGCCAGCACTTCAAAGACGCCGTCACCGATCTCAAGAACGGAGATATCGAAAGTGCCACCGCCAAGGTCATACACGGCGATCTTCTCATCGCTCTTGCTTTCCAGGCCATAAGCCAGGGAGGCGGCGGTGGGTTCGTTGATGATACGGCGGACGTTCAGACCAGCGATCTCGCCAGCGGCCTTGGTGGCGTTACGCTGGCTGTCATTGAAGTAAGCTGGGACGGTAATCACCGCCTCCGTGATGGCCTCGCCAAGTTTCGCTTCAGCGTCAGCCTTCAGCTTGCTGAGGATCATGGCGCTGACTTCCTGTGGGGAATAGGTCTTGGTTTCGCCGCCGACTTCCACCTGGACGTGGGCGTCGCCATTGGCCGCCGCGACGATCTTGTAAGGCATGCGCTTGTCGGCCTCCGTCAGTTCAGCGAACTTGCGGCCCATCAGGCGCTTCACGGAGAAAACGGTGTTGCGTGGGTTGGTGACGGCCTGGCGCTTCGCGGCCTGACCGACGACGCGCTCGCCGCTCTTGGTGAAAGCGACGATGGAAGGCGTGGTGCGTGCGCCTTCAGAGTTCTCAAGCACCGTCGCCTTGCCGCCGTCGAGGACGGCCATACAGGAGTTGGTGGTGCCGAGGTCAATGCCGAGGATTTTGCTCATAAGGTTGGGTTGGGAAAAGCTTTCTAGATAAAGTTTGAGTGACCCTTTATAAGGCAAGCCGCGTGCCACGAAGCTTGCCTCATTCTCAATGAGTTGATTGTGAACGAATTACGCCATCGAGACGCGCAGCAAGATCAACCCAAAGAGGAGCTTAAAGAGCCTTTTTGGCACAATTGATCTGTCACTTGGCACTTTTGGACGGCTTCGATGGCACTTTCAGACGAGCCGCCCTCGTCGTGACTCAACGTTCTATGTTCAGCTCCAGCTTATTGTCGCCGGGCTTGATTTCGAGCGTCCAGGTGCCTCCGCCAGGCTTCTGCTCTTCCGTGGTCACCGTGCCATCTGGGGTATCCAGCCCAGGCACATCCGCAGCGCTGTAGCTGACACGTAAGGTGACCTTCCCCACCACAGGCCCCGACTTGCCATCGAGCTTGAAGTTCCCTTTCATGACTCGCGCGCAAGCGACGGGTGCTGAAGAATCGTCCGAACGGAAGACGATGCTGCCCCAACTCACCGGGGTGCCGTTGATCGTGAGTTTGCCACTGACGGAAGCCCGCGGCGAGGGTTTCAAGAAACCTTGATTACGCAGCCAATCCCGCAGATGCAGGCTCCAGGTGCCCAGGACGGGATCACCCAGATACAAACCGACCCCATGAATACCGGGGCGATAGCAATGCAGTTCCGCAGGCACTCCATTTTTGCGACAAGCGAGGTAAAAGCTCACCGCGTTCTCCGCCGGAACGACGGTGTCTTCATCGGTCTGGAACAGGAATGTCGGAGGAGTCTGAGGCGTCACCCGAAGCTGAGTGCTGACTTGGCGCGCCATTTCGTCCGTGTTGTTATCTGGGCCCAGTAAGTTTTTGCGCGAGCCAGAGTGCGCAAATTCATCGATCATTGAAATCACCGGATAGGTAGGCGCCGCCACATCTGGCCGGGCACTGACCTGATCCACCGCGTCCTGGGTCATGCCCTCGGGTTTCTCATCAAACAAGGTGGCCGCCATGGAACTCAGGTGCCCCCCCGCGGAGAAGCCGATGACGCCAATCCGATTCGGATCAATGCCATACTGCTGGGCATTGGCCCGCACGTGGCGGATGGCCCGTTGCACATCCATGAGCTGGATGGGGTAATGATATCCATGGGTGCCTAACCGGTAGTGCAGGACAAAGGCGGAGACTCCCAATCCATTGAACCACTTGGCTACTTGGGTGCCCTCGTGATCGGCCGCCAAACCACCGTAGCCACCGCCGGGGCAAACCACAAACGCGGCGCCATTGGTTTTTTCCTTCGCCGCAGACCACACATAAATGAAGGGTTGGTCTTTATCTTCATTCCCCTTCGCACCTGGCGCTCCATCGGGCCAGAGGCGTACTTTGGTGGGCTCAGCCGCAGAGAGCGTCTGAAGGGTCAACAGGCAGGTGAAACCGAGGGCGGTAAAGAGTCGTGACATGACAGACCTTTACGCAAAAGCCGCCGTGATCTTCAAGCCTCGTCTTGTTTTCCTCTTCGCTGCCGGAGCAGATAAAGGGCAAAATGCCCCAAGCCGCTGAATTTGAAACTCGGGTCCACCCAGCGTTCGATCACATAAAACGCAAAGTAGTAAGCCCGACAAAAACCCCAAATGCACAAAGCTAGCAAAAGAGCCGTGCGCCAGCTTCCATGCTCAATCAGCAAAATCGCCGCGGAGAAAAGACCGATGACGAGAAACAAGATGGCCTTGAGCCACATGGCGGCTGTGCTTTGGAGGTCTCGCATGGGAGCTGAGACCCCTTTAAAACAAGAACGTTCGTTTCAGGAACCCCGAGCCGTTGTCACTCCCAGCGCAAATAATCCAGCGCAAACATCAGGGCAGGTTTGGCCGCAGCGTTGTGGCCTTGGATCGTCACCACCAGTTCACACTCGCCCGGGGGTAAATCAAACTCTCCCAACTGCAGCTCGGGAGTATTCACAACCTGGGGGTCGTAGAGATCCAAGTCGCCAAGAGCACAGGCTTGGCCCGCCACTTGAAAGCTCACGATGCCGTAGTCGGGGGCCTTGGTGAAAACCGCGTGCAGCTTCTGTTTACCGGGCTGGGTTTTGGTGAAGCGAATCTTGAGGGTATTGCCGACCTTGCCGCCCGTCCACCACAGGTGCTGATCACCGCTCCAGTGCCCTTCTTTGAAGTTGCCCATGGGTTGGACTTTCGCCTTGCCAATGCTCGCTTCGGTTTTGAGTTTCTCACCTTCTTGAGCGCCTTTGATGGACGTTCCCTTGGAGGCTGAGGTTTGACTCTGGAGATACTTCACGAGATGGAGCAGCGAATCCGCAGGCAGGGCATCGAACAGCCCCTCCGGCATGGTGCTCACGGGAGATACCGTGCGCTTTTTGATCTCGGCTTTCGTGACCATTTGCTCGATCCCTCCCGGCATCGCCACGCGATAAGCGGCGGCGGTTTCTTCTTTGATCACGCCACTGGCAATTCGCCCATCTTGAAGTTCGAAGATGTTGAGCTGGTAGTCTTTGCCAATGACGGCATTCGGGTCCAGCACGTTGTCCAGAAGGTAATCCAGATCACCGCGATTGGAGCCTGTCAAATCCGGGCCCACATCCTGACCTTCACCTAACAAACGATGGCATGTTCCGCAGGTGGCGCTGAAGATGAGCTTACCCTGCTTCGCATCGGCCCGCGCCAGAGCTTCTTTGGAAAGGGTGGTGCGGAACTTGACCTTCCGCTGCTCCAGATCGGGCTTCGGCGCATTGAGATCCCCCCAGACCTGAGGGATGAGGCGGCGGACTTCCGCATCTTTCAGCGCATCCATTTGACGAACCAGGAAGGGCGAGAGTGCAGAACGCGCCACCTTGCCCTCCTTCACCGCCAGCAGCAGTCCGCGAGCTCCCGCAGGGGTGGTGGCCAGGGTGTTTATGACATCGGTTTGAAGGTTGGCATCGAAGGAAGCAAACTTCTCCAGCAGCAGGGCGGGTGTATCCTCATGAGGCAGGGTGGCCAGGGCTTGAACGACCCGGCGAATCAGGGTCTTGTCTTCGCCTTGCAGCAGTTGGTGGAGTAAGCCCGCCGTCTGGGCATCGCGCACTTGCATGAGGATGCGCAAAGCCGCCTCCCGCTGGGCCAAAGAGGACTGTGAAACCAAGGTCTGACGGTAGGCGGCCAGGGCTGTTTCCACCCCCATGAAGGCTTCCAACTCCTGAACCAGATCCGACGCGCCCAGTTGCGTTTTCCACTCGGGCCAGGCTGACGGCAAAGCCACCTTGCCCCCTGCCCTGGCGGCTTCCACCACGGTGCGCAGCAGGGTTTCCCTCTGAGCGGCATCGGGCGACTGTGCTGCGATCCCGAGCAAAGCCTCACGTCCCTTTTCCTCGCTGCCCAAACGTCGATAAATGAACTCCGTCACCGTGGGCATCTTCGAGGCCGTCGCGAGTTTCAGCCCTGCTTCCGCATCGGCTCCCACGACTGGCTCGATGCCATACCAGATGAGCAGCGGGATGTAAGGATCATCCTTGTCCTCCTCATGATGGAGCAGAGCGGTGGCGATGTCCGAGCGGCTCTCCAGAGGCAGACGCTGAAGCGCGGAGGCCAACTCGCGACGAACGACGGGGGAGGCATCCTGCTTGGCCAGCTCGCTCAAGCCGGTGCTGCTCGATCCCGCAGCCTTGGCCCGCACTTGCCAGGCCCGCAAATGATCAAAGCCTTCATTGGCTTTCGGGGTGGCGATGGGCGTAGTTCCTCCTGCACTCAAGGATAACCAAAGGGAGCGAAGCGCTGAGGTTTCTTGAGTCGAGGGTGTCCTCTCCAAAATGGGAGCGATGCTCGCAAAGCGGCTCGTCTCCACGGTTGTTCTCTCCATGAGCACTCGCTTGGCCATCCGCGCGAACCACTCGTTCTCCGTCTGCACCGCGAGCCGCACCAGCGACTCATCACTTTCCTGAGTCAGATCAAACGGTGCCTGCGGGAACTGGAGCGCATGCCCCTCCTTGCGGGCAGGAGTGCCCGCATCACTTGGACCATAACTCACCCGATAGATTCGCCCATTGCTGCGATCCCACATCTCAATCGCATTGCTGCCGCGATGGCAGACCTGTTTATCACTCCAATCGCTGACGTACAGAGAGCCATCCGGCCCGACTTTTTGAGTCACGGGTATAAAATACATGTCATTAGACCGCAGGAAGTCGCTGCCATGGCGGCCGATGTAGGTGCTGCCCTTCGGATCGAGGTAATTGTTCACCAGACGATGCCCATGCAGGTTGCCAAACAGGAGTTGATTGCGATAGCTGGCCGGGAACTGGTCGCTCTGATAGATGGCTAAACCGCAGTGGGCATGACCGCCTCCGGCTTGATTCGTATCATCGGCGACGATGCCTCCCTCACGTCGGGCACCCCAATGCGCATTGGCGCGAATGTCCCCCGCATAATGGGCATGGTCAGCAATAGTCTTGATGTCGTCGTAGGTGTAGGGATTGAAGTGCTGCCCCGCCTGCCGGAAGTAGCGCCCGCCCGGCACGATGTGATACAGATGCGGGATCACACAGGCGGTCACAAAAAACTCGCCATGCTCATCGTAATCCAGCCCCCAGGGATTACTCGTGCCATGGGCAAAGACTTCGAAGACATGCCGCACTGGATGATAGCGCCAGACGCAGGCATTCAGGGGTTCACGCTGCTCGTCGGGCGTGCCCACCTTGCCTACCTTGGAGTGTGTAAAGACACCCTGACAGCCATACAGCCAACCGTCCGGTCCCCAGATGAAGCTGTTCAGCGTCTCATGCGTATCTTGAGACCCCCAGCCATCCAGCAAGGCATACGCGGTGAATTTTAAACCGGGCACTTGGGGAAAAGCGGCATAACTCTCGTGTTTCTGATCCGGCACATCATCACGATCTGCATCCGGGATGAACATCAGATAAGGCGCGGCCCCCACCCACACCCCCCCGAAGCCGATCTCAATGCCACTGGCCAGGCTGATGCCTTCTGCGAAGACCTTGCGGGTCTCGAACTTGCCATTGCCATCCTTGTCCTCAAAGATCAGGATGCGGTCCTGCCCAGCCCCAGGTTCACGGGGTTTCGGGTAGCTGTTGCCCTCGATCACCCAGAGGCGGCCCCGTTCATCCCAAGTCATGGCGATGGGCTGCACCACCTCTGGCTCCGACGCGATCAGTTCGGCTTTGAAACCCGCAGGCAGTTGCAGGTTCTTGACCGCGTCTTGCGGAGATTGGCCCGCTTGATAGTCGCTCTGCGGCATCAGGCCGGGGCCATACAGTTTCTTGGGGCGCATTTGTTCGGCAAGCTCGGGGCTCACCTCCTGCCGCTCCTGGAGCAACACATACACCCCGCTTTTGTTGCCCACGATGATGTCCTGCAGCTGATCGCCATTCACATCCCCGGTCTGCACATCCACACCCACACCGCTTTCGGCATCGACGAGGTGCGGGATAAACTCCACCCCACCCTTGCCATCGCGCTTGGTTTGAAACCAATACACCACCCGAGCCCCGTGCTCATCGGGATCGCCATGGCCATTGTGAGCCCAGTAGCGCTTGCCGGTGACGAGGTCCTTCACCCCATCTCCATCCACATCCACCAGGGACATGGCATGCGGCTGACTGAAGACGATGCCATAGTCGTTCTCCCAGGGCTGCTCACCCACCAGCGTGCGCTTTTCCCAAGTGGGGTGGGCACTTTTGCCCGCCGGATCCGAAGTGCGGGTAGGAGTGCCCGCATCACTGCGATTCATAAACACAGCCACCCCATAGCGATGCGCGGACAAAGCGGTCGCCACATCATTGCGGCCATCGCCATCGAAGTCATAGGCGAACATCTGCGCCCCGCCCCCGACTCCGGCGGCAAAGTTGTGTTGCGTCCAGGTGTCTCCACTTCCGGCCTGCCACCAGCGGCGAGCTTCCAGCAGATCCATTTTCCCATCGCCATCCACATCTCCCACGCCAAGGCCATGGGTGAACTTGGCCACCTTCATATCACCCGTCACCGCATGGAAGGTCCACTTCTCCGTGGGCTTGCTCCAGTCCGGTGCAAACCAGCCAAAGCGGCCTCCGGTGCTGCAGACGATCTCCGGTTTGCCATCGCCAGTGATATCGGTGAAGACGGGGGATTCATTGTCCACGACATCGGCGACGATGTGCATGGCCCAGGGAGTGTCTTTGTCTTGGTCAAACCGACCCGGGTTCAGATACAGCCGGGCTTCCTTCCCAGGAAAACCCAACACGAGAAGGTCCTGCCAGCCATCGCCATTGAAATCGTGGGGATAGCTAAAGAAGTTGTCGGAATAACCATGGATGCTAAAAACCTTCGGCTCGTAAAACGCGTGCGCTTTTTTCCAATCCGGCCCCTCATACCAAAACGGGCCGCTGATGATGTCCATGTGGCCATCTTTGTTCAGGTCTGCATAGGTGGCCCCTTCAGCGTAAAACTGGTCCGTCAACTGGACACGCTGCCAGGAAATGAGGGTCTCCGCCTGGAGCAGGGACACACTGGCGAGAGCGAGAAGGAACAGGCTTTTCATGGTGAAAGGGTCGGAGTCCGGAAGAAACGTTATCAGGAGACAGGGCTGTCGGACAAGATTTAGGATGGATCGGACACGCGTCCGGTTTAAAGCCAGCGACCCTTTCGCTTCACGGCCCGGTGGAGAGGTAAGAGGGCCTGATACGCATTTCCAAACAGATGGTCTGAAACGATCCTCTGACAGGGGGCTTTGCTGCACCGCTACACAGTTCCCGGGGCCGTTCGACCATCCATTGGAAATAGGTCTGCACAACCCGCCTCTTCCAGAGCACCGAAGGTGCAGCATTCCTCAGCCTGGGGTAAAACCCCAGGACCCGCCAAACGCATGCGATTCGGTTTACGAGGAGCCCCGTAAGGGCGGCACTCGACGCTGGATCAAGATGTTGCGGTGTCGGGTCTCGCCCTTTCAGGGCTTGATGTGATTCAATGACGCACGTGGCGGGTGATTCCCAGGGGGGTCACCCTGGGCTAAGGAATCCCGCGCGCTTGGCGCTGGAGGTCATTTGAATCGTCATCTCGTAACGGTGGGTATCACCAGCCCAAAACAGGTGGAAAAGTCGTTCTGCGCCTTGCAGCCCCCGCGCTGCGGTTTAGAAAAGGGGCATGCCCACGCCGGAGATCAATATCCACCACATCGCCAAACTATCCCGCCTCGCCCTGACCGAGGAGGAGGCGACGCATTTCACGGCTCAGCTTTCCCAGATCCTGGGTCACATCGACCAGCTCAGCAGCTACCCCCTGGACGCTGAGCCCAGCTCTCACGCGATGCCTGTGTTCGATGTGGTTCGCCCCGATGTTGCCCGCCCTGGATTCACTCAAGACGAAGCCCTGGCCAACGCCCCGCGCCGAGCCATGGACCAGTTCCAGATTCCCAAGGTCCTGGAGTAAAGTCGGTGTTCAGTATCCAGTCATCGGTGTTCAGTGAACAGTTTCTGAAGCCGTTATGTCGCTGAATATGGATCCTGAAAACTGACCCCTGAAAACCGATTACTGATCACTGCATCCTTTCCCATGTCCCTCGCTTCCTCCACCATCGCGGCCCTACGCCAGCGGCTCGTTGCCAAAGAAATCACCCCGCGTGACATCGTTCTGGATGTCGCCCAGGCGATCGAGGCAAAGAATCCAGCCCTCGGGGCCTACCTGTCCTGGGATGTGGAAAAGGCGCTGAAGGAAGCCGACCAGGCCGATCTTTCCCAGCCGCTCGGCGGCATCCCGATTGGCATCAAGGATAACATGAACGTGCTCGGTGAGCCCTGCACCTGTGGCTCCAAAATGCTGTCTAACTATGTGGCCCCCTACGACGCTGGTGCGATCCAGAAAATGCGTGCTGGGGGAGCCGTTCCCTTGGGCCGCCTGAACATGGATGAGTTCGCCATGGGCTCCTCCACGGAGAACTCCGCCCTCGGCGTCACGCGCAACCCGGTGGACCTGGATCGCATCCCAGGGGGCTCCAGTGGCGGCAGCGCTGCCGCAGTGGCCGGGCAAATCGCCATTGCGACGCTGGGTTCCGATACCGGCGGCTCCATCCGCCAGCCTGCCGCGCTGTGCGGTTGCGTGGGGCTGAAGCCGACCTACGGGCGCATCTCCCGTTTCGGTCTGGTCGCCTTCGCTTCCTCGCTGGATCAGATCGGCCCCATCACAAAGACGGTGGAAGACGCCGCCCTGCTGCTCAATCACCTCTGTGGGAAAGACCTGCGCGACTCCACCTCTCTGGATGTCGAAGTGCCGGATTTCTCCGCGGCTCTGGGTCAGGACATCAAGGGCCTACGCATCGGTCTACCCAAAGAGTATTTCATCAGCGGTATCCACGCCGGGGTTTCGGCCAGCGTCAAAGCTGCCATTCAAAAACTGGAATCCCTGGGCGCTATCCCCGTGGAAATCAGCCTGCCGCATACCGATGTCGGCGTGAGCACCTATTACATCCTCGCCCCTGCCGAGGCCTCGGCCAACCTCGCCCGTTTCGACGGCGTGCGTTACGGCCACCGCAGCACCGAGGCGAAGGACCTCATGGAGCACTACATGATGACCCGTGAAGAGGGCTTCGGCGCCGAGGTGAAACGACGCATTTTGTTAGGCACGTATGTGCTCAGCAGCGGTTATTACGATGCTTATTACATCAAGGCCCAACGCGCCCGCACTCTCATCCGGCAAGACTTTGAAAAAGCCTTCCAGCAGGTGGATGTGATCGTCAGCCCCACCAGCCCGACCCCCGCCCACAAGCTAGGCGCTCTGAAAGACAACCCGCTGGCCGCTTATCTGGAAGACATCTTCACCATCCCGGTGAACCTCGCCGGTCTGCCTGGCATCAGCGTGCCCTGCGGCACCGTGCAGGAAGACGGCAAGAGCCTGCCCGTGGGCCTCCAGATCATCGGCAAGCCCCTGGACGAAGTCACCGTCCTGCGTGTGGCGGATGCTTTTGAAAAGGCTTAACGAGCGAGCGAATGACGCCACGCTCGCAGGAGTGTAGCGTCTCGGACCTCAAGACCATCCCACCGATTCATCTGCGGCCAGGAGTGGCCGCATCACTTCTTGGAGAATTCCTTGTCGAGCGCGTCGAGGTATCTGGAGATGGCATCCGTGCGCTCTGGCAGCTCATTTTGGATGGTCTCGGGCAGCTTCAGATAATCCTCGAACAGACCCGACATGGCAGGGGTGTCATTCGCCTCGTGCAGGTCCAGGAGATCACGGATGGCATTGCTTTTGGTTAGGGCCTCTTGAGCACGTGCTCGCATGGTTTTGAGACGGGCATCCATGCCCTTGGTCTTGCCTTTATTGAGATCCTCTAACACCTGGATGTAATCGACCACGATAGGCCGGAAAAGCACCGCTGCACGTGTTTGCAACGCCCCCAGGGCATTCACATTGCGCTGGATGATGCTCGGGAAATCCTTGCGCTTGATCACGGCGGCGTAGTCCTCAATGGGAATCTCTGCCGCCACGGTGGTTTCGTTCTTGGGCGAGGACTTCGGGGCCGGGGCCGGTGTGGGTTTGGGCTTCGGACTTGGACGCGGGGCGGGTTCGTCGGGGATGCTGGGCGGAGCCTCAGGCATGGGGGCCTCTTCTGGGCCGGTGGCCTCGGTGGATTCCTTTTTATCGCCACTGAAGAGATGCAAGCCCAGGAAGGAACGCTTGGCCTTCTCCGGCTTCGCTTCTCCCCCTTCCTCCTCAGGGGCAGGCATGGCTTCCTCCGCAGGAGCCGGAGGTGCAGGTGCTGGGGCTTCTTTGGTCTTCTTTGGCTCGGCCTTGGGCTCGGGTTCAGGTTTTTTCGGCGCTTCCGGTTCGGCGGGATCTGACTCGGGTTTCTTTTTGCCAAACAGGCCGAAGAAACGTTTTTTCTCCGAGGCCTTCTCTTCGGCCTCGACCGCTACTTCCTGATAAACCATGGCGATCAGAGGCGTGCCTGCCCGGAGCTGAGCTTCGATGGACGGCGACTCCCGAGACAAGGCCACTTCTTGAGCCGGAGCCTCGGCGGTGTCATGGGCAGACGCATCCGCTGGAGGGGCTTCTTTCTCTTTCTCCTTCTCCTTTTTACCGCCCCGAAACCAGTTCATGGGATTGAGGTTGGAGGGTTTCTTTTCGGCTTCCGGCTCGCTCGGGGTAGGCTCGGGCGCCGGTGTGGGCTTGGCGGCAGCTGCGGGTTTGGCCGGAGCTTTCGGTTCCGGTTTGGGCTGCGGTTTGACTTTTTCCTCAGTTTCTGGAACGGCTGCGGGCGCTGGAGCCGCAGCTTCTTTCTTGCCCTCGCCAAACCAACGATTCAGCAGCGGTGCGGGCTCTTTTTTCGTGGCGACCGGCATCTCAGGCGGCAGATCACTTGCTACGGGAGGCAGCGACTCTTCCTGAGCGGCGGGAGGCATGGCACTTTCCGCTTCGGCCTTCGCGGCAGCTTCGATGGCTTCGGTGATGGCCTCATCGCTGGATTTTTGCTTGGCAAAGGGATTGAGCCGCCCCAAGAAACCACGTTTTTCCTCGGATGGGCTTGCCATCAAGGGAGTGGGGTCGGCCGGTTTCTCTTCCGATTTGGCCTCACGGGTGGTCGAAAGTGCGACAGGAGTAGGTGCAGGGGCGGGTGCAGCGGGCGAGGATGTGGGTTCTGGCTTCCGCACCACCGGGGTGTGCCGAGAGGTCTGTGGGAGCTCGCTCGGCTTCGCCTGAAAACGGAGGATCAGCGCATCCTCCAGAGCGGCCAGGGTATCCTCAGGGCTGAGCGGCTCTGCAACCCCAGGGCTGGCCAGGGTGGCCAATTGCAGCGCCCACCATTTGTTCAGGCTGGCATCGCTGGCGGCAAAGTTGGGGAACCACTGATTGAGCAGCTCCCGCTCCGTGCGGGGATCGGTGGCCAGCGCGTTGAGAAACTTGCCCATGCGCAGACCGCCCTCCGGCTGATCCAGCAGAGCGAGCACCAGAGCGCAGCAAGACGTTTGGTAAATGGTGCGGGAGAGCGCATCCTCAATGGCCGAAGCAGGAGCCTCGATGATGTCCTCGATGCCAAAGATTTTACCACTCTTGAAGATGGCGGCAAACAGCGCACTCGGCCGGGCGCGCTGACGGTATTCCCCAGCTTCCAAGACGCCTAAAAACAACCAATCGGGCAGCAGCAGGGACCGCTTCGTGGCGATCTCTTTTTGATCCCGCAGGATGCGCTCGGCCAACAAGGCCCGCACGAGTTCCTTGCGCAGGTCCTCGGGCCGCAGATCTGGCCGCATGCTCACATTCACCTGGATGTGAAAGCCCCCATGAGAGAGCTGGGAGATCGTCGTGGAGACGGGTTTATCCGCCTTGCGCGCCGTCTCACCGGAGGTGACCAGCACCACGATGGGCAAGACCCAAGGCTGCTTATCTTTGAGGAGATCCCGCAGGTCTTTCGCGATGTCTTCGCACTTGCTGGACAGGGCGCTGCGGATGGTCAGATCATCCCCATGAATGATGAATTGCCCGGTGCTGCTGGTGGAGGAGCCGGGCTTGGCGGCCGCCATCGGCACTGCGGGCACGGCTTTCGTCTCCCCAGCCAGGGGCATGGCGGGGGCACCCTCTGTGGGCGTGGCCATGCTTGGAGGCGGCAGGCTGGGCTGGGCTTGCAATTGCCCCGGCAGCGGCGGCGGCAGCGGCAGCACGGGGCCTCCTGCTGGCAGGCCAGGGGCTGCTGGGGGCGGAATCACACCGACAGGGGGCAGCACAGCTTCCTGGGCGCGAAGGCTGGCGATAGAGACAAAAAGGGCGGTAGCAAAGGCAACTGCGCGAAACATGCAGGCGAAATATTACGGAAAGCGGGGATCAATGACCAGCTTATCCTGAGCGAGTTGGATCTGGTTCATTTGAAAAAGAGCCTGGATCTCCTCTTTTAACACATCAGCCAGCTTTTCCAAAGCCGGACTCAGGGGGCGTAACATGCCCCGGGGCACCACCAAGTGACCATAACTGCCCCCGACGACCTCGACCCGAAAAACATCCTCGAGGCGTCGAATGCGGAAATCCACCGTCGCCGTGCTGGTATGTCCCTGCACATCCCACACCAAGGTGGCGTGAGCCAGATCAGGCTCCAGCTCGAAGGCCAGCCGCTCGAATTTCACCCACCGATCTGCCGGTGGGGTCATCTTGGCCGTGAGCACCTTGGCGAGGTGCCGATTCAACTCCCCCTCACTGATCTCAAAGATGGCGGAGCGCTTGATGGCGGCCTGCTTCAGATCATCCACAAACTCCCGCACTCGCGGCCCCGGTTTTGGAGCTTCCAGCGGAGCCACTGCCACCGGGCGGTGCGCCACCCAGGCAGCACCCGCCAGAGCGCTGAGCGCTAAAAGCAGCAGGACATGGAAGATAAATTTCACAGGCCCTGCATGATGCATCAAAAAGGGGGGCTTGGGCAAGTCCTATGACAGCCGCTTGGGCAGCCCATCCGCAAAAGCGAGAATTCTCCCTCCGCGCAGGCACTCCGCTGTGTGAAACCACAAGGGCCATCCGTTCCCTGCCGGATGCCATGCCGCCCGTTTACTTTTCGTTCCTTGAGCTTAGGGGCTCTGAGTCTCCTGCTTCTGGCGACCTCCACACATGCCGCCGAGCTGGACCCCGCCCCCGAGGGCAGTTTCACCCTCGTGGTGATCCCCGACACCCAAGGCTATCTGGGACAAGGCACCAAGAAAACACCCGACAGCACCGAGCCCGTCAGCAACCCGGTTTTCACCCGCCACGTGAAGTGGATCACGGATCATCTGGCCGATCAACGCATCGCCTTCGTCTCCCACGTGGGGGACATCGTGGATAAAAGCAACGCTAACGAATGGGGCATCGCGCGCCAGTGTCTGGACGTGCTGCATGGCAACGTCCCCTACAGCGTCACGGTGGGAAACCATGACATGAAGGGCAGTGGCGACTCGTCCCTGTTTCAGAAGTCTTTTGGCGCAGAGCGTTTCCGTGATTTCGCCTGGTATGGCGGTTGTTTCGAACCCGCACGGCCGACGCCGGAGCTGTCCGGCAACAATGCCAACAGCTACCAGCTATTCAGCGCGGGCGGGCTGGACTTCATCCACCTCAGCCTGGAGTGCAATGCACCGGATGACGTCCTGGCCTGGGCCGATGCACTGCTGACGAAGCATGCCTCGCGTCGTGCCCTCATCACCACCCACATGGATCTCGGTGTGCTGGAGCATCCAAAGACGGCAGAGGGCTTTGTCAAAGATCCCAAGGGCCGCATGAACTGGACGAAAAACCACGGTTCACGGGGCAATACCGCCGTGCAGATGTGGGACAAGCTGTATCGCAAACACGCCAATCTGGGCTTCATCTTCTGCGGTGACCAGAGCCGCTGCACCGCCCTGAAGCTGGATAGCAAGGGCGATCACGGCAACACCGTGCATGCCCTGCTCTCTGACTACACCTCCTCAGGGCCCCTCCGGCTCTATCGATTCCTACCGTGGGAGGATCGCGTGCAGGTCATCACCTATGACACCACCCTGAATGAACTGACCGAAACCACGGAGTATGTGAAAGCCCGTGAAGAGCATCAGTTTAGCCTGCCCTACGCCATGCGGCCTTGAGCTCACCTCTCGATCACAAACCCGCGCAGGCCGGTCATCGCGGGGATCGTCGTGACCTCGCGTTCTTTGATGAGAGATCCGAGGTTGCTTTCATCGATGGCGGCCAAGAAGGCTTCCAGTTCATCCGCATCGTAGGACATGACCTGGAGCTGCACCCGCCCATCGGGGAGGTTTTTCACCGTTCCCGTGACCTCATAACCGGAGGCAATTTGCTTCGTGCTGTAGCGGAAACCCACCCCCTGCACGCGACCCGAGTAGAGAACTTGTTTGGCAATCATGGAGCCGAGGGCTTTTGAGGATTGAGCGTCGAGCGCATGGCCTCCGCGAAGTCCGGTGTCGCGGCATCCAGCAAGAGCACTCCCTGACCGTTGCGGTTGAGCAGGAGCCGCACGTGGCGCTCCGGTGTATCCAGCACCAGTTCGGCTGGCGTATCCGTCGCGGCCTTCACATCATACCGCTGCAGCAGCCAGTTCCGCATGGCCTTGAAAAACAGGCCCGCCTGCTCAGGGGAGAGCCACATCGTCTGCCATGCGGCATGGTCCCGCTTATGATCCGGAGAAGCATAGGTTAACAGCCGGTCGGCCTGCCAGCCACGAGCCGCCTGCCCGGCGTCCTCATCACTGTTGTAGGTGCGGAGGGCGGTGTAGATGGCGAAACGCCCCAGACTATCATCCCAATAAGGCGCGTGATCCTGCACGGTGACATTGCCCATGTCAGGTCGGGTCGAGGGGAGCGCGCTGTTATCCAGATATCGCTCCGCCTCGATGATCTCCGCACAGCTTTGCGGCGGACGCGAGTAGGCGGCATTGAGCTGGGCAAAACTGCCAGCACTATGGAGCGTTTGAGCAAATTCAAACCCCGGGCGGAAAGGAAACATGGCCAGCTCGCGAACGAAGACCGGTGCCTGCACCTGATTCAAAGGATGATCAGGATCTTCCGAGGGTAAATCGCTCGCCGGTGAGGCCGCAGGGTTTTGCAAGCTGAACAAAAAGCGTGTCAAACCCGCATCCCCCGCCAGCAAACACTCCCGAGCGAGGCGCTCATCCGTCGTCAAGGGAACCTTTCCCGCCTCGGGGAAGAGTGTGCCCCCGAACTCCCGCAGCAACTGGCCGAAGGCGATGGCCAGCGGTCGATCCGGCGGCGGCATGCCCGGCGTGGAGTCCTGATCCGCCACCATCAAGGTGCCGCTGGCCTGATCATACCAGCCGCCGAGTTGACGCGCCCACAGTGCCGCCTTGACGGGGAGAAGGTCCACGGGTTTATCGATCCAGCCCAGGGCCGTCAGTGCCAGACCAAAGCGCGGCCCCTCCTCATTCGGTTGCTTCTGGCGCATCCAGGTCAGGATCGCTTGCTCCACTTCACTTTGGGTCACGCCCGCCGTCGGCACGGGCAGGGATTGGATCTGGCGGAATTTCATCAGCTCGATGCCCATGCCGACGAAATCCGGCGGCTCCTCCTCCTCGGCCACCCCCACTGCGGGCTCCATCTTGGGCACACCTTTCATGCCTAGCGTGCCCAGTTTCTGCATGAGTTGAGAGTTCTCATCCTGTAGGGCACCCACCTGGCCCTGGAGATACTCCACTTGGCCTTCCAGCAGTTTGATCTGAGCGAGCAGATCGCTGCTTTCGCCCGCGTCAGTCCCAGAGACAGCGCTGAGCATCCCCGGCTCCACGGTTGTGATTTCTGTTTTTGCGGCCGCTGTCGCAGGAGGCACAGGCTTGCTGCGTGAGAAAAATAGGCCCGAACCCGCCCCTGCAGCGACGAGAATCACCAGAATAACAGCGGGGGAGGGTTGGGACATGCAGGACGATAAACTCCGTTCAACGGGTAGGAAACGAATAAACCGACAACTTAGCCGCGAGCGATTGCTCGGTCGAGCCTTGAGGCTCAATAAATCTCCGGTTCCGGCACGCCTTCGGGATGATGTTGGAGGAAGTCAAAGTCGGCTCCTTCATTCGCCTGCGTGACATGATCCACGAAAAGCTTGGCATAGCCGCGCTGATAACGCGGGGGCGCAGGTTTCCACTCCGTCGCACGGCGAGCCAGCTCTTCCTCGCTGACATGCAGGTGCAACTTCCGGTTAGGCACATCCAGTTCGATGAGATCTCCTGTTTTCACTAGGGCTAAGGGACCACCCACAGCACTCTCAGGAGCGATGTGCAGGACGCAGGCTCCGTAGCTGGTGCCGCTCATGCGGCAGTCGGAGAGACGGACCATGTCGCGGATGCCCTGCATGATGAGTTTTTTCGGAATCGGGAGCTGCCCCCACTCCGGCATGCCTGGAGCGCCTACGGGACCGGCGTTGCGCAGAATCAACACGGTGTCCTTGGTCACATCCAAGTCCATGTTATCAATCTGAGCCTTCATCTCGGGATAGCTATCGAAGACCAGTGCGGGACCGGTATGCTGGCAGAGTTCGGGAGTGGCTGCGGCGTGTTTGATGACGGCTCCGTCGGGGCAGAGGTTTCCACGCAGGATGGCGGTGCCACCATCGGGTTGAATCGGGTTCTCAGGAGTGCGGATGACATCAGGCTGATAGATCTCACAGCCCTCCACATTCTCGCCCAGTGTCTTGCCGGTGATGGTGAGCACATCGGTATGCAGCAGTTCACGCATACCATTGAGCAGAGCGCGGAGTCCCCCAGCGACAAAGAACTCATCCATCAGGTATTTGCCTGCGGGACGCATATTGGCCAGCAGCGGGATGCGACGGCTGATTTCATCAAACTTCTCCAGGGGTAGTTTGATGCCCAAGCGACCTGCCATGGCGACGAGGTGCACGATCGCATTCGTGCTGCCTCCCAGAGCCATGTCCACCGCGATGGCGTTTTCAAACGAACGCTCGGTCACAAGGGTCGAAGGCTTCAGGTCTAACCAAACATTCTCAACAATTTGACGCCCTGCCGCTGCCGCCATACGCACATGGGCGCTGTCCACCGCGGGCACGGAGGAGGCACCAGGGATGACCAAACCGAGGGTTTCCGCAAGAGCCGTCAGCGTGGAGGCTGTGCCCATGGTCATGCAGTGACCAGGACTGCGGGCAATGCCATCTTCGATCTCGCACCACTGCTCCCAGCTCAGATTGCCTGCGCGCTTTTCATCCCAATATTTCCAGACATCGCTGCCTGACCCGAGGGTCTCCCCACGCCAGTTGCCTTTGATCATGGGACCGCACGGCATGTAGATCACGGGGATGTCCATGCTGAAGGCACCCATGAGAAGACCCGGTGTGGACTTATCACATCCACCCAGCAGCACAGCGCCGTCCAGAGGATTGCCACGCAGCACTTCTTCCGTCTCCATGGCCAGAAGATTGCGATGGAACATGGCGGTCGGCTTGGTCAGCATTTCACCGGCTGATAGCACGGGGATCTCCATCGGGTGGCCACCGGCTTGGAGGATGCCTCGGCGCACCCCGTCTGCCGTCAGCTTCAGGTGCATGTGACAGGAGTTCTGCTCTGACCAAGTATTGAGGATACCGATGATCGGTTTACCCACATAGTCTTCAGCCCCCCAGCCGGCCTGTTTGGCGCGTGAACGATGGCCAAAGGAGCGCAGTTCATCCCGGCCATACCAGCGCCAGGAACGGAGTTCTTCAGGGGTCTTGCGAGTGGGGGTGGTCATGTGAAAGACGGATGATGACGACATTGAGGCAAAATGCCAGAACACATGCTCGAAAGTTCTGAGTTTCCGTGCATCGCGCCTGAAATGCCCCTCTGAGGGGACCACCTTTTAAAGTTCGAGCGAAGCCTCGGTCAAGGGAGGATAAACTCCCTCATTTTGAAACCCTAACCCATCCATCCTATGAAATCTATTCTTGCCTGCATCACGGCTGGTTTTCTGATGATTACCGGTGTCAATGCCCAGACCACGACCACCACCGTGACAACCAGTAGTGGCACCATCACTCAATACACCCCCGGAAGCACCTTCATCGTGAAAGAAACTTCCGGTCCTGTCACCTACACTTATGGAGACCAGGTGGTTTACGCAACCAGCAGCGGTGTCGTTTTGACCCCTGAGCAGGTGCAAACCCGCATCCGTGTGGGCATCCCTGTGAACGTGGAATATGCCCCAGTGGGTGAAACCCGCGTGATCAAACGCGTGATCGTCGAGGAAGACGACGATGATGATGATGACGATAACTAAACTCGGTGTTTATCAGCTTAAGAGCCTGAGAAAGCATTCACTTCCACAGCGGTGTGCCTAGCGACTAGGCACACCGCTTTTTGTTTCCTCGGAATGGCTTGAGAAGATGGAAAGCGAAAGATCAGGGAAAACCGGCAGTTAAAAGGGCTTTCCTGATGAAACCTGCCCTACCTTTGCGCCTCGCCATGGCATTGATGGCCTTCGTCTCTTGTTTTCACATACCCATGACCGCACTGGAAGCGGCCGAAGCCAAGCGCCCGAATATCCTTTTCATTTTGGTGGATGATCAGTCGCCGTTTGATCTCAAGATTTACAATCCCGATTCTCCGTTGCAGACCCCGAACCTGGATAAGCTAGCGGACTCAGGCATGGTTTTCACGGGAGCTTATCACATGGGCTCCTTCAGTGGCGCCGTCTGCACACCTTCACGTCACATGATCATGAGCGGGCGCACGGTTTGGCATTTGCCCATCGCGCCATGGGGTAGCAAGACCTGCCCTCCCGAATTGGAGCAGCAGACGATCCCTGCTGTTTTTAACCGGGCAGGTTATGCCACCATGCGCACTTGCAAGATGGGGAACAGCTACGAAGCGGCTAACAAACTATTCACCGTGCGTCATGATGCCATCAAACGAGGTGGCGACGAAGAAAGCGGCAGCGGCTGGCATGGTCAGCAGGTCTTGAACTACCTCGCTGAGCGCGAGACGACCAAAGAGACGAAGCCCTTCCTGATCTATTACGGCTTTTCCCACCCGCATGACACGCGTGATGGCCGCCCCGAATTGCTCGCCAAGTATGGAGCCGTCAATCACACCGATCCGAATAGTGTTCCCTCCCTCCATTCCATTCAGCCGAAGCTGCCTCTCAACTACCTCTCGGCTCATCCTTTCGATACCACTCACTCCGACGTGCGTGATGAGGTGGATGTCAGTGGTGTTTGGAGGCATCGGGATGAGGCCAGCATACGCAACGAGATCGGTCGCGAGTATGCTTGTTCGGAGAACATTGATATCCAGGTGGGTCTTGTGTTGAAGAAGCTGGAGCAAATGGGTGAACTGGATAACACCTACATCATCTACACCGCCGATCATGGCATCGCCATTGGGCACCACGGTCTGATGGGGAAACAAAACCTCTACCAACACACCTGGCGTGTCCCCTTCATTGTCAAAGGACCCGGCATCAAGGCAGGGAGTCGCACGGAAGGGAACATCTACCTGCTCGATATCCTAGCCACTCTCTGCGACATGGCTGGCATCACACCTCCTGAAACCAATGAAGGCCTCAGCTTTAAGCCCGTGCTGACGGGGGAAAAAGACATAGTCCGTGATGTCCTCTACGGCGCTTACTCCGGTGGCAGCAAGCCCGGCATGCGCACGGTGAAGAAGGGAGATTGGAAGCTGATCCAATACGAAGCTCCCGATCGTTCGGTGAACGAGACGCAGCTTTTCAATCTCAAGGAAAATCCAGAAGAGTTGCTGCTTCAGCATCGTGACACTGAGATTGCTCAATTATCGGGTGTCCACCCAACTCCTGCCCAAACGAATCTGGCCAACGACCCCGCTTACGCAGAGAAACGGGTCGAGATGGAGGCGGTGCTACTCGCCGAAATGCGCCGTCTCGATGACCCTTACCGCTTTTCCAATCAGCCGAGCGACAACCTGCCTGAACCTCCCAAACCCGCTGCGAAAGGCGGTAAGGGAAAGAACAAGAAAAAGCAGCCCTGATCTCTCCTTCCTGCCCTTGATCTTCCCCTCCTGCACGAGATGACAGGAGGGGATAAAACCCGCTTCCGTATGATGAACATTCGTTTTCTCCTCACCAGTCTGGTTCTGGTCTGCTCTTCCGTGATTGCCCAAGATAGCGAGGGCTTTAGCGAGCTCTTTAACGGGCGTGATCTCACGGGATGGGAGGGGGATCCCCAGCTATGGTCTGTGAAAGACGGGCTTGTCACGGGTGAGTGCAGGGGTCCAGAAAGCCCCTCCGCCAACACCTTTTTGATCTGGCGGGGTGGTCAGGTGAAGAACTTTGAGTTGCGAGCCACGGTGCGGGTCATCGGTGACAACAACTCAGGCATTCAATACCGCAGCCGCCCTCTGCCTGAAGCGGGTCCCTGGGGTATCACCGGCTATCAGTGTGATATTCACCCCGCGACTGAACACACCGGCATGACCTACGAGGAGAAAGGGCGGGGTATCTTTGGGCTCAATGGCAAAGACATCGTTCTGGATGGCGAAGGTAATCGCTGGCAAGTGGCTGAGCGCGAGCCTGTGAAAGTGGATGTATCCCAATGGAATGAATACACCATCATCGCCGAAGGAAATCATTTGACCCATAAGATCAATGGTCAGATCACCTCACAACTCACCGACTGCGATGAAGCTCACCGCGCTTTGGAAGGCTTGCTCGCCATTCAGCTCCATCACGGCAATGCCAACACCGTTCAGATCAAGGACCTGCGTCTGAAGGTTCTCGGGGAGGCTCCCTTGACGGCTTTCGATCCATCTCTTTTACCCTCAGGAGCCCAGAAAGTGGCTCGCCCAGGCACCAAGAACCCTCAAGGGCTGGGGCCTGCCGCACCGAAGTAAAAATAACCTCCCGCCTGCTGCAAATTCATGAAACTCAGATATCATATTTCATCCTTTCTGTTAGGCTCGCTGTTAGCGATTCACCTCTCGGTGTCTGCCGCTCAGCCTAACATCATCTTGCTCATGGGCGATGATCACGGATGGGAAGAAACGGGTTACAACGGGCACCCCCATGTGAAGACCCCTGTGCTGGATGAAATGGCCGCCACCGGTTTGCGCATGGATCGTTTTTATGCCGCCCATCCCAGTTGCTCGCCCACTCGCGCCAGCTTCCTCACGGGGCGGCATCCTAACCGCATGGGCACGTTTGCCCCAGGCTGGTCTTTCCGTCCGGAGGAGATCACCGTTGCCAGCATCCTGTCGAAGGCGGGGTATCGCTGCGGACACTTTGGCAAATGGCATGTGGGCACCGTCAAAGCAGGTTCCCCCGTCAATCCGGGAGCCATGGGTTTCGATGAATGGCTCGCGCACGACAATTTCTTCGAAATGAATCCCTCACTGTCTCGCAATGGTGGTCCTCCAGAGGTTTTCAAAGGAGAGAGCTCGGAGATTCTGATTCAGGAAACCATCCGTTTCATTGATGCCACTCATGACAAGGGGAAGCCCTTCTTCACCATCGTCTGGTTCGGCTCTCCACATGAGCCCTATAGCGGGCTACCGGAGGACCTCGCGCTCTACGACGATCTGCCAGCGAAATATAAAAAGAAGGTCAAACTGACCTCCAACGAGACCGGAGGTCCGGTCACACGCCCACAGGGCGAAGTGTTGCGCGAACGCTACGCTGAGATCACCGCGATGGATCGAGCCATCGGTCAACTGCGCAAACATCTGGCTCAGACTGGCCTGCGTGAGGATACCCTATTATTCTACTGCGGGGACAATGGCACATCAGCGGACTCCGCTCTGGGTGAACCTCACCGCGGCGTCAAAGGTCAAGTCTATGAGGGAGGCACCTTGGTCCCGGGTGTGATCGAGTGGCCCGCTCGCATTCCCCAGCCACGCTCCACACCGGTGCGAGCCTGCACGAGTGACCTGCTGCCGACCCTTTGCGCTCTGACTGGTCAGCCTCTGCCAAACCGGCCGCTCGATGGCATTGATCTCTCGCCTCTTCTCGAGGGCAAGATGACTCAGCGGCCGAGTCCACTCTGCTTCTGGGACTATCCTTCAGCCAGACTGAAAGGCCTGGATTTGAAGCCTTGGATCGCACCTGAACTCCAACAAGGCACCACCCCGCTCGTCAAAAAATCCGAGGGCAAAGCCACGCGCGATTTCACCAACTTCCATCACCCAGCGATCACGGATGTGGATTACACCGGGGCTCGATCCATCATTGAGGGTTCTTGGAAGCTGGTGATCCACGACGGTAAGAACGGCAAGGCCAAGGAAGAGCTCTTTGACCTGGAATCCGATCCTGGTGAGAAAACCAATCTTCTCTCCAAACAACCCGACATTGCCAAAAAGCTCCAGGGAGAACTGCACAACTGGCAGGACAGCGTGCTTCATAGCCTGACGGGAGCCGATTACCAAAAATAACAGCCCACTTTGCCTCTTATTTATGAAACGCCTCGCCTTGCTCTGCCTTCTCTCGCCAGGTCTGCTTGCCGCCGCCGATGTACCTGCTGAACCGATCACCGAGAAAGGAACAGTGATTGCCTCCGATGACTTCGAGCGCACGGATTTGGGGGAGTGGAAGGTCGTTATTCCAACTTTCACCGTCGAAAACGGCGTGCTCAAAGGCGTGCAAACCCGGGCGGATCATGGCTCCGTAGGGCGCCTCTATCGCCCCATGAAGGATGTTGTCGTCGAGTTCAAATTTAAGCTCGATGGCTCCACCACCTTCAACGCGGTTTTTGACGACCAGAAGTTCAAAGGTTCCCATGCCGGTCATATCTGCCGCGTCGCTTTCACGCCTAAACAGCTTCGCCTCGGCGATGATAAAGAGGGAGTGATGCGCAATGACATCTATGAAATGCGCAAGGATCCCGCGCAAAAAGCGGAAGCAGAGAAGCTCCTCGTTGGGCGGGGTAGTTCGGCCAAGGTCGACCTCAAACAAGGGCAATGGTATCAGGTCAGTCTCGAACTTGTGGGAGATCGGCTGCGTGTCTCCCTGGATGGTCAACCCACGATTTATCTCCAATCACCGGGGTTGGCCCACGAAACCAAATCCAGCTTCCATTTCACCGTCAATGGCCCCGGGGTGCTGTTTGATGACGTGAAAATCTGGGAGGCAAAGTGACCGGCGTTCGAGCTTCGGCACGGCTCATGATTGATTGCGGCCCGGAGAGACGTATTTTCTCTACCCCCTCTTAACCTGGCCCTGCCCATGCTTCACCGGATGCCCCCTTCCGTTCCTGTTTCCGTCGTCACTCTGTTCACGGCGTCGCTTGTCACTGTTCAAGCGGCACCCGAGTGGAAGACGGTGCAGCCCGTCGTCGCCGAAATGTGCTACGACTGCCACAATGGCAAAAAGACCAAGGGTGGGGTGGACTTGGAGAGGTTGGATGCCAATCCCTCGGTGGAAGCGGAATATGCGCTCTGGGAAAAGGTCAAGGACGTGGTCGCCAAGGGGGAGATGCCCCCAGAGGATGAAACGCAACTTTCGGATCAGGAAAGAAAGGAGTTCGTCACGTGGGCCACTCAGGCGCTCGACAAGGTCGCCACCGCCAATGCCGGTGATCCAGGCCCCGTCACTCTACGTCGCCTAACCAATGCCGAGTATGACTACACCGTCCGCGATTTGACCGGTAACGATTACGGTCTGGGCAAGGAGTTCCAGCCCGATGGAGGTGGTGGTGAGGGCTTTGCCAATACAGGGGATACGCTTTTTGTTAACCCAGCCCAGCTCGATAAGTATCTGGCTGCCGCCCGTAAGTTGGCAGATCACGCCACGATCCTCCCCGGCAGTGGAGTCACTTTTCACCCACAGCGCGTGGGCATGCGCGGCAAAGACCAAGTGAAGGGACAGGCCCAACAAGCCTTGTATGTCTGGTATCAGAAGATGTCAGGCCCCCACCTCCCCAGCTATGACCGGGAACTGCATGAGGCGGACTACATGCTGGCCTGCTGGAAGTGGAAGCATAAAGACCTGACGGGAGCGCAGTCTCTGGAACAACTGGCCAAGGAAGCCAAGCTCTCCGAGGCCTTCCTGAATAACTGGTGGAACATGCTGAATGACACCAAGATGCAATCTCGCTACTTGGACCTCACCAAGATCCCCTGGCGCAATCTGCCACCACCGGATGCGGCTAAACCGAAGGAAGTGCCCGCTAAAGTCTTGGCCGAGTTGAAGGCCATTGAAGAGCAGCGCCATTCTTGGAACCACCCTGAAAAACCTGGCAGTGGCGTCCAGCGTCGCCAACAGGATGCGGACGGCATTCGCACTTATGGAGTCAGCCGAGTGCCCACCCAGGGTCACAAGGAGTTCCACGTCGTTCTGGGAGACATCGGCGATGGTAATGGTGGCGACTACGTGCAGTTCAGCAGCCTGACCTTTCGCAGAAAGGGCAAGAACTACGAATACGCGCCCTTCATGCGCCAGCAGCGTGATGCGGATCGGAAGCTGCTCAAGGACATCGAAGCCGGTAAACCTGCTCCCAAGGACATCACTGCGGATCTGCTGAAAAAGCGTATCGATCAGGCTGATAAGGCTCTATCCCACTTCGGTAAAGATCCACTGGGCAAAGGCATTCCTGAAAACACCCTTGCCGCCAAGGCACCGATCATCATCACCCTGCCACTGCCTGAGGGCACCACCGAAGTCTTCGGCCCTGGACGCCTGGACATGCGCAGCCCCGAGGTGGACCTCGCAACTGTTCAATGGACCCTGGTGGTCGGCACACCGCCCAATCCGAAAGACATCATCCCCGGCGTGCTGACCGTGTGGAAACGCAATACCGATGCCCACCGCAAGACCATGGCCGACTTTGGCCGCATGAAGTCGGTCTTCCCCGACATGTATGAGCGCAGGCTTGAAGAGGTCGCTCGGAATTTCTACAGCAGCCGCCCCGGCCCTGGCGTCTATTATTTCAGCGATGAGCAGCTGCTCAAAATGGTGTCCGAGCAAGAAAAACGCCGCTGGGAACAAATGCGCACGGATTGGTCCTACGTCGCACCGGATAACCTCAAAAAAGAGCAACAGACCCAGTATGACGAACTGATGCGCCAGCATCTCCATCGTTTCGCCAGCCAAGCCTGGAGACGCCCCACGACTGAGCAAGAGCGGACGAAGCTTTCCAAACTCTATCAGGATGGCCTCGCCAAAGACTTGGACCGCGAATCTGCGGCTCGTGAGGTGGTCACACTCATCCTCGTTTCCCCGAACTTCCTCTACAAATCCGAGTTTGGCACCCTCGCGGCAGCCCCTGCACCGGCCAAGCCTAAACCTGCCGCCGCCGCTCCAGCCAAACAGCCCGCCAAGCCTCAAACCGTTGCACAGACGGCCAAGGTTGAAAAACCCACGCCCGCTCAGCCTGCACATCCGGCCCCTACTCAGCCTGCCGCGGCTCCAACCTCTCCGAATGCGGAGAAACAGCAAATCGCCGAAGCTGCCCGCACGGAAGTGCCGCTGAATGCCTGGGAACTGGCCTCCCGACTCAGTTACTTCCTATGGTCCTCCCAGCCGGATTGGCAACTCCGCAAGGCAGCCACCGATGGGGCCTTGCTCAAGCCGGAAGTGCTGACGGCCCAAGTCACCCGCATGCTGAAAGACCCGAAAGCCGAGGCTATGGCCAAGGAATTCGCGGGGCAGTGGTTGGAGTTCAAGGGCTTCGAGAAACACGCGGCGGTGGATGACAAGAAGTTCCCTCAATTCACCCCCGAACTCCGCCGAGATCTGGATCGCGAAACCACCTTGTTTTTCACCCACATCATCCGTCAGGATCGTCCCGTTCAAGAGATCGTGGGGGCCAACTACACCTTCCTCAATGAAAGACTCGCTCAGCACTATGGCGTGCCTGGAGTGAAAGGTGAAGAGTTCCGTCTGGTTCAGGTGAAGGATCATCACCGTGGCGGGTTGCTCGGCCAAGGCAGCCTGCTCACCAAGACCTCCCGCAGTCACCGCACCAGCCCCGTGCTGCGTGGTAACTGGCTGCTTCAGGCCGTGCTCGGCACCCCCGTCCCTCCACCGCCTGCCGATGTGCCGGAACTGAAAGAACACGGCGCGAAACCTGCCACTGTCCGCGAAATGCTGGAACAGCACCGGGCCTCTAAAGCTTGCTCGGGCTGCCATGACCGCATTGACCCGCTCGGCTTTGCGCTGGAAGGCTTCGATGCCATTGGCCGCTATCGTGAGAAGGATGACAGCGGCCTGCCTCTGGATACCTCCGGTCAGGTCAAAGGCGGGACTAAATTCGTCGGGTTCGAAGGTCTGCGCGACTATCTGGAAAGCCAGCAGGATCAGCTCAACCACCACTTCACCCGCAAGCTCATCGGTTATGCCCTGGGTCGCCAAGTACTGCCCACCGACAAGCTCCTGATGCAGAAAGTGAAGTCGGAGTTGGCTGCCCATGACGGCCACTTCTCCGCCGCTGTGCTGGCCGTGGTGCAAAGCCGCCAGTTTCTGAATAAGCGACTGTAGCGGGGCGATTTGGCCTGATCACTCGTGCGTTGCGCTGTATCTGCTGACAAAAAGAATCAAGGCATGCTCGTGATTCTAGACATCGCATCCTGGCCAGCCTGATGGATTGCCCGACGGAAATCGCCGGGGAGGCTGAGGTTGGAACCTATCAAATAATTCGATAAAACGGCTTTCTACTTCGTTACAGGGAACACTCATTCTCTGTCCATGCGGCATTTTCTTTTCTCTCTCGCTTTTATGTTCACGGCGGCGCTTTGTGCCGCCGACCGCCCCAACATGATCTTCATCATCGCCGATGATGTGAGCTGGGATGATCTGGGCTGCTACGGCAATACGGCCGCGCGCACGCCGAACCTCGACAAGCTCGCGGCTCATGGCCGCCGCTTTGACGAAGCCTATCTCACGGCCAGCAGTTGCAGCCCGAGCCGATCCAGCATCATCACGGGCCGTTACCCCCATAACAATGGTCGTGCTTCTGAACTGCACCAGCCCATTGCCGCGCATATCCCATGGTTCCCGCGTCTGCTCCGAGAGGCTGGTTACTACACGGCCTTGGTGGGTAAACATCACATGACTTCCGATCAGTCGGCCGAAGGTGAAAAGCCCCAGCCTGAGCCCTTTGATCTCGTGGATCCGGGCAATGAGCCCGGCAACAAAGGAGGACACGCCACCTGGGTCAAAACCCTCCACGAAAGACCGAAAGACAAACCTTTCTTCTTCTGGTTCGCGTCTCTGGATGCCCATCGGGATTGGGACGGTGACAAGGATTGGCAAGAAGGTCTGTATGGCCCCAAGCACGATCCAGCCACGGTCCGTGTGCCCCCTTTTCTCACGGATGATGCCGCCACACGCCAGGATCTAGCTTCCTACTACAACGAGATCACCCGCCTGGATTACTTCGTTGGCAAAGTCGTGGCCGAGTTGGAGAAACAAGGCGCGCTGGAGAACACACTCATCATCATGATGGCCGACAACGGACGCGCCTTCCCACGTGCCAAGACCCGCCTGCATGACTCTGGGATGAAGACGCCCTTCATCACCCATTGGCCTGCAGGTATCCAACAGCCGGGCACCCCCAGCCAAAGCCTGATCAGCGCCATTGATGTCGCTCCCACGCTTCTGGAGCTAGCCGGGGTCCCCGTGGCGCCGACGATGCAGGGCGTGAGTTTTGCACCGGTCTTCACGCATCCAAACGCCGAGGTACGCAAACATGCCTTCTCCGAGCACAACTGGCATGACTACTCCGCCCATGGGCGGTCCGTTCGTTCCGAAGGGTTTCTCTACATCCGCAACAACCGACCCAAAGAACCATGGCAAGGTCCTGCCGACTCCGTGCGCTCACCTTCCTACGAGCAACTGAAAGTCCTGCGGGATGAGGGCAAGCTTACCCCTGCTCAGGCTGATGTCTTCCTGGCTCCACGACCCCCTGAAGAACTGTATCGCTCCGATGCAGACGCCGATCAGCTCACCAACCTTGCCTCGGATCCGAACTACGCATCGGTCAAAGTCCGCCTCGCGAAGCTGCTCGACGATTGGACCGAGCAAACGGGCGACAGTGCACCTGCCGACATTTCTCGCGACATGTTTGACCGCGAGACCGGCGAGTCTCTCTACAAGCGCAAAGACAACTCCTACCGTGGCACCCCACCGGGCTGGGACCGCGACGCCTCACATGTGAATGCGCCGGGGCCGAGGTAAATGGGAATCCGCCCCTCTTACTCGCAGCTCAGACCGTCACTCCGCGAACTATAGAGTCCGAGAACAGTCAGCGGCGTAAACGCCGCTGACAGCACACGGGACGCTGCACCACAGCATCCCTCACTTCGCTTTCGGATTCCGCAGGTAATAGAGGTGTCCATCTTCGGCACCGCCGACGAAGTCGGGGATACCGTCGTCATTAAAGTCCACGGTGGTGGGGCTCACGTCGTGGCCTTCGATGTTGGCATCGGAGAGCAGGCCCATGTCGGTGAAGAACCACTTGCCATCGGCATTGGAACTCTGGCGGAGGAAGTTGGCATTCGCGGAGTTCAGTAGGATATCGAGCTGGCCATCGCCATCCCAGTCCATGATGCAGATCTTGCGGCGACCGCTTTTGCCTGCGATGCCTGCATTCAGACGCAGCGGTTCCCCTGGGGTCATGGCCACAGGGTTACGCACTTTCAGATGCTCCATCGCCTTATCCAGCAGACCGGGTTCTGGGGCTTTTTGATCGGCACAAAAGATACGCTTGGGATGCTTCAACACCAGTTGATCTCCGACTTTCGCGCGCTCAAAGAAAGCCAGATAGCCTTCTTGATCGAGCATGACGAGATCCATCAGCCCGTCCTTGTTCCAATCCACCGCCACGGGGGTGGTGCGCCATTGGGTAAGCAAGCCTTTGTGATCCCCCTCAGGACGCAGCCAGCCGTAGGCCAGATGCGGCTGTGAGCCCTCCCACTCCACCACCACAGGCTGACCCGCAGCCAACTTCGGCTTGGCACGTGTGCCGACGTTCTTATACCAGAGCACTTTGCCCAAGATGGAGTTCAGAATCAGATCCGGTAAACCATCCCCATCCCAATCCGCCACGGTCTGGGTGGTGTAACCCCACTTCGCTTCGCAAGGTCCCTGAATGGAACCATTGGGGCCGGCCATTGGGCGGATCACTTTACCCTCAGCTTCCAGGCGCACAGGGGCAGCCCATTTCGGTTTCTCCACACCTTTGCCACTGAGGTTTTCAATGAAAGCCACATAGCCAGCGGTATTGCCGCAGATGAGGTCCATATCGCCATCCCCATCCCAATCAAACCCAACGGGGGTGACCAGTGCGCCAAACTTCACATTGTCGGCCTCCTGCTGGAAATAGACCGGCTCTTTGAAGACCGGGGCTTTCTCAGCAAATGCCCCTGTGTTTTCGATGAAAGCCACGCGGCCATCTTCGTCTCCGCAGATGATGTCGAAATCACCATCCTTGTCCCAGTCAATGACCGTGGGCGTGATCATCTCCAGGTCCATCGTCAGGTACTTACCACTCTCCGCCTTCAGCCTCCGACCCAGGGCATACTTGGGCTTTGTGCGAGTGCCGGTGTTTTCAAAGTAAGTGAAGCCGTCCAGGAACTCCCCACACAGTAGATCCAGATCACCATCGCCATCGTAGTCCGCGAAGTTAGGTGAAGGCCAGCCAAAAGTCTCCACGGGGCGATCGGTCGCCATCACCTTCTGCGGCTTGTCGTAATTCGGCTTCTCATTCGTGCCCTTGTTGCGCAGCACATACACATACCCACGCAGCGGACCATTCATCCAGCGCCCGTTTTCATCATAGGCATTGTCCCAGCCATATTCGGTCCAGTCACCCACGCCCACGATGAGGTCCTGCTGACCATCACCATCGTAGTCCACACTGCGCCACATGTTCGCCCGCACTTTGTTCATGTGCACGTTCACGGGCGGACCGAGTTTCTCACCTTTTTCGATCCCCGTTTTCAGGAAATCCGGATGCACATTCCCGGGGCTCATCACCACCGGCTTACCATCCACATAACTGACCTGAACATTCTGCGCGCCCTTGCTGAAACGCACGCCGGGTTTGAAAACCGGCATCTTATTCTTCGCCGTGTCACCGGTGGCGTTCTCAAAGAAGTAGATGCCATTGTAGGGTTTATCCGGGCAGTTCACCACGAGATCCAGATCACCGTCACCATCGAAGTCCATCGGCATCGGCCAAGCCCAGAGTCCCACGCCCAGATCCACGGTCAGGCCGGGATTATTATACTTCAGGGGGGTCAGCGTATCACTGGCGGAGGCAACTCCGCAGAAAAGCGCCGTGAGCGCAAGGAGGCATCTTGGGGAAGTCTTCATGGTCGGTCGGTTGGAGGGGACACAGAGTCCACAACAGCTTGGAATGGTTTGGGGAAAGGAACAAACTCAAGCCGCTGCGGATTCTTGCTGGCTGATTGACGATGTTTGACTTGGGGGAGCTTCGTCACCGGAGATCCCTCACACCTCCTGGAAGCGCTCTCAACTCCTTGACCTCAGCCAGGGTCAAAGCCCGATTAAAAACCGCCAGATCATCCATGTAACCGACATACGAAGCCCCGAGCACCAACCAGACCTGAGCCGGGTCCCAATCAAAGGTAAGATCCCAGCCTTCGATGCTGCCCGTGAGTTCACCATTCAGATAAAGACGTCCTACGGGCTTGGCGTGATCTTGGTTAGGCTTTGGGTTCGCGTTTTCCACGGTGAAAACGACGTGGGTCCAAGTCTCGCGGCCGAAGGGAGCGCGGGCTTTTTCTACCTGGACCATGGGGCGTTTCTCAAAGGGGATCTCCGCCCACTGAACATTCGTAGGATTCCAAATGTGAAAGAGCGGGCGAATGGCATAACGGAAAAAACGTGGCGTCTCGTCTTTGGACCACTCGAGAAAAATGAAACCCTTCTTGCTATCGTCCCCCACGATCTGCAGGGGATCACAATAGCCGGGTTCCAGATCTTGATCTGGGTCTAGCCGCAGCCAGACAGAGACCGAAGTGCTCCAGTTTTTGGCCTTGTAGCCCAGCACACCTCCGTCTTTAAATTGAGGGCGGGTCGTGCCTTTTTTGGGGAACCAGAGCGCATTGCCGTATTTGCCCTTTCCTTGACTTATCTGGACGTCTTCATTCACAACCGCAGACACCAGTTCCTTGCCACTTTTGATATAGGATACGGGGTCACTCTTGGAAAAATCAGCGTTTAGATTCTCTTCAAAGGAGGCATGAAAAGTTAGGGCTGAAATAAGGGCTGCGTGATCGTTAGCCACGCCCAGCGTGGCAATCATCGATCCAGTGAGGGCCAAAACAAGACGACGGGCGAACGTATTCATAAAACCGGACATGATCATGATGATCCAAACTACACGCTCGAAGGTGACTTTCTTCGAAAGCAGTCTCCATCGGTCACATTTGGACGTCAGTTGGTGAGCTAGGAACGCCTAAAGTTGAGCAAACATCGTTAGGCCAACGGCATGCCAGAGTGACTGCGGCAGCGTTCATCGTGAAGAGAGCAGACGCTTTCAGCTTGGGGATGGACGCCCGGGCTGCCGAGGCTTTCGAGATAGCGACAAGCGGCATAACCCCGGGCTTTTTCCTCGTAGAGAGCTGTCCAGCGGCGGCGTGCGGGGAGGTGCTCGGGTTTAACAGGCCAGTAACCGGGACGCGGAGGTTGGTGGGCTTGGATGCCGATGCGCCAGGGCTTTGGCGTGAGGCGGGCACGGAAACAGTTTTGGTTCCGACACATCTGAACATACACAGGGTCGGTGCCGAGGGCGTCGAAGAAGTGAGCGACCTCTTCACTGGCGGGATCGAAAGTCCGGTGCATGACCAAGACACGGAATCCCGCTGGAGTTTCATAGATACGCAGGTGCCACTGAGGGTGAACCTGAGCAAAGGCCCGGATGCGTTTCAGGGCGATATTGCGGATGCCGCCTCCCATCTTTAACCGAATCTGGTGGAGCCAAGTCGCAACGGCATAGCCGATGACCAAGGCCACAAGCATGGCCAGCACGGCCATGCCGATGGCCCCCTGGTAAACACCAAAGGCAACGGCTACGACCAGCAGCACGACGTAGATGGAGCAAGTGAGAGTGGCGGGGGTATCTGAGGATAAATCTACATCCGCGAAGAGCACGTCCGGGGTATTCAGACACTGAGCACCATAGAGATTACGGGTAATGACGGCGTCTCCATGGCGGCTGAGGATTTCTTCCCGGATCGGCACGCCATGGGCACCGTTGTAGGGCACCCGGGGCTCGCGCTTCTCAAGGTGCTCTCCGGCCCAGAGACGCCGGAGGGCATCTTGGGCGCGGGTTTCAGCCATGGTCTGAGCCTCGTCCTGACTGAGGTCAGACCATCCATAGCGCCGCACGGTGAGCTGGCGGTTGTTTTCCCGTTTCTGCACGCGGGCCTCGGCCCAAAATTCTGGAACGATCATAAGCGAAAGGATGATGAGCGGCTGCTTTGCGCTGTCAAAAAGCATCATTCCTTTGCACGCAGCCCCGAGGCAGGCCAACATGCGCCTTCCGGCTTCCGGATGTCCGACCGCCGCTTCTCTTCACCTTAGCGTTGGCAGGTGGATGAGTCGCTCTTTTTCTTCTGCCTTTATTATCATGTCTCAACCTTCCATCACTCTCGGCACGCGCGGTAGCGAACTGGCCCTCACGCAGACCCGCATGGTCACGGAACTGCTCCAGGCGGCGCATCCAGGGCTGGAAGTGGTGCGACAGATCATCCAGACCAGCGGCGATAAGCGCCAGGATCTGCGTTTTTCAGAGTTCAATGCCGCAGCCAACGTGGACAAGGGTATCTTCATCAAAGAGTTGGAAATCGCTCTGGAAAAAAGTGAGATCGACGCGGCCGTTCATAGCCTGAAGGATGTGCCTTCTGATCTCGCTGCGGGCTTCACCATCGCGGCAGTCTTGCCCCGCGCGCCGATTGAGGATGTGCTGATCACCCGCCAACCCTGCACCCTGGAAACCCTACCCCAAGGTGCACGTGTGGGCACCAGCAGCGTGCGCCGGGCCGCTCAGCTCAAGTGGCTGCGGCCTGATGTCGAGATCGTCGAGATTCGAGGAAACGTGCCCACTCGTGTGAAAAAGGTGCTGGGTGAGCAGCCGCTGGATGCGGTGCTGCTGGCAGCGGCAGGTCTGCTGCGCCTGGGTCTGATGAAAGATGGCCAGATCGAGATCGAAGGTCAGACACTGGCAGCATTGACACTGAACCCGACGACGTTTTTACCCGCCGCCGGACAGGGGGCGATTGCGATCGAGTGCCGTGCAGGAGACATGGCCACCATTCAAGTGCTGCGGGCTCTGAACGATGCGGAAACCGAAGCGCGAGTGACGGTGGAGCGTGAGTTCCTGAAACTGCTCGGAGCGGGCTGCCAGACTCCGGTGGGGGCCCATACCTGGGTCCAAGGCGATCAACTCACCATGGCCGTGCGGGTCTTTAACGAAGCCGACCTTTCCGCTGCTCCGGTCGAGTTGGAAGCGACGGCTCCCCTCGCAGAACCCAAGGCGTTGGCTGCGGATCTGGCGAAGCAGGTCCTGAGGTAAAAGCGGAGAGAGTGGGGTGGTGGATGCGCTAGCGTCTTTCATCACGACTGCTGAACAAAGCGCATCGGTCTTTGCTGCGTCACTCGAATTCGGCAGCGGCACACCCTCGCTCCCATGCATCCAGCCATCCACGGATCCATCCCACCCATCCCCTTCCCTGTCAGTGCACGATTTGCACCTCATCCCCCACACGGACGATGTCGAAGAACTTTTTGGCCTTTTCGTAAGGCAGACGGATGCAGCCGTGTGAGGCGGGGCGGCCAGTCACATAACCGCTATGCAGGCCGATGGCGCTGCAGTTGAGGCGCATGAAAAAGGGCATCGCCACATGATACAGCGTGCTGGTCCAAGATCGGTGTTTATCCGTGACCACGTAACGGCCCGCAGGGGTGGAGTAGCCTTCCCGCCCGGTGGAGACGAGGCAGCTATCGATGATCAAACCCTCCTTCATGACCCAAGCCCGCTGCTGGGTCAGATCCACCGTGACAAGGATCTCCGGCTCCGACTCGGGCTGACGGCCCAGGATGATGCGCATGAGGAAAAGATACCCCTGCGTGGCGGCGAAATTGATGGGGTAGCGCTTGTAACGAGTGGTGCAGAGCCCAGGTTTAGCCCCTGCACGCAAGAGTTCTGCTGCACCTTCCACATCTCCGCGCGCTGCACAGGCAATCAAAGCGGTCACGCCTCGATCATTCTCCAGCGAGTGCTTCAGGTCACGGATCATGACCCGATCCAGCACCGTCTTGGAAACCGGGGAGGTAAAACGCGTGTTCGGGTCCGCCCCGGCGGTGATCAACGCACGTAAGGTATCTGGGCCTCGACGCAGTGAGGCGAGGATGATTGGCGGTTGTCTCTCAAACCCAGGCTGGAGGGCATCGGCACCGCCGTGGAGCAAGGCGCGCGCGCTTTCTCCCGCCATGTGCCGGATCGCGATGCACAGAGCCGTGTCTCCCCCAGGAGTCGGTTCATTGGCACTCGCCCCCCGGCCGATCAATTGATCGATCCACTCGGCATCATCCAGGAGAACGGCGTAGTGCAGCAGAGGCATCGCGCCAAGGTCAGGGATGTCTGTGCGGAAGCGTTCGCGCACGTCGTCCACCAGTGGTTGCCATTCCCAGGGTTTCGCTGGAGTAGCCGGGGGCAGAGCCACAGCCGCTTTCTTGGCAGCAAGAGGGGCGGGGTTTGCAGGCTGAGGGACGGCCACCATATCGGAAGCCGCTGGAGTCTTAGGCCTGGGTTTCGGAACGACGGTGGGGACGGGCTCTGGTTTCAGCAGTGTCGCGGTAGGCGGCACGACTTGGTTCGTTGTCAGAGATGCTAAGGTGACCCTCGTCTTACTGTCCGGTTGGCTTAGGATGGCGATCATGCCCCCGCCCACGGCGGTGCCCACCGTAGCGGGCAGCAGCCAAGCAAAAAGACCTTGAATCCAACTGGATTTTCTAACCATCGGGATGAAATGCTTAGCGGGCGGCAACGTAGTGTCGAGCGGCCATTTCCAAGGAGTAGGAACTACTGCCATTCCTGCAACTCAGAATTGCCAAAATCGACCTAATCCAGCCCCTTTGATTTTACTCGCTATGAAGAACACGGATATCCACGTCACCCAGGCCAAAATTTATTTCTTGCCCGTCACCATGCGGGTGCCGCTCAAGTTTGGGCCAGAGACGGTGAGCAGTGTGGTGTGCCTGCGCACTGAGGTGACTGTGAAGGATCGGAATGGACGCTCCGCAACCGGTTGGGGGGAGACTCCGCTGAGTGTATCTTGGGTCTGGCCGAGCACGTTATCGGTATCGGAGCGCGCCCGCCGTATGGAAGCCTTCTCCATTCAGTTGGCTGAAAAGTTGGTGGCCAGCGGCTTGGTCGGACATCCGATGGAGATCGGTCAGGATTTCATCCATGGCCCCCTGGCAGAGACTCTGACAGCTGCCAATGCCGCGGCGGGTGGCCCTGAGATGCCCTACCTAGGTTCCCTGGTGGCGTTCAGCGCCTTCGACATCGCCGTTCACGATGCCTATGGCAATCTCCTGGGCCGGGACATTTATGAGACTTACAACGCGGAATTCATGAACCGTGACCTCTCCGCGTTCCTGGAGCCCGAAGATGGCAGCGGCATCAGCTTTGCCGGGCGTTATCCGGCGGATTACCTGGTGAAAGAAGCACCGAAAGTGCTGCCGGTGTGGCATCTTGTCGGGGGTGTGGATGCTCTGGAAACCTCCGACCTGACGGGCTCCGAACCCAAAGACGAACATCCGGTGCTGCTGGCCGACTGGATCCAGCGCGACGGCCTGAAGTGCCTGAAGATCAAGCTGCGGGGCACTGATGCTGCCTGGGATTACGAACGCATGCTGCGCGTAGGTCGCATTGGCCTGGAGAATGGCGTGAAGTGGCTGAGCGCGGACTTCAACTGCACCGTCAAAGACCCTGCCTACGTCAATGAGATCACGGATCGTCTGTTGGCCGATGAGCCGGAGATCTATGCCCGCACTCTCTATGTGGAGCAGCCCTTCCCGTATGACCTGGAGGCCAATCAGATTGATGTGCGCAGTGTCTCGGCTCGCAAGCCGCTGTTCCTCGATGAAAGCGCGCATGACTGGGAATTCGTCCGCCTGGGGCGTCGCCTGGGCTGGTCCGGCGTGGCTTTGAAGACCTGTAAAACTCAGACCGGTGCCCTACTCAGTCTCTGCTGGGCCAAGGCCCATGGCATGCCGCTGATGGTGCAAGATCTCACCAATCCGATGCTGGCCATCATTCCCCACGTGCGCCTCGCCGCTCATGCGGGGACCATCCAGGGCGTCGAGTGCAATGCCATGCAGTTCTATCCCGACGCCTCCGTCATTGAGGAGAAAATCCACCCTGGCCTCTACCGCCGTCGCGGTGGGGTGGTGGATCTCAGCACGCTACATGGCACGGGCTTCGGTTATCGCATCGAGGACATCGGTCGCGAGTTGCCCGCAGCGGCCGTGTGAGTGCGATTTTCAGCTCATTGCCTGCACCCATAGCCAAACGGCGAGCAGTAGCATGGGCAGGAGTTGAAAAGGAGCGGATTCAGAAGCGGATGGATCAGAGTTCATGACGATGATGGAGGGATTGATCTCCATCATCGGGATGCCGGTGAGCCGGTGAACTTGCGTAGATTCGTGAATCTTTTCTTTCAAGGGCCGCCACTCGAACACAACAGACGAAACACGACCCTCAGGAAATTGGGGAGAAGGTGAAGGAGATCATCCGATGAAACCGTAAATGAATTTCGCCGCTTAACTCACCCGTGAGCATTCGGGAGTTGTGTCTGAAAAGCGGTCCTGGTTAGATCGTGCTTTTCCCTCTCATGACCCGTTTCGGTTGCCTTCTCTCTGCCCTTCTTGTGGCCGACTTTAGTATCGTCAGTGCAGTCGGTGCCGTCGAGCCCATGGACGGCTTTTTGGAGAAACACTGCATCAGTTGCCACGGCCCTGAAAAAGAAAAGGGCGATCTGCGAATCGACAAGCTCTCGCGCGACTTCAAGTTAGGCGCGGACACCCATCATTGGGCGGAGATGATCGAGCAGGTGAACTCAGGTGAAATGCCTCCGAAGAAGGAGAAGAAACCGACGCAGGAAGAGATCGCCGCCTTCGTCACCCAGCTTGATTCCCTGATCAAAGAAGGGCGGGCCTCCCGGATGTCGGCGCGTCCCGCCGTCACCCATTACCGTCTGAGCCGAAAGGAATACCAAAACACCGTCTATGACCTACTGGGTGTGCGCTACGATCCGACTCAGCCAGGCGAGTTGAATGAAGACACGCTCTGGCATGGTTTGGAGCGCCTCGGTTCAGAGCTTTCTCTTTCCCCATCGCATGTGGATCGCTACTACCGCGCTGCGGAAGTGGTACTCGAACGCGCTTTTCCTGCAGTGAATGGCGAGGCTCGCAAAGTCCGCAAGACCGCCGCAGAATTGCGCTACAACGGTGGCAAGACCCAGCAGGAAGCCCTGGACCGGTTCGGCATCAAGCGGCCCCTGCGCTTCCTTCTCTTCCCAGGCAATGTCCAGAACGCGCTTTCACCTCAGTGGTTCGGGAAAACGGGGCCAGAGCACAGCGGACTGTATCGCATGCGGCTGCAGGCCAGCGGCATCCGTCCCCTCGGTGGCCAGCCCGCTCACCTGAGCATCGGCAAACGCACAGGCGAGGAGACCGTTGCGGGCATCATTGATTTTGACATCACCGCCCCCGAAGACCACCCGCAGGTGTATGAGTTCGACGTGATGCTCGAGATGCCAGCAACGTTGGATTTCTGCGTGGTGGCGACCGATGTGGTGGATCGGCGAAGTGGTGCCGCCTTTCGCAATGCCTTGGCCAGCCGTGGTGGTTACATTTTCACCCATAGCAGTGAGACTCTGCTCCTGAATGCGAACGCCCCCCAGATGTTCGATGACAAAGGCAATGGCCTCTTCTCGACGGTGCTGCTCGATTGGATCGAGTGGGAAGGGCCGCTGGAAACGCCTGCCGAAAAGGCCCGGCGTGAGGGCGTGGTGCCCGCCGATGATGCGGCCCCTCAGATGATCGCGAACCATCTGCACCGCTTTGCTGAGCGCGCTTGGCGGCGGCCCGTGAAAGCGGAGGAATTGGAGCCGTATCTGAAATCCTATCAGGCCGAGCTTGAGGCCGGCGAAAAACCCATGGAGGCGTATCGAGTGGCGTTGCAAGGCGTGCTCACCTCTCGCAACTTCCTTTACCTGGTTGAGGGAGAACCCGAGGCTCGCGAGCAGCTCAATGATTGGGAACTGGCTTCGCGACTCTCGTATTTTCTGTGGAGTTCGATGCCGGACGCCGCCCTCTTCACCGCCGCCCAAAAAGGCACCCTGCACGGCGAAGGCCTGAAGGAAGAAGTGGACCGCATGTTGGCTGACGGCCGGATCAATCGCTTCATTGACGACTTTTCTCGGCAGTGGCTGCAACTGCACCGCGTGGGCATGTTCCCGCCAGATAAGAAACTCTACCCGAACTATGATCGGTGGCTGGAGATGAGCATGCGAGAGGAGCCTGTGGAGTTCTTCCGCGAAGTGTTCCAGAAGAACCTGCCCATAACGGGCTTCCTGGATTCCGATTGGACGATGGCCAATGCTCGTCTTTGCGACTTCTACGGCTTGCCAGAACCCAAGGGTGGCGGATTCCAGCGTGTCTCCCTCAAGCCTGAGGATCATCGTGGCGGTCTGTTGACGATGGGGGCCGCGCTTGGGCTAACTTCGGACGGCACTCGGCATCGTCCGGTACATCGCGGCGTCTGGCTCAGTGAAGTCATTTTTGCCAAGACTCCTCCTCCGCCTCCCGCGAACGTGCCCGCCATTGAGCCGAATCCGCCGAAAAGCCCCAAGGCCACCCTGCGTGACAAACTGGAAGCGCACCGCAACGATGCCAACTGCGCTTCCTGCCATGCGAAGATTGATCCGTTAGGCCTCGCTTGGGATAACTACGATGCGATCGGTCAATGGCGCACTCATGAAAAGATCGCAGCCGGAACTGGTGCCAACCCTTTGGTTAATCCTAGCGGCGAGATGTCTGATGGTCGCGCCTTCAAGGATGCCAATGATTTCAAGCGTCTGCTGATTGAAGACCGTGATAAGTTTGTTCGCGCTTTCATCGAGCACCTCTGCACCTACGGCCTCCGCCGGGTGCTCACCGTGGACGACGAAGACGACCTCAACGCCATCGCCACCGAAGCCAAGAAAAACCAATCCGGTGTCAAGGCCATCGTTCGAGCGGTGGCTTTGTCTGCTTTGATGAAGAAGAGGTAATAAGCATTGGGTCTCCAGCAGATTCAGGAAGGCCCACAGATTATTTTGAATGAACCAAGATCCTAAACCCAAATCGGCCGACCTCCTTGAATCTGAGGGAGATCTGGTCTCCCATGCTTTCATTGGTCATGCCATGAAAGTGCATGCGGCGGTTGGGCCTGGGCTTGGTGAGGAGATCTATCATCAAGAGCTTGTCGGGGCGCCCACGAAGTCGGGTATCGAGCATCTATCAAAACCAAGGAGGGACTTGGTTTATCGCGGGATTGTAGCAGATACTTTTGAGCCTGATTTTGTCATCGAGAACCATTTCATCCCCGAGTTGAAATGTCTCCGTGGATCCTTCGCAGCAGAACATCTCGTTCAGGTGTTCTGCTACTGCAAATTCTGGCGGCTGCGCACGAGTCTGCTGGTTGACTTCGGTAAGCAGAGTCTGATGTGGAAGCGATTGCTGTATCGTTCGCAATCTGCAGGATTCACAGAAACCACACTCCCCAGTTTTGTCTCCGATCCCTCGCTGGCAACCGCCATCATTCAAGCGGTTGGTCAGTGCCTGGACGAAGTTGGCCTCGGTTATCGACAAACGACCTGGAAAGGCTTGGTCAGAGCTGCCATTCAATCCGGAGGTTTCGAAGTTCATCCAAATCCAACCGTCACCGTTCTCAATCATCCCGGCATCACAGTGTGCAGCCTTGTCGTCAACGGTGTGTGTGCCGTCTTTGTCACCGCTCTGACAGATGGCATCAACGCCACAGACCGCGCCACCCTTCAAACTCATCTCCGCTGGCTTAATCTAGGTTGGGGCATCGTCTTTCATTTCGGTAAATCCAAGGCCGACTACGCCTTTGCCCAACATTCCAAAAAGTAATCCGCTGGCCTCCCTGAATCTGCTGGAAATCATCAACGAACCAAGAATACTATGAACTACCTATCTCAATCTTGGCTGATTGATCGCCGTCATGCCCTTAAAGCGATGGGCTCTTTCATTTCGCTGCCACTCTTGGAGTGCATGGTTCCGCTTCGTGCGGCAGCGGCTGAAAAAGTCACGGCGACACCACGACGCAGTGCTTTCATTTATCTGGCCAACGGAGTTCATTCACTGAATTACCAGATCACCACTTCGGGGAAGGACTACCAGTTCTCGCGCTCCCTCAAACCGTTAGAGAAGCATCGAGAGGCCATCACACCCATCAGCGGTCTGCATCATCCAGGCAGCCTCAGTCACCACCACAACTGCATCAATGTCTGGCTGACGGGGGGGAAGCTCGGCCCTTCGGATCGCAACACCATCTCGGTGGACCAGAAGATGGCCGAAGTCACCGCGCAACACACCCGCTATCCATCGCTGGAAGTGGCCATCACCCAAGACTCCCTGGCCTGGACCGCCGACGGTGTGCGGCTTCCCGCCCTGCGCCGCTGCAGTGAGATCTTCGCATCCATGTTTGCAGAACCCAAGGGTGGCGTGGCGGCTCAAAGAAGAGCGCTGCGCCGCAAGGGCAGCGTGCTAGATGACAACTTGGCTGAGGTGCGTCGGCTGGAGAAAAAAATGGGCACTGAAGACAAGGGGCGCATGGATCAATACCTCACTTCGGTGCGCGAGGCGGAGATCCGCACTCGGCGGGCCGATGCTTGGCTGGACACCCCACTTCCGATCATCTCGGATGCTGACCGCACGCGCACCAACCGGGATATCCCCGACACCAAAGCAGGGGACTATTTCCGCACCGTTTATGACCTCATGGTGCTCGCTTTTCAAACAGATGTCACCCGTGTGGCTACCTTCAGTCTAGGAGGCGAGGGACAAGCCATTTCCATTCCCGAAATCGGCATCACCGAGTCACGCCATCAGCTTAGCCACCACGGAGGTGATCCTGACTACATGGAAAAGCTGACCAACTACGACACCTTTGCCATCGAGCAGTTCAGCTACTTCCTCACACGGCTGGACGAGACCAAAGATCTCAGTGGCAAATCCTTGTTAGGCTCCACCATGTCACTCTTCGGCAGCGGCATGTCTTACGGTCACAGCCACGGCAATGCCAACCTCCCGTTGGTGCTCGCCGGCGGCTCGGACCTCGGCCTGAAACACGGTCAGCATTTGGACTTCAACAAGATGGCTCCTGAATTCCAAGGTTATGCCCTCGGTGCTGATGGAGCGTTAACCACCGCCCACTATCAACTCTGCAGTCGCCCCGCTAAATCGGATGCCCACATGAGCAATCTGCTCCTGCTCATGGCCCAGCGCATGGGCGTGGAGATTGATCAGTTCGCCGATAGCAATCGAGTGGTCGCCCTATGAAGCGGAAGTCGTTCTTAGTTTTTGGTTTTTCGTTCTTGGTTGCTCACTCTATGTCTTTGATTCGTTCTTTATTGTTAGTCCTTGTCGGGGTGTTGGTCGGCCAAGTCCATGCGGCCAATGAAGAACCCAAAGCCAAGAGCCAAGCGCCGGAAGTAGAGCCATTCCGTCCTGAAGCCGGGAAGTTTCCACCGCTCGAAAAAGCCTATTCGTATCGGGGCGAGCTTGTGTTTGTGGACCATGCCAACCGCCGGGGGAGCCTGCGTGTGCAAGGGGCAGGGACGTATTTCCGGAATGCCCCGCATCCCTTCGCTATGTTGCCTTACGGCATCGTTCGTTATCACGGAGCACCTGCGGACTTGAGAGACATCCCACTCGGCACGGTGCTGCACGTGAAGGCCTATCTTCCACCTGATCCCAAGATCTCCGCCGTTCCGGTGCTACCCATCGATAACAAGGAGAAAACCGCAGGCTACAGTGGGGCGGGAATTGCCCCTGCCGAGAACCATGTTCTGCTCCTGGAAGATGAGCCCAGTCACTGCCTGCGCGAGAGCTTGATCTGGAAACTCATGGAATTGGACCTCAAAAACAACGAGGGGATGATCACCGCCATCCGCGAACCCAAGGAAGGCGCAAGAGGTGAAAAACCCACCGAGGAAAAACTTACCCTGGATGCCGCGACTCGCATCTGGCGCGGTCGCGAATGCCTCACTCCAGCCGACTTGGTCGCTGAGGGAACCTGGCCTGCCAGTGGGAAGAAGTCGCTCAATGCCCAAGCTGTTCAACTCGGCATCACCTGGAAACCCACACCCGATGGGATCTTCACCCGCTTCCACATCTCCGACATCTGGCTGGACGATACAGCGATGGAACGTGCTTCCCTCGTTCAAACCGAGACCCACAAGGCTTTCATTCGTAGCCGTTGGATGCCCGCCTGGGTGGATAAAGTCGAGTATGGCAAGTTTGGCCGCGCCACCGTGACCGCGACCTTGTTTGGAGGCATGGACGCCTCCCTCTACGCCGATTTTCAGAAAGGTAGCCAGATGCTGGTGAATGGGGCTGAGAACACCTTGAAGCATGCTGGCGGGAATTACGGTCCTGCTCACATGGCGTCTAAGGGCCCTATCCAAAACGTTATCCAGGCCTCTGGCGAAGCACCCCTAGGCAGCAGCGGCATCCAAATCCAATTTGAGACGGACCTCATCATCGAAGGTATCCGCCCGACGCGTGTCGTCCGCGTCCGCCCAGCCAGCTGGCCCCAGGTGCAAGTGCCTCGGGAGGAGTATCTGGGTGATGGCACCTTTAGCCACGAAGACCGCTTCCCCACACCAGCGATTTTTCCCACCTACTGACCGCGATGGAGTGGAGGAGTGCTCCACCGCTTCAGCCGACGTCAATCCACTCCCTCATGAAGTCTGCAGTCATCCTCCTCACCGCCCTGGTCTGGGTGCTCGCCACGGCTGCCGATGAACCCTTCCGGCCTGAAGCGGGGAAGTTTCCGCCTTTGGAAAAAGCGCACTCCTATCGCGGCGAACTGGTGTTTGTGGATCATGCCAACCGCCGAGGCAGTCTCCGCGTGCAAGGGACGGGTGCCTTTCGTCGAAATGAACCGCATCCCTTTGCCCTGCTGCCTTATGGCATGGTTCGATATCACGGGGCATTAGCTGACTTGAGGGATATCCCGCTTGGAACCGTGTTGCACGTGCGGGCTTTCCTTCCGCCAGATCCGAAGATCTCCGCCGTCCCGGTGCTTCCGGTCGATAATAAGGAGAAAACCTCGGGCTATGGTGACACCGGAATTGCCCCTGCCGAGAACCACGTCCTTCTCCTCGAAGACGAACCCAGCCACTGCCTGCGCGAGGGGCTGGTCTGGAAACTCAAGGAAGTGGAACTCACCAACAGTGAGTGGAAGATCATCGCGGGCCGTGGATCGAAGGACGATAAAGACGAGGAGGCTCGCGAAGAAATACTCACCTTTGACGCCGCTACCCACATCTGGCGTGGTCGTGAATGTTTAGAGACGGATGACCTCATCACCGAAGGTGTCTGGCCTGCCACCGGGAAGAAGTCACTGGATGGCCAAGCCGTCATGCTGGGCATCACCTGGAAACCCACACCCGGGGGTGTTTTCACCCGCTTCCACATTTCCGACATCTGGCTGGACGATGCCGCCATGCAACGCTCCGCCGCTAACCAGACCGAGACCCATAAGGCCTTTATCCGCAGCCGTTGGATGCCAGCGTGGGTGGATGCTGTCGATTATGGCAAGTTTGGACGCGCGACCGTCACCGCGACTCTTTTCGGCGGCATGGATAACTCCCTCTACGCTGATTTCCAAAAGGACAAGCCGGTGCTGGTGAACGGGGTGGAGAACACCCTGAAACATACGGAGGGTGGCACCGCAGGCCCTGCGCAAATGGCCGCACGAGGTTCCGTTCTCGACATCACCAAGTCGCCAGGGGAGCCCCCTTTAGGCAGCAGCGGCATCCAGATCCGTTTTGAGACCGATCTGATCACGGAGGGCATGCGCCCAACCCGCGTCGTCCGCATCCGCCCTGCAAGTTGGCCGGATGTCCACCTGCCGCGTGAGGAATACCTCAACAGCGGGAACTTCAGCTACGAAGACCGCTTCCCAACGCCCGACATTTTCCCCCAATATTGAGGTCAGCTTGTTCGTCGGGCTTGAAGGGCCATTACAGCCTCGTCAGAGGCTGCCCGCGATCCTTCAAAGGTAACGCCACCCGCTGCCCCTGGAGGCGGTGGGATTCGAAGACGCCCGTGATCATCTCCAAGGTGACGCGGCAGTCCTTGGCGCTGCATAGAGGCTCACGGTTTTCTTTCACTGCAGCGATGAGATCTCGCCCTGCTCCCACATGCCCCCCCACTCGTTTGCGAATGTCTGAGATCGGTTCGGGTTTACCCAGGCCTGCCGTCGTGATGGGGATCCAGGTGCGAGGTTTGTCATTCGGGCCGAAGGGGCTTCCTGGGAGCAGATGCACGAGGGGCTCGACATCAATGCGCATATCAATGATGCCTTCCGTGCCGATGATCTGGACGCCAAAACCCGCCGTTTTGGAGCCGGCATTTTGCACCGAATCGAAGAACGCGGGCAGGCCATCCGCCATCTCAAAGCGGGCATGCACTTCATTCCCTGCCAGAGGTCCGATGCCCTCTGAACCTTCTTTGACATCCTCCTTCGTCACGAGTCGCCCCTCTTGCAGGACGGTGGCCGAGCAAGACTTCGGTTCACCGGCGAAATAGTGAACCAGATTGAGGAGGTGAGAGCCGAGCACCCAGAGGTCTAGGCTGCCTCCCCGGGCGTCTTCCTTGCCACGTGCGCGGTATTCCAGCGAGCGGCCAATCAGGCCCTCAGTGATCATTTTTTTCACCAGCGGCAGCGCGGGGTGATACCGGTTACGGTGGGCGAGTGCCATTTTGGTGCCGTGTTTTTCACAGGCTGCAATGATCTCATCCGCTTGGGCCAAGGTGGGCACGAAGGGCTTCTCCATGTAAATGCCCCTTGCTCCAGCTTCGATAGCCGCCATGGCCATCTCATGATGCTGGTCAATGTGACGAGGGCCGATGGCGACGATCTCAGGCTTGGTTTCTGCCAGCATCTGACGGTAGTCAGCATAGCCTTTCTCCAGCTTGAGTTTTTTCACGGCGGCTCCCAGGCCTTTGGCATCCGCATCGGCCACACCCACGATCTGGGTTTCTGGCATGTCCAGCCACATGGTATCCAAACCGTGACCGAAGTTCCCCCGACCTGTGTGACCAATCACCCCGACGCGGGTTTTCGGGTCATTGGCGGCAAAGATAGGCGAGATAGCCAAGGACGATGCGAGGGAGGTGGACAGGAAAGAGCGCCGGTTCATGAGGAAAATTCTGCCCATTGAACGGCGCTCAGACGATAAAAACTTCACGGAGGAGGTTACTCGCCTGCCTTTTTCTCGATCTTAATCTTGGGCAGCTTCGTCCCCAGTTTATCCGCGAGGTCCTCAAAGAAATTGCCGCCGTTCGTCTCCTGGTGATGCCGCATGTAGAGACCCGCCAGGAAAGCCACGAGGAAGAGACCGATGACCAAAATCATGGTGCCACAACCGCCACCGCCAGAATCGTAGCTGGCCGCTCGGCGCACCGCTGGATTCCGCTTAGGCGGAGGTTGGCGGTAGTTGGTCTTCAGAACGGGAGGGGGCACATCATGCGGAAGGACTTCCGGTGAAGGCACAAACTCCGGCACGGTGATGGGAGGAGGCCCCTCACCCACGTGATACACGGCCTGCACATCGCCAAAAGCGATCCGGTCCCCGTCTTTAAGCTCGGCCTCCTCAATCTCCACGCCGTTGACCCGGGTGCCGTTGCTGGACTTCAGGTCTGCGATGAAACAGCCCGCCTCTGTCAGCTCAATGGAAGCGTGATGTCCGGATACGGAGGGAAATTCCAGCACAACAACGCTGTCCGGATGTCGTCCGATGGACGTAGATCCTTCATCCAACGTATGGTTGAGAGTCGTTCCATCCTCAAGGTAGAATACAAGCGTGGCCATGACGGGAGGTCCTGCGACAGTGCTTTTTGCAGACTGCCAGGGTGGCAATCTGATCTCCATACACAGAATCTTGGCTTTTTCCTGATGCAATGCCTATTGTGCTCAAGGAGTATCTTTTGTTCTGAGTTTCTTTCACCATGACCCTCACCCTTTCCCCCAGCGCAGCGACCAGGTTTTTCTTCACGGTCCTGGCCACCCTCTTTGCCCTAGCGTCCTCGCCTCTCGCAGCGAGCCCCACGGATGATGCCCAGGAAGCCGCCCAGGCTCTCGCCCGCGACCAGGAAAAGGCGGGCTACATCTTCCGGGCGGAAGCCTGGACAGGAGATCTGAGCAAAGAGATCGGCAAAGCCGTGAAAATGCAGCTCTTCAAGGGCAACGAATACTGCATCGGCGTGGCCGTGCCGCGTAAGGCCGGTATCCATATCAGCGGCTCCGTGCTCGATTTCAAAGGTGAGCCCGTGGGTGAAATCCAGCCTGTCCTGGATGGGTGGGGTTTCCTGCTCTTCTTCAAGCCCAAGAAAACCGGGGTCTATGTGGTGACCGTTCACCAGACCGAAAAGGGCAAGCTGAAAGACACCGCCTGCGCCATCATCACGGGTTACAAGTGATCCCTCCCAGACTGGGGCGACTCAATTTTGAAGGAAATCTCCACGAGAGCGTCTAAGCTGCTGTCATGAAAGCCAGCACATGCACGTCTTTCGCTCTCATCCTGCTCATGGCAGCGTCTCTCCAGGCGGCACCGCTGGAGGAGATCACCACACTGACCGGCAAAACCTATCGCCAATGTGAAATCGTGAAGGTTTACCCCGATGGAGTCTCCTTCACCCACGCCGATGGCGCAGCGAAAGTGCTCTTCACCGATCTTTCCCAGGAGTGGCGGGAGCGACTCGGCTATGACCCTGCCAAAGCTGCGGCCTATGAACTGGAGCAGGCGGAACGGCGCGAAAAACAGGCCGAGGCGCGTCGGGAACTCGACCGTCAGCAAACGGAAGCCATGTTGCTGGCTCAGCAAATCGAGCTGGCTCGGCTGCGCGGTATCGAGGCACAAGCTCGCTCGCAACAACTCGCTGTGGCTAAAGCTCCATTGCCTAATCCGCCACTCGTTCCCGTGCTCCCCGAGTTAGGCGCGACTTTCGATAGCAGCGATTATCGAGGCGTCGGCTACCGTGACTCTAACATCGAGAATGCCTACGGCTACGGCGGTTACCCCTATGGGGCCTATGGAGCCTATCCGATCTATCGCGGTTGCCCGCCGTATCACTTGGGAGGAAGCATTCGTGCTCGTCTCGGCCGCGTGACTTTCACCATCGGACGCTGAAATTCCGCTTGGCCTCCCCCCTGAGGCACAGGCATGCTGCAAATGAATGGCGCTGCTGGAAGTCAAAAACCTCGTCAAACGTTGGCCCAACGGTCGTTTGGCCTTGGACAACGTCAGCTTTGAAATGCGCCAGGGGGAAATTCTGGGGCTGCTCGGGCACAACGGAGCAGGTAAGAGCACGATCCTCGGCATCACGCTCGGCATGGTCCAGCCGGATGAAGGAGAGGTGCGTATCGCTGGTCATTCCGTGCAGGAACACCGCTCTCACGCGCTCGCCCATGTCGGAGCCATCTATGAGGCGGCGCATTTTTACGATTACCTGACGGGTTGGCAAAACCTGCGGGTGCTGTGTTCACTCTCCGGATGGTGGGATGAAGAAGAGGTCAAGCGTGTGCTCAAACTGGTGAACCTCGGCGAGCGAGCGCATCACAAGACCCGGACCTACAGCCACGGCATGCGTCAGCGATTGGCTTTGGCCCAAGCTTTACTTCCCATGCCGAAATGCTTGTTGTTAGACGAGCCGACCGATGGCTTGGACCCAGAAGGGATTCGAGAGTTCCGCGAGTTCGTCATGAAGCTGCGTTCGGACTTCGGCATGACCATCCTGCTCAACTCTCACCTGCTCGCTGAAGTGGAGCAGATGTGTGATCGCTGTGTCATCCTGAAACAGGGCAAGAAGATGTATGAAGGCCCCGTGCCCTCGCAGGATCGCCAGCAGAGTGTGTATCTCCTGCAGACGCGCGACTTAGCCAAGGCTCGTGAGGTGTTTTCGAGGTCGGGAGTGACGTTTGATGCGGCCACTCGGCAGATCACTCTCCCGCCCCACCTCGCAGGGCATGAAGTCTTAAAACAACTCGTCGAAGCCGAGGTGCGGGTGGAAAGCTGGCAGCCGCACAAAGCCACGTTGGAGGAATTTTATCTGGGACTCACAGGCGCATGATCCTCTTTTTCCGCCAATGGCAGAGTGAACTGCTTAAACTCTTCGCCCGCCGACGAACCTACATCGGTTTTGGGGCGTTCTTGCTCCTGGAGATCGTCTTGCTCATTGTCTTTCGTCTGCAAGGCGTGGAACGCATCTTCGAGCGCATGATCTCTCGTCAGGGGCAGTCGTTTGAGCATTACTTTTCAGCCCTTACCCTCGCCCAAGTCATTCTTGGGTTCTCGGTGGTCCTGCTCGGTTCCATCTACCTTGCACTCGTCTCCGGAGACATCGTGGCCAAAGAAAATGAAGATGGGCACTACCGGCTCCTCCTGGTGAGGCCAGTGAGTCGTGTGCGGCTTCTTGGCATCAAGTATCTCACCTGTGTGGGTTACACCATCGCTTTGGTGCAGTTCATCACTTGGACGGCTTTTTTGTTAGGCCTCAGTGTCAAAGGTTGGGGTGGCGGCTTTTTTGTCATGATCCCTGATGCAGGCCTCTTGGAGTTTTATGATTGGACGCCTGGATTGAAGCGCTTTGCGCTGGCCTCCTTTTTCCTGTCTCTAGGCATGACCAGCATCAGCAGCATCGCCTTTTTCCTTTCCTGTTTCCCCATCAAACCTGCTGCGGCGACGATTGCCGCGCTCTCCTATTTCCTGATTGATCGCATCCTGCGAGAAACCGGTTTTATGGAGAGCTATGATCATTTTCTACTCACCAAGCACATCGTCAGTTGGGCTCGGGTGTTGTCCGAAACCATCCCTTGGCCTGTGATCATTCGTGACTTTACGGTGCTTGGAGCTGTCAATCTCTCGCTCTTTATTCTTGGCGCAGCCGTATTCCAGTCTAGAGACTTAAAGTCATGACATTGATTGAGACTGTGAAGGAATTGCGTGCCTGGAGAAAGGCCGCAGGGCGGGTGATTTTTGTGCCGACCATGGGCGCCCTGCATGAAGGTCATGCCAGCTTGATCCGTGAAGCTCGCCAGATGGCAGGCCCAGAAGCGACTGTCGCCTCCAGTATTTTTGTGAACCCCCTCCAGTTTGGGCCTAACGAAGACTTTGACCGGTATCCCCGCACGCTGGAGGCGGATCTAGCCCTCTGTCAGGAAGCGGGGGCGGATATGGTTTTTGCGCCTACTGTCCCAGAAGTCTATCACGCCGACCGCAGCATCCAGATTCTGGAAAGCAGCCTCTCCAAGGCGCTCTGTGGTGCCAGCCGCCCCGGACACTTCGATGGCGTCTGCACCGTCGTGGCCAAGCTCTTTAACCTTGTCCAACCTGACGAGGCGGTCTTTGGTAAAAAGGACTACCAGCAGCTCGCCATCATTCGCCGCTTGGTGAGAGATCTGAATTTCCCCGTGGAGATTCACGGCATCGAAACCGTCCGCGAAGCCGATGGCCTCGCTATGAGCTCACGCAATCGCTACCTCAGCGCCGCCGAGCGCGCCCAGGCCCCCGCACTCTATGCAGCCTTGAGCCAAGCCCGCGCGGCCTGGAAAGACGGAGTCACGGGCAGCCGTCGTTTGCTGGAGATCCTTCACCAGACTCTCGCCGCGAGTGCCAGCCTAGGTCGCAAAGACTACATCAGCATCGTGGATCGCCACACCCTCCAGCCTCTCGACCTCGTCCAAAACAACGGCCTGATTGCTCTGGCCGTCTTTTTTGATAAGGCGCGATTGATTGATAATGTGGAACTCATTCGGTAACACTAGGCCGCCATGAAAATCGCAGCCGTCGGTCTTTGGCTTTTCTCGGGAGTCTTGTTAATAGACGCCATCCTAGAAACTCGCTCGGGCCACGTCGAAGTGAATGCCATCTCCCGCAGCGGAAAGGTGTACACTGCGGATCAAGACAAGAAGCCGGAGGAATTTCAGCAACTCATGAATTTCCAATGGGTGAGAGTCATGCTGCCGGCCGCTTTAGGATGGCTTCTCTTCTTACTTCAACGCCGTTGGGACAGACTGGATCCATTCTCACCCAACTCTCAAAGCGAATAAGTTGTGAGGAATCATTCCTCGACCATCTTCCACGATGTCAGCCCCCAAACCTCGCCAAGAAAAAACCATCACGCTCGAAATGCTTCAGAAGATGTTTCAAAACATCTTTGAGAAGACGGATTGGAACATGGCGGGGGATATGCTGTGGGGATATTTCTTCACGAACAATGAGCCCGCCGCTCTGGAAAAGGCGCGCGATCTCCTGGTTGCCCAGGGCTATCGATATGTGAACATCTATCAGCTCGACGAGGAAGATCCGAATGCCCCGCGCCCCTGGTGGTTGCATGTCGAGAAGGAGGAAACCCACACCCCCGCTAGCCTGGATGCCCGCAATGACGAGCTGTATCTCTTTGCCTATGAGCAGAGCCTGGACAGCTACGATGGCATGGACATTGGGCCCATACCAGAACAGGACGAGTAAAGGAAAGCCCACAGAACTCACTTGGCACTGCGTGCCAATCTCGCCATGTTGGAGCCGTCATTAGCCCCGACCTTGACGAGATATGTGTGATTTCAGCCAGGAGAGACATGCCGGTCTTCAATCCGGAAGCCTGGGGCTTGCCATCCATCAGCCTCCCTTCTCGTGACAGATTATGACTTCATCATCGTCGGCAGCGGTGCTGGCGGACTCACGGCAGCGCTGCATGCGTCAGAGCATGGCCGAGTGGCCGTTATCACCAAGCGTGGGGCACTGGATTCCAATTCCAACTGGGCGCAGGGCGGCATCGCCTGCGTGACCAGTGAGGTGGACAGCATTGAGCAACATGTCAGCGATACGCTCATTGCTGGGGCAGGTCTGTGCAACGAAGCCGCCGTGCGAACCATTGTGGAAGAGGGGCCTGCACGCATTGCAGAACTGGTGAAGTGGGGCGTGAGTTTTGACCAGCGGGAGTCCGCCGATGGCCACCTGGAGTTTGATCTGACGAAGGAAGGCGGTCACTCGCGCCGTCGTGTTCTGCATGCGGCCGATGCCACTGGCCGGGAAATCACGGAGAAGCTGCTGGCCGAAGTGAAGTCTCGACAGAACATCACTCTTTACGAAAACCACTTCGCCATTGACCTCATCACCACAGCGAAGTTGGGCTTCGTCACGGAGGACCGGGTGCTCGGCCTCTATGTGCTGAATGAGACGACGGGCGAGGTCATCACCTTCCGCTCGGATCGCGTGGTGCTCTCCACAGGTGGTAGCGGGCGTGTGTATCTTTACACCACCAACCCCCGCGTGGCCACGGGCGACGGAGTGGCCATGGCTTGGCGAGCCGGGGCCAGCATCGCGAACATGGAGTTCATCCAGTTCCATCCCACTTGCCTCTATCATCCTCAGAAGCGCTCCTTCCTCATCACCGAAGCCATGCGCGGTGAAGGTGCTCGCCTGATTGATAACAAGGGCAATGAATTCATGCACAAGTATGATCCGCGCGGCTCCCTGGCTCCACGTGACATCGTCGCCCGTGCTATCGACCACGAGATCAAACGCACCGGTGGTCCCTGCGTCTATCTGGACATCTCCCACCGTCCAGCGGAGTTCATCCTGAGCCATTTCCCGAACATCTACAAAGCCTGTCTGGAGGTGGATATCGACATCACCAAGCAGGCCATCCCCGTGGTTCCTGCGGCACATTACCAGTGTGGCGGCGTGGTGACCGATGTGAACGGGGCCACGCGCATTCGTGGTCTCTGTGCCGTGGGGGAGGTCGGCTGCACCGGTCTGCATGGGGCCAACCGCCTCGCCAGCAATTCGCTGCTCGAGTGCCTCGTCATTTCCCATCGCGCTGTGGAGCACATGCTGCGCAAGATGCCCATCGGCAAAGAAGCCGAGCAAACCTACACCGTGCCCCCCTGGCAGAGCGGTGAAGCCGTGGACAATGACGAACTTGTCGTCATCTACCACAACTGGGACGAAATCCGCCGCCTCATGTGGGACTACGTCTCCATCGTCCGCACCACCAAGCGCCTGCAACGTGCTGCGGCCCGCCTACGCAACCTCAAGCGCGAGGTTCAGGAGTTTTACTGGAACTTCAGCATCACCAGCGAGCTTCTGGAGCTGCGCAACTTGGTCGAAACCGCCTCTCTCATCGTCGAGTGCGCCATTCGTCGGCATGAAAGCCGCGGTCTGCACTACACCCTGGATTACCCCGAAAAGGATCTGGTGAGAGAGCCTGCGGACACCGTGGTGAGGAGGTATTGAGAGAACCTGTTTTCAGAAATCGTGGCTGAATGAAAGCTCCTCGATCTGACAAAAGGGGAGTCATGGAGGTCGGGCTCATCGTGATGAGGTTAGCCTACCCTTGGTTTTGAAATGGAAGTGTCCGCACGTCCAGTCAAAACTCCTTCGTCCACCCGGGCAGGCCTAACTCCTTGCGCAGTTGTTCGAATTGAGCCCGGGTAAAGGGGCCTTTCACCACCTCATCTGCATTCTTATAGGGACCGTCTTCTGCTTTCGCAAAGTAGAAGAATTCATCGGTGAACCGATCACTCTCGGGATGACGAGCCGCAACGATCCAATCGGCATCTTCGCCAACTGCAAAGACCTGGGGCATGACTCGTCCAATCGATGAACCGCCTCCGAGATTGCGGCCAAGGGTCAGGTCCGTGCTGATATCAATCCAATAAACGGAGTAAGAACCACTGCGCCAAACCTCTCCCGAGTCACATCCTGTGAGACAGACCAAGATCAAACCAAGACCGACGAGGTAGAATCGACGTAGGTTCATCGTCAAAATTTGGCTCAGCCTCCGCCTCTTGTCCAGAGATCTGGGGCATCGAAGAGGGCAAAGTCGCGGATAGGCCATAGGCAACACTCCCCCTTGAGCATCTCGCCTCCCCGCTTTACCTGTTTGTTCTTGCCCACGGATGAAGGACACCCTCGAAGATCTCGAACAATTCATCATTGATGTCATCATCCACAACCGCCGTGGATTGAGGGCGACGTTTCTGCGCACGGCTTTCTGGTTCCTGTCCGGCATTTACAAAGGCGCCGTGAGGTTGCGCTTGTTCCTGTATCGGGAGCGCTACATCCACGATCATCACCTGGGCGTGCCGGTTATCAGCATTGGCAACATCACGGTGGGGGGCACCGGCAAAACGCCCGTGGTCGAATTGTTTTCCAAGGCGCTCTTGGCGCATGGCAGGCGCGTGGCCATCCTGAGCCGCGGTTACAAAAGCAAACGTCAGCGCAAGATCCCTCTGAGCTGGAAGATTGCGGCCAAGCTCGGGTTTGCTCGCAAGCCACGTGAGTTGCCACCGCGTGTGGTTTCGGATGGGAACAAGGTGTTGCTCGACTCCTATGTCGCCGGGGATGAACCCTTCATGCTGGCGCAGAACTGCACGGGGGTGCCCGTGGTGGTGGATCGGAACCGTGTGAAGGCTGGAGCGCATGCCATTCGCAAATTCGGAGCCGATGTGCTGATCCTGGATGATGGCCTGCAATACCTGAAGCTGAAGCATCGGCATGACATCGTGCTGGTGGATAAAACGGCACCCTTCGGCACGGGCTACATGCTGCCGCGAGGCACGTTGCGTGAGCCGCCTTCCAGCCTGCGCAGGGCCAGCTACATCTTTCTCACCAAGTCGGACGGTGATAGTGCAGACATCATCGAAAAGATCCGCAAATACAATCCCGTGGCGGAGATCATCGAGTGCCGTCACCGGCCAGTTCACTTTGAAAACATCCACACGGGAGAGCGTCTGCCGCTGGATGCGTTCCGGGGTAAATACATCGGAGCACTGTCTGGGATCGCCGTGCCGGAGAGTTTTGAAAACCTGCTGCGCAAGCTGGGCGCCAAGGTGCATTGGTTGGCTCGGTTCACAGATCACCATCGCTTCCAGGAAAAGGAGATCACGCAGTTCATCGACCGCTGTGAGAAGGCGGATGCCTACGCGATTCTGACCACGGAGAAAGATTTTGTGCGCTTTCCGAAACTGCCTCCTGGGGACATCCCCATTTACTTCCTGCGGGTGGAGATCGAGATCATCAAAGGTCGTGAGATCTTCGATAAACTGATTCGTCTGATTGCGGAACCGCGGCATGTCACGCAGGGGTTGGTCAGTGCCGATCTGGTGGAGGCCACGACATGAGCGAGCCTGACCACGACCCCGCTCGCTCTCTTCGATTGACGCGCATCCAGTTAGGTCATGCATCATCGGAGAAGGGAGATGTGGTGGCCGTGGAAGAACCCTTGGAAATTCGTGTCGAAGGCCGCAGCGTGGCTGTTGTTATGCGCACGCCTGGGCATGATGAAGAGTTAGTCGCCGGCTTTCTCGTTACGGAAGGTGTCGTCCGCCGACGTCGCGACATCCTGGAGATCTCCCAATGTCCCAGCTTAGACAATAAACATGGGAATGTGGTGGACGTACTGCTCGGCGGAGCCGTGGTGAATTGGGATTCCCTCACTCGTCATGTGTTCAGTGCCTCCAGCTGTGGCCTCTGTGGCAAGACCAGCATCGAGTCCGTGTTCCAGAACTTCAAGCCGCTGGAGGAGGGTGGACCGTTTTCAGTGAACAGGGAGCCGTCGTCGGTGGCGAATGCTCCCTCCTCACTGAAAACTGAAAACTGCACACTGAATACTGCGGCTTGGTCTCCAGACCTTATCGCGAGTCTCCCAGCCAAGCTCCGTGCAGCCCAAGAGACTTTCACCACGACAGGCGGTCTGCATGCGAGTGCTTTGTTTGATGCTGAGGGAAATCTGATAGTCCTGCGTGAGGATGTGGGGCGTCACAATGCTCTGGATAAGGTGCTGGGATATGCGTTCCAGCGTGACATGTTGCCGTTGTCGAAGCATCTTTTGTTAGTCAGTGGTCGCGTCTCTTTTGAAATCATGCAAAAGGCGCTGGCAGGGGGCATCCCCATCGTGGCCGCGATTTCTGCACCTAGCAGTCTGGCGGTGGACTTTGCCCAGGAGTCGGGCCAGACTCTCATCGGCTTCCTCCGGGGAGACACCATGAACGTGTATACCCGCCCGGATCGCCTGCTTTCCCCAACCCACACCTCATCTGATCTATGTCTAACCCCGTGAAAATCGTCGGTCCTGAAAGTCCCACCCCGGCCAAGATTGCCCCCCCCTCCCAGGCTGTGTATGCCAATGTCAGCCGCCTGTTTGCCACCCCCAATGAAGTGGTGATGGACTTTGCCCTGAATCTGAATGCCTTCGGCCCGATGGTGGAGGAAGAGGCCCAGATCGTCAGCCGCGTGGTCACCTCTTACGATGGTGCCAAACGTCTGTGGGTTCATCTCACCCAGACCCTGCAAGCTTATGAACAGAAGTATGGCGTCATTGAGCTGGATGTGGCCAAGCGCCTGAAAAAGCCGGATGCAGATCCTGCTTCCTGACACTTCTTTGCTCCGCACCTTTTTCCCTTCCCGATGCTTTCCAACGCTCCCTTCTTTCTGGCCCTGCGTTACCTGCGCCCGAAGCGATCCTTCGTCTCAGTCATCACGCTGATTTCGGTGATGGGCGTCATGCTGGGAGTGGGGGTCTTGGTGGTGGTCATGTCTGTCTTTCAAGGCTGGCAGGTGGAGTTTAAAAAACTCCTGCTGGGCTTTGAGCCACACGTCACCCTCATTCAAGATGCTCGATATACGGGGCAGCTTCCCGAGGGTGTTGCAGAACCGGTGCGTTCCAATTGGCGAGAGGTGTTGAAGCGAGTCAAAACCCTCCCGGGGGTCGAGTCCGCCACACCCATGGCGGAGGGTTATATCGGTGCCCGCAATGGTGCTTCCGATCCTGAGCCGGCCGAGCTGTTCGGGCTGCGAGATGACACCGATAACGGTCTGCTTCACAAACTGAGTCGTCACATCAAGGAGGGCGAGTTTAACCTGAAGGATGACAACATCATCATCACGGACCGCCTGGCAAAAAAACTGAATGTCAAAGTGGGGGATGTGCTCTCCATCCTGGCGAGGGAAACCATCCGCCAGATGATCCATGATCTTCGTGCCGCCGAAGAGGCCACCGATCCCGCCGAAGCCAAAGCCGCCCGTGAAGAGATCGTTGTGCTGCCGCGGGATCTCACCGTCGTGGGCATCGTGCGCGCAGATACGGCGGGAGAGCGGTGTTATGCGCCGCTGAACATTGCTCAGGAACTTTTCAATCTGGAGGGGGATGTCACCGGCATTGAGATCGAGTTGGCGGATCCCGAGCTGGCCGATGCCTTTGCGCAGCATTTGTTCGAGACCGATCTGCTGCCCATGGACTGGGCCATCCGAACCTGGAGCCACACCCATGGGTCCAAGCTCATGGATGTGGAGAACCAGCGCTCGCTCATGTACTTCCTGCTGCTCTTCATCATGTTGGTGGCGGCCATCTGTGTGATGAACACCACCATCACCGTGACGGTGCAAAAGCGGCGCGAGATTGGCATCCTCACGGCCTTGGGCAGTCGGGTCTGGCAGATCATCTCCATCTTCCTCGCCCAGGCCGGGGTCGTCGCTGTCGTGGGCACCCTGCTGGGGATTCTCGGGGGCATGACGGTGCTGCATTTCCGCAATGATCTGCGGGAGAAGATTTCCGAAATCACCGGGCGCGATTTCTTTCCTCAGGATATCTACTTCCTCAGCGAGATTCCCTCCCAGGTCCAATTGACCGATATCGTCTCTATCTGTGGTTTGGCCATTGTGCTCTGCCTGCTGGCGGCGCTGATTCCTGCGTGGTTCGCTGCGCGTGTGGACCCCGCCGTGGCTTTGCGCGATTGAGATCGATTTCGACGCCAAAACTCGGCTCGGAAGCCCGCCTTCACTCGCTTGAGCTCTGCATTGGGGAGCAGTTCTTTGAAATCCTGCCTGCCCATCACCGTTCCTCCCTTCCCATGCTTCGTTTTTCCTTCCCCGTCTCTGCTGCCTCTGCCTTGATCCTCACGCTTGCCGCTTGTGGGGATAAACCAGCCCAGCAGGAACCTACCGCCGCTACACCCGCCCCGACTGCGGAGGCGAAACCCACCACGCCTGAGCCGACGAAGACCGCAGAATCTCCAACTCCAACGCCAGCCCCCGCCAAGAAGGTGTATTGGACCGCCGAGTCCCTGCACACCGAGATCAAGTATCATAACCGCGAGTATGAGGGGAATGCCGAGTTCAGCATCGAGGAGGGGCAGCCCATCGCCATCAGCCTGCGCGGAGCCAAGGTGACCAACCTCGTCTTCCTGGAGCGTCTCAGTCCCCTCGCGCTCGATCTCAGCGGCACCCCCATTCAGGACATCCGCCCGCTCAAAGGCATGAAGCTGGTGGAGCTTTACCTGGAGGACAGTGCCGTGACCGATCTCTCCCCCCTGCGGGGCATGCCCTTGGAAAAGCTCTACCTCAGCCGCACTCCGGTGGCCGATCTCAGTGCCCTGGAAGGCATGCCCCTCACCGAGCTGAATGCCGTGGATACCCGTGTGGCCGATGTCGCCCCGCTGGCGAAGAGCCCCATTCAGATGCTCTGGCTCACCGGTGCTCCGGTGGAAAACATCGCGGGCTTGAAGGGTGTCCCCCTCGTCTCGCTCACCCTGCATCGCACGAAGGTGAAGGACCTCAGCCCTCTCAGTGGCAGCCGTTTGCAGCGTCTTCACATCGCCGAAACCTCCGTCACCGATCTCTCCCCCTTGGCAGGCATCCCTTTGACGCGCCTCGTCTTCACCCCAGCCAATATCACTGCCGGTCTGGATGTGGCCAAAGCCTTGCCTCTGAGTGAAATCGGCACCCGCTTTGATGAAACCGGCAGCGACCTCCAGCCCCCTGCTGCCTTCTGGGCTCAACAAGGAAAGTGAGGTCCTAGCAAGGCCCCCCAAGCTCGAATCGGGCGTCAGGCAGTTCGTTCCTTCCAAGGATTTGTCCCAGCTCGCCGGGAATGATGCCTTTTGTTCCGTTTTGTAGAGCTTTTTGTTTTTCGCTTCTTTTTCGTGGGGATCTCGAATCGTCTTCACCCACGCTGTCAAAGTGCGTCGATAACGTCGTAAAGAAGCAGAAGAAAGGTTCGCTTTCATCCTCAACCTCGGGGGATCAATGACGAAAATGCAAGGGGTCGTGTGTGAATGTGGCCGCCATCACAGACTTGCGAGAGCATCGGTTTTCGGCTATGATAACCTTCGTATGAGCACCGTTTTAGAACTCGAGCAAGCTGTGGGTCGCTTGCCGGACGAGGACTTTCAAGCGTTCGCCGCTTGGTTTGATGATGTCCGTGCGCAGCGGGTCGATGCCGCTTTTGAAAAATCGATCCTTGCGGGTGAGTTTGATGCGATGGCTGCACGAGCCCTCGAGTCTGTGCAAGCAGGTCAGACCACGCCTCTCGATGCATTCCTCCGTCGCGCCTGATTTTTGGGAGCGTTACAATCGTCTCCCTCCAGCCGTTCAGGCTCGTGCTCGCAAGCAGTATCAACTTTGGCTGGAAAACCATTGGCATCCTTCGCTTGACTTCAAACGGGTCGGTCCTTTTTGGCGCGGTGCGCGTGGATGAAAATTACCGTGCTTTAGGTATCGAAAAAGACGGCACGATTGTATGGTTCTTCATCGGATGCCATTCGGATTACGAATCGAAGATTTAACAAGTGTCTTGCTGAGTGGATATCGGCGTCCTACCCTTGCTCATCATGCTTCGAAACACCGCTGATTGCCAAGCTGATGTCGATCGGTTCATAACACGAGTAGTCTCATCTGAGACGGTTTGGTATCTTCATTCTCAGGATGGCATAGGTTGTTGTGAATCGAATGATTTCACAAAAGAAGATGATGCGCCTGTGACGGTGCTTTTATTCTTCTCAGACGAAGCTTATTCGAAGAGATGTCAGCAAGCGCACTTTAGTGATCATACAATCGAGAATATGGCGCTTTTTGATTTCTTATTTCGGTGGCTTCCTGGTATGAGTGGTGATGGAGTTATGGCCGGTCCGAATTGGAACCATGAACTCGTTGGCCTCGAGCTTGATCCATTCGAGTTGAGAGAACAGATTGATGCAGCTTTGAGTCCTGCACAGGTAGATGCGTATGCAGAAAGATACCGTGTGAGTGCAGGATGAGGGGTGTTTGTGGGTATATTTATAATATCTAGCTAAAAATAAGTCACCCTGACAAGACGACAGACCACGCGATAGCTTGATCAAACATTCCTCATGATACCTCCGCCCCTCCCCAACAAAGACCGCGAGCATCTGCGTATCCTGGTGATCTGTCATTATGTGCTGGCGGGGTTAACGTTACCGGGGATCGGGTTTCTGGCGCTGCACTACAGCATCATGAATCACGTTATGGGAAACTCGAAGATGTGGGAGAAGATGAAAGACCCGCCACCTTTCGATCCCGTAGAGTTCTTTGGTTATTTCAAATGGTTCTATCTCGCGATGGGCCTGATGCTCCTGACCAGTGGTGTGCTGACCCTGATGGCCGGGCGGAGTCTTCAGAAGCGGAAGCGGCGCGTGTTTACCATCGTCATCGCCGCGCTGAATTGCCTGCATTTTCCGTTAGGCACGCTGCTGGGCATTTTCACACTCATCGTGCTGAGCCGGGAATCGGTGGAACGGCTGTATCTGGAGGAGGAGTCTCGGCGTGAGGGTCAAGTAGCCTAACGAAGGTTGACGGCGTTTGATGAAATGAATTCTGGATGAGCATCCGGACAGGATGGCCTGCATCACTCGGCTTCATCTTTAAACATGCCGAGGGCTTCGAAGGGTAGTTTGAGACCTTCGCGCAGGACTTTGCTGCTGAGCTTGGCCCCAGTGGTCGCGGTTTGAGAGGTGCCTTTGAGCAGGCTTTTCACGCCGCCGATGGGTCCCTCAGGGGTGACCTGGATATCATCGAGCGGACCGCTGACTTCCATATCGGTGAAGACATGACTGAGGGGTAAGGTGATACGGCCGACGATGCCACGCAAGTTCGCGCGGGCTTTCCCCTCCACGCGGCGTTTGACGAGATCCACGGTGCCCTTGGCAGTGACGGTGACGGAGTTGCTGCGGGCCTTGAAGGGATCAATGGTGGCGATGCCTTTGGACATGTTGAAGCGGACCTGAAAACTGCCCACACCCGCACGCCCCCGATCCGGCAGCACTTTGGGGAAGAGGGTGTAAGCCTGCTCGATGAGGGGGATATGAACGACAGGAGCCTCGGTCAGGACGAGGCTGCCACTGCCTGTGGAGCGGATGGGCTGATTGCAGACGGAGCCGTTGTAAGTTAGGGAGAGATCGGACTCCGCCAAGTCATCACTGATTTTCCCCAGCCAGGGACTGAGGCGAGCGAGGCGGAGGGATTTGAGCGAGAGTTTGGCTTTTTTTAGAGTTTCACCATCGTAGCTGAGGGCGTCCAGGGTGAAGTGACCATCCAGCAACCGGCCTTGCAGGTCATCGAATCGCCAGAGGCTGTCTTGGCGTGAAACCGCACCCGTAAGCTGATCCACGGCCAAAGGATGATCCCTGACGGTGAGGATGAGTGAAGCAGGACTACGCAGTTGGAGCCGACCCAGAGTCCAATCCGCACGGGAACTCCGGGGCAAGGGCCAGACGAGGTCGGTGAGGAGGAGATCGGGAAAGGTCTTCACCTGGACCGTGGTGGGGATGTGCTCGGCCAAGGGGGGATAGGTGCGGGCAAGCTCCAGAACATCGGCGGGGCCTTCCAAACGAGCCACGGTGAGGGTCCGTTCTTCACCCCCCAGGTAATGGGCCTGGAACTCATCCGTGCGTCCGGTGCTATCCGTTAAAGTCCCTGCAATGAGGAGCGGCCCAGGCTGCCAACTTTCGCGGGTGAGTTTGACCCGGGAACTGCCCGTCAGGAGCTGGAGGTCACAGGTGAGGTCGAGTCCCGCATCGCTCGCTCGCCCTGTGACAAGCGCCTGACGCAGGGGCAGGCCGCGCCATTCAACGTCCTGGCCTTCGCCTTTCAGATCAGAGGTCCAGGTCATGGGGAGGGTGCGGCGATCCACCGTGAAGCGGCCTGTGACTCGGAAGGGCCCCGTGCCTGGGGTAAACTGGAGTGCCGTGAGGGTGGCCCGAAGCGGGCGGAGCCGAAGGTAGAACTCGCGCGGAGATTCCCCTGGAGAGGGTGGGGAGGTGAACAGCGTGCCCGTCAGTGCGATGGTCAGCGGGCCCTCGGTAGCTTCCAGATGGGTGAATTCCGCTTGGCCAGCCGCCACCGTGAAATCCGTGCTGAAGCCGTGTAAAGTGACCGCACCCTCCTCGTCTCTCAGCACCAGGGTGGTATCCTCCGCCTGCCAGCGGGTGGCGATGCGCCGCGTGTCCCAAAAATCCCGCCAGAGGAGATCCACATGCAGTTCGCCGATTTCCAGCAACGGCGGTTCTCCTGCCGAGGTGTGTTCTAAGGCTGCCTTTTCCAGGGTGATGCCTCCCCAGAGCGACCAGGTTTGCCGCTCCGACCTGAGCACGAGCCCGCGCTTGGCCAGTTGGTCATTGATCCGCTCGCGCGCGCTGCTGATGAGGCCCTGATAGACGGCCCAGAGTAATAGGCCGAAAACGAGGAAAGCCAGCAGCCAACGAAGCCCCCGTCGCCTCGCGGTCGGAGGCACGAGAACGAATTGAGCGGATGACGTGGACATGGCACACAGAGGCTAGGGACCGCAGCCTTGGGTGGCTTTCCCAGGCGCTCCCATGTACTCGTTTCCGTGGGGCCCACCGCGTGTACCTGAACCGGTGACGCTGTGAAGGTGCACCTTCAATCCGCCTGACCTAAGCTAAGACATGAACTGACAAAAATGAGAGAAACTGTATTAACATTTAGCTCCATTCTTCAGCATTAAGGATTGCAAAAAGCCTTTCTGAAAGGAGGAGTTCCCGATTCCTTTTTCTGATGCAGCGCTCCTTCCGCCTTCTCCTGATCGACGATTCGGCTGATGATGCCGAAAACGTGATCCGGACGCTGCGTCGCGGAGGACTGGAGCCTGAGGCGAGACAGGTGTGGGACTGGGAGAAGCTGGAGACGGCACTCCAGGGAGAAGCTTGGGATTTCATCCTGTGTGATCACCGCCTGCCGACGTTCGACTCCAGCGATGTGTTGAATCTCGTTCATCGCCTGAAGCTCACGGATGTACCGTTCATTTTGATCTCGGGAGAGATCGATGTTCAAACGGCGGTGGCAAAGATGCGGGAGGGAGCCTGTGACTTCATTTTGAAGGATGACCTGTCTCGGCTGGTTCCGGCGATTCAGCGGGAGAGGGAGCAGGCGCAGATGCGGAGGGAGAAGCAGCGTGCGGAGCAGGAGCTGCGTGAGTCTAACCAAAAGCTGCGTCTCACGCTGAATTCATTGACGACGGTGCAGCAGCAACTGATCGCTTCAGAGCGGTTTCGTGCCTTGGGACAGATGGCCAGCGGCATCGCGCATGATTTCAATAACTCTTTGGCGAAGATCCTGGGCATCACGGAACTGCTGGAATGTGGCCCGAATCCAGATTTGGTCTTGCTGCAACAGCTCAAAACCATCGTGGGCGATGCCGCCGCAGTGGTGAGACGTCTGCTGGATTTTTATCGGGATCATCCGGTGAAAAAGATGCGAGCGGTGGAAACGGCGGAGATCCTCAAGGAAGTGAAGGACTTTACCCGGCCCCGCTGGCAGAATGGCCTGACAGGAGGGGCGGAGATGGTGGAAGTGATCGTCAAGGCTCACGCGACGGGGCAGGGACTGGCCGATGCCTCGCAGCTCCGCGAGATTTTGACCAACTTGGTTTTCAATGCCTGCGATGCGCTGCCGAAAGGTGGGGTCATCGAGCTCATCTCCCGCGATGCTGAGGAGCAGGTGGAGATCGTGGTGAAAGACAATGGCTGCGGGATGAGTGAGGAGGTGCTAAAGCGCTGCCTGGAGCCTCTCTTCACCACCAAAGGAGATCTAGGAACGGGCATGGGGCTGGCCATTGCCGCAGGGTTGGTCGAGTCATTCGGAGGCAGCTTGCGGGTGGAAAGCCAGGAAGGCAACGGCACCTCCGTGATCGTGAGCCTGCGTCGTGCCAATGCTGAGATCCGGCGGGAGGTGCCTGCGGGGACAAAGAAGGCAGAAACGCCCCCGAGTGCACAACACGGTTTGAAGATCCTGGTGGTGGATGATGAGCGAGTCATCACCGATTTATTGGCTCAAGTCCTGGCTCTGAGCGGCCATGAGGTGAAGGCGTTTTATGATCCGCTGGAGGCACTGAAAGCGGTGGCAGAGGAAAGCTTCGACGTGGTGATTTCAGACCGTTCCATGCCAGGGCTGAAAGGAGACTCATTAGCCTCTGAGGTGAGGCGCCTGCATCCGCAATGCCGATTCATCATGATGACCGGATTTGGAGACATCATGATGCTGAATGCGGAATTGCCGAGCGGAGTGGACTTGATCTTGACCAAGCCTGTCACACGCAAATCCTTGGAGGCAGCTTTACGAACTCTCGTGCCTGACCGGGGTGCTCCAGCGCCTCCAGCAGTCTAGATAGGGTCCCCGTTGAATAGGCCTCAGCGCGCCTTCCCTGATTATGATCGATTTTTTCAGCAAGCTTTTCGATACCAGCGGCTTTCCAGCTCGCTGGCACTGCGGCATGTGGGACGAGGGGCACGGCTGGCTGCACATCATTTCGGATACGCTGATTTTCGGGGCTTACACCTTGATCCCGGTCAGTCTGCTGATCTTTGCCTGGAAGAAACATCGCGAGATCCTGTTTGCGAAACTGGTGTGGCTGTTTGCGGCTTTCATCTTGGCTTGCGGCATTGGGCATTTGATTGAGGCGACGATCTTTTGGCATCCCTGGTATCGCTTTTCCGGTTTGGTGAAAGCGATCACGGCATTGGTCTCGTGGGCCACGCTGATCATGATCATTCGTCTTTTGCCCACGGCCCTGCATGTGCCGGGCTTGCTCACCGTGAATAAGAAATTGGAGTCTTTGGTGGAGGAACAGGGGCGCACGACCAAAGAGCTGCAACGGAGCAATGAAGACCTGAATCAGTTTGCGTATGTGGCGTCCCATGACCTGAAGGCCCCCTTGCGTTCCATTCGTAGTCTCGCAAGCTGGATTGAGGAGGACTGTGAAGGCATCCTACCGGAAACGAGCCAACGGCATCTCAGCCAGCTCAAAAACCGTGTCGAACGCCTGGATGCTCTGCTGAACGATCTGTTAACGTACTCTCGCTCCGGCCGCGAACTCTCGGCTCCTGAAAAGGTGGATGTGCTTCAGCTTGCTAAGCAAGTGACAGATTATCTCGTGCCGAGCGAGGGGGGCTTTAAGGTGGAGATCGACGCCAAAGGCATTGAGTTTGTGACGTGGCGGGTGCCCATGGAGCAGATTTTACGCAATCTGGTCTCGAACGCATTGAAGCATCATGGGGGAGCGTCTGGCGTGATCAAGATCGCGGCGGAAGTTAAACCGGACCGGGTGCTGCTCAGCGTGAGTGACGATGGGCAGGGCATTGCGCCGGAGTTTCATCAGAGGATCTTTGGCATGTTTCAGACGTTGAAGTCCAAAGATGAAGTCGAGGGCTCAGGGATGGGCCTAGCGATTGTTGCACGTCTCGCGGAACGGATTGGCGGACGCGTTACCTGTGAGTCCGATGTGGGAAAAGGCTCGCGTTTCACCCTGATTCTGCCTTTGGTGCCTCCTCCTGAATACGTAACTGACCTCCAGATTAAACTCCGCAAACATGGCCTCTGAACCCATTTCCCTGCTTTTGATCGATGACGATGACGTGGAAGCGGAGATGGTGCATCGCTCGCTGAAGAAGGTCAAAATCGCTAATGAAGTGATCCGTGCTCGCGACGGTATCGAGGGCTTGGCACTGCTGCGGGGGCAGGGGGAAAGGAAGATCTCAGGACCCGTTTTGATCCTGCTGGATCTCAACATGCCCAGGATGAATGGCTTGGAATTCCTGGAGGCGATCCGCGCCGACGAACGCCTGCAGCAATTGGTGGTCTTCGTTTTGACCACCTCGAATGACGAAAACGATAAAGCGGCCGCTTACACCCAGAATGTAGCGGGCTACATCGTGAAGTCACACGCAGGCCGGGACTTCATGAACCTGATGGATATGATCGAGATGTTTTGGAGACTGGTGGAGTTCCCTCAGGCACCCCAAGCGTGAGATGGGCCGAGTGACTTGATGCAGGGCTTTTCTGCGGCAGGTTCGCCCGCATGAGATGGACCCTTTTTCTACCGCTGGCCTGCCTGCTGACGCAGTGCACCTCACCTCGTCCAGGGAGTGAAGCGACAAGCCTCCCACCAACGACACCTCAGGGGCTGCCACAGATCATCAACGTCTCCGCCTATGACCCGAAGGAGAAACAACGGGAAGGGCGCGGCTACTCCGAGCATGATGTCTCCGCACTCCGGGCCAATTGTGCCGTGGGCTTGATCGCACGGGCAGGTAAGGGAGGCAATCTCGACACGAAGTGCGCCTCATTCCTGACATCGGCAGATCGTGCGGGCATGTTGCCGGGCGTTTATTATCGCCTTCAGACTCATGTGGATGCCGTGGCTCAGGCCGATCAGTTTGTGAATCGGGCGCTGGCGCTGGCGCGCAGCCGGTCGTGGAATGCACCTGCCCTGCTGCTGTGTGGAGATTTCGATGCACAGTCGCGCCTGTCAGACATTCTACGGTTCATGGAGCGGGTGGAAGCACGCACTGGGGTGGTGCCGGTGGCTTATCTGGAAAATAGCCAGCATCTCAAGCTGCTGCTGGGCGGGGCCGATGCCGCCACGAAGGCGCGCCTGCGCCGCATGCCTTACTGGTTGGCCCTGTATGCCCATGATAGCGGAGCGGGCCCGGTTTTCCCCGCGCCAGGAAATCCGCGGGGGTTAGTGAACCAATACAAGGTCTGGTCTGACTGGACCCTCTGGCAATACGGCGGTGTGGACTGGGAGCGGGGACATTCGCGTCCCAAAGTGTACAACCACGGTTCCTGGCGATTCAGCCCCTACTTTGGCAACATGGATCGCCCGCTGGAACGCAATGTTTTCAACGGCTCGCAAGCGGAACTGCTCAGCTTTTGGCAACGGCATGGCTTGAAACTCCACTGAGTCGCCCTCCGATACCCAAGCCTAGCCTGAAGTTATTTGAAGGTTTAAAGATACCTTGGCCGGAGAATCGCGTAGAAGACTCTTGAACGCGTATGAACTCCCTTTCCCTCCCCATCGCTAACCTGAAGGCCCTGATGCAGGCGGGCTTTCTGCTGGGCTTGGGAATGCTGGGCAGTTGTGCCACCGCTCCTCGGGAGACGGCTCAGGTCTCTCTGGAACAACGTCAAGCTGTTGAAGATCAAACGGTTGAGCCCCAAGTCACGCAGCCAAAACTGTCCATGACAGAGTGGACACTGCTGGAGATGGGTTTCGATGAAGCCAAGGCCATCAGCGCTCAGTCTGCGGATGTGGGCTCCCAATTTCGAGTGGCGGCCGATCAGATCGAAGTCCTGAAGGCAGACGCCGAAGGCAAACCGCTGAAAGTGAAGGCCACGGGCCATGTGTTTGTGGAAATGAACATCGGAGATCGTGCAACGGCTCTCTGTGAAGAGGCGGAAATCACAGCCCAGCAGGCGGTCTTCAAAGGCCGACCTCTCCTCATGCAGAATAGCCAAGTGGCTAAGGCCACCCATCCAGCCACCACCTTTCGCGTGACGGATTTTCTCAAGGTGTCGGGTGACTTCGAATTCATCCGCCCTGCCGAGGTGATGCAGTCCATTTTGATGGCGGCAGATCCCCTCCTGCCTTCGGCGCCGAACGCGGTCGCTCTGCATTGAGAAAATCGCCTATCGCCATCGATCGATGGCGACGGAGGCGTGAAAGACTCACTTCACGTTCGATGAGAGTTGAGTTGATGGAACGGAATCTCTGTGTCTAGTGGCGAGGATGTGTGCCCTTGTGCACCAGCCTGCTGGATTGTCTGCCTGCGGTCTGTTTGCTGAGCTTTTTTCAATCCTCCTTTTCAAACCTGAACGATGTCCGCCCGACAGCACCGCCAAGGGGTCTAGGGCTTGATCGCTGAACATCAGGTTTTTCTCTCTACGGCCTCCGTTTGTTCTCGGAGTTCCTCCATGTCTGAACATAAGACGTCAAACAACTGGTCGCTGGCCCTCGTCGCTCTCGGTGTCGTTTTCGGGGATATTGGAACCAGCCCGCTGTATGCTTTAAGAGAGTGTTTGGACCATGCGGGTTACGACCCCGCCGTGCATGGCGTGGAGATGGTTTATGGGCCGATCTCGCTGATGTTTTGGTCGCTCACCCTAATGGTGGCGGTGAAGTATCTGACGATCCTCAGTCATGCCACCGCTCAGGGAGAGGGCGGCATGTTTGCCCTGCTTTCGCTCCTGAGGTCGAAGAAGGATGCGCTTTCGAAAAAGAGCATGGGATTCGTCGTCCTGGTGGTGCTGTTCGGGGCCTCCCTTCTGTATGGCGATGGCATGATCACACCGGCCATCTCGGTGCTCTCTGCAGTGGAGGGGCTCAAGCAGCTCAATCCTAATCTTGTCACCTGGGTGGTGCCGATTGCGGTGACCATCCTCTTGGGGCTGTTCGTGGTGCAGAGGCATGGCACGGCGCGCATTGGCGTCGCTTTTGGGCCCATCATGGTGATCTGGTTTTTCGCCTTGGGCGGTCTAGGTTTGTTTCGCTTTCTAGAGCATCCAGAGGTGATCCAGTCTCTTTCTCCACATTGGGGGGTGATGTATCTCATCCACCACGGTTATCATGGTATCGTCATCATGGGGATGGTCCTGCTGGCTGTGACGGGTTGTGAGGCTCTGTATGCCGATATCGGCCACTTTGGTCGCAAGCCCCTTCAGCAGTCTTGGTTCCTGATGGTCTGGCCTGCACTGACCTTGAACTACCTCGGCCAGGGAGCTCTGGTGGTGAATGACCCTGATGCCCTGGAGCATCCGTTCTTCCATCTGGTGCCGCCTGTGCTGCTGGTGCCGATGATCATCTTGGCCACAGCGGCCACCATCATCGCTTCCCAGGCGATGATCACCGGTGTCTTTTCCCTGACTCAGCAGGCGGTGCAATTGGGTTATCTACCACGCCTGAGGATCATTCATACCAATCCAGACGTGCGAGGTCAGATCTACATGCCGCAGGTGAATTTCCTGCTCATGGTGGCCTGCATCGCTCTGGTGATCGGATTCAAGACATCCAGCAATCTGGCCTCTGCTTACGGCCTTTCGGTCTCGATGGAGATGTTTCTCACCAGCGTGCTGTTTTATTTTGTGGCGCGGCGCATCTGGGACTGGGCTTTTTGGAAGGCTTTCCTCCCCGTGCTGGTCTTTGTGGTCATCGAGTTAGGTTATGTGGCGGGTAGTTTGGTAAAATTCATGCAGGGAGCTTGGTTCCCACTGGTGGTGGCAGCCGGTATCTGGGTGATTATGAAAACCTGGGTGGATGGTCGTGCCGTTCTCTTCCAGGCCATGCAGCGGGGTAAGCTGCCTGTGCAGCATCTGGTGGATGAGATTCAGAAAGATCGGATCATTCGGGTGCCCGGAACAGGGGTCTTCATGTCAGCCAGTGCGGACGCGCTGCCTCTGGCGCTGCTCCATCATTTGAAGCACAACAAAGCCCTCCATAAGCAAGTGGTGCTCCTGACCGTGCGCTTCGAAGACGTGCCGCACATTCGTGGAGATGCCCGCTATCAAATCGAGGAGTACTGTGACGAGTTCTACCGTGTCGTGCTGTGTTATGGTTTCGCGGAGTCGCCCCAAGTCTTTGATGACCTCTGCCAAGCACTCAGCGGCAAGACCAAACTGAAGCGCAATGGCATCACCTTTTATCAGAGCCGTGAGATCTTGCTGACCAATGGACCTGGCAAGATGGCTCATTGGCGGAAGCGCTTGTTCGTCACTCTCAGCCGCTTGTCACGCCCGGCGACGGGTTACTTCGATCTGCCCCCTCGCCAAGTCTGTGAACTCGGCATCCAACTCGAGGTCTGAGTTGCCATGTCTGCTGAACCCGATCCTGAGCTGCTCGAGAAGCTAAGAAAAATCGAGCGGCTGCATGCTGGAGCGACCACGGCCGGAGAAAGGGCGGCGGCGGCGGATGCCCTGAAACGCATCACCCGGAAGCTTCACGAGATGCAGGCGAAAGAACCTGCCGTGGAGCATCGGTTCCGTCTGACGGACGACTGGTCAAAGAAGCTCTTCATTGCGCTCTTACGACGGTATTCGTTGAAGCCCTATCGCTATGCCCGGCAGCGTCGGCTGACAGTGATGGTGAGGGCACCGCGGAGCTTTGTGGATGAGACTTTGTGGCCAGAGTTTTTGGATCTCAGCGCGACTTTAAAAATTCACCTAGATGGTTTAACGGAACAAATCATCCGCCGGGGAATTCATGAGGATGTTGCGGATGAAGAGGTCATTAGGGATGGGTGTCTTCTATGATGGATTTTCCGCCCTAAGGGCAGAAATTGATCATGAATGCGCTTTTGACTTTCTGACAGGGAGTTTTAAAGCTTTCACTTGACCTCCCCCCGCAAGTCATGCGTCAAAAAAACTCGGACCTCCGTCAGTTGCTGGCTTCCACCGTGCTTCAGGTGCGCAGTGGCAGGGCCACTTCGCGAACAACCTTAGCGCGTGCCTTGGGCATTTCGGCATCGACGATGGGGATCTATGTGGATCAATTGATCGCCACTGGGCATCTTCACGAGTCGGGTCTTGATCATGGTCTGATGGGGCGGCCGAAAAGGCGACTCAGCATTCGCAGTAATCCGGGGTGGTTTGCTGGCGTGGAGTTCAATGCGGATCGTCTTCAGCTCGTCGGCGTGGATTTTGCGGGGTTAGTTATTCACGCGGAAACGCTGCCTCTGCCAGAGAACATGGATGCCGCAGATGCGAAGAATCATCTGATGGAGGTCTTGGCGCGCCTTTGCAGCCGACAATCCACTCCTTTGCTAGGCCTGGGTGTCGGTGCCCCTGGGCTGGTCAATACCGAATCCGGCATCGCTCTCCGTTATAGCTTTATCAAGGGATGGGAAAACATCCCGTTGAAGAGCTTTCTCGAGGAAAAGTTGTCAGTTCCGGTCACGGTGGAAAGCAACCTGCGAGCCATCGCTTTGGCGGAAAAGTGGTTCGGCAGTCACCGTGAACTCAGTGACTATGTCGTGGTGGGGCCACGCAGCGGTTTTGGCATTGCTTGTGTCCAGCGGGGCCGCTTGATTCAAGGCGCCCATTATGCGGCGGGTGAGATTGGGCTCTGGCCGTGGCCGCTCTCTGGAGACACACAGGCGACAGAGATGCATCGGGTGCTCAGCGCTCCGATGACCTATCGCCGCCTCGCCGGTATTGCAGAGACTGCCCCTGTGCCGCAGGATCTCTACACGGCGATGCTGAGCATCAAGTCTGAGCGGCATCCGCAATGGGATGACGTCATTACGGACTTTGCCCGCGTCTTAGGCTGCGTGCAGCTTTTGCTGGACCCGAGGATTTGTTTCCTCCATGGACCACTGACGGCCTTGGGAGAGTCTTTCTGCAGTGCCATCATGGAAGCCTCGCGAGGCATCGCCCCCGCCTTGAAGGACATCCGGCTCAGCTTGGTCTGTTCTCAACTCGGTGACGATGCCGGTGCCCTGGGCGCGGCGAGTTTAGCCATGGAGCATTGGCTTCCGAAATATGTGTGAGGTACTCAGGATGCTCAGCGGCCAAACAATCCACCGCTGATCCCTTCGAGCGCTTTCACACCTGTTTCCAGAGCCTTGCCTCCTGTCTCAGTGGCTCCTTTGATCACCTGACCGGGAAGAGCACCGGCTTCTTGCCCCACCAGCGGAGACAGTAGAAGCTGACTGCCCTGCCCGACGATCTCTCCGGGCGCATTGAGAAGCGCCTGGCCCGCAGCGGCAGCTAAGCGTGCACTCAGGTCTTCACGTGGAGCCTGCATAGTGCCGGTGATCCGCAGAGGAGTCCATGACATGCCGACAGGACCCTTCGGATTGGTGGCGGTAAAGACATGCTGACTAGCCCCAGGCAGCCATTTCAGTGTCTCAGGCGTGACGCCTAACAAAAAGGTTCCATCGACTTGGTCGCCTTCGATAACGAGGGTGCCTTCCAAGTGCATCAAGCCATTCGATTGTAAAACCACCCGCTCGAATTGACGTCTTGTTCCAGAGATTTTGACCTCTGCCGTAGCGATGTCTAAGATCAGTCTCTTGAACCGTTCTACCCTTGTATAAGCCGCTAATTGGTCCAGCACGGGCAACGCGGTTAGCACGGCTTCTTTGAGTTCTGCCTTCCCGGTGATCACGGGCAGAGCATTCGGTGAGCCGACGATCTTGAAGTCTCCGGCTAAGAAACCGCTGAGGCGGATTTTCCAGTCCTCGGTGAGGCATTCGCGCAGAGGGATGCCCACCACCTGCGTGGTGAGTTCCCAGCGCTTTTCATGCGGTTGGAAATGTCCTTGAGCGGTGACTTCACCTGCATCCAGCCACGTGAGTCGTGCCTCTTTCAGATGCAGATCTTCACGGCTGAGGCGCATGGAAGCCCGGTCCAGATTGAGTTTGATCGGCACGGTCTGAGCAGGCAAGCGCAGAGGTGTCTCCACGAGGCCACCCTCTGCGACCGCTTGCAGGGAGGTCTCCCCCTGCTGCCAGGGGGCGAGGCGCAGTTTCGCATCCCGGACATTCCAAGGCCCAGGATGCAGCAGATTGAGCCGAGCCACTTTCACTCCGTCCACCTCCGCGCGGGTCGGCAGGTAGCTGCGCAGCCATTCAGGCATGGAACTGCCCTGGGCAATGGATGGCGCTGCTACTGCTGAGGCAGCCGGAGTCGGAGTGGTCAAGACCGCTTCTCCAGGCAAACGCTCCAGCGTTAGATGATCCACGCTGGTGCCGACCGTGCGCCACTTACTCTGACGGAAGGCATTCCAATCCAAGGTCAAGTGCAGCCCGTCCAATTGCGCCTTCCAGCCATTTGTAGTTTGGACAGCCGCCTCCGCAGCCGTCACTTCATCGCCGGTCCATCTCAGAGGAGATAACTCCACCTCGCCTTGGAGTTGGGTGCCAAAAATCTGCTGCAATTGATTGCGGAACGCTTCCTCCTGGAGATATCCACGCACCCAGTTCATCACCAGCATGGGCATGAGGAGCAAAACCAGGAGGCCCACGACGACCACGCCGATGATGGCGAAAAGCCAGCGCGGACTGTGACTGGAACGACGTCGAGTGCGGGTGCTCATGACGCCAGCATAACAGCAAAGACGAATGTAAACGCAAAAAAATGTGCAAGATGCCATGCTTTCACTTGCCATTTTCACCCGCTTTCCCGGTATAAGGAGAAATGCTCGAAGCACTCAACATCGGTTTGGAAGTGGACGCCCCCCCGGCCTCAGAGCAGGAAAGCCTTCATCTACTCCGCGAAGTGAGCCTGAAAGTGCCGCAAGGCCATCTCATGGCCATCGTAGGTCCCTCAGGATGTGGCAAAAGCACGCTGCTCAAAGTTGTCGCGGGCATCTTGGAGCAGACAGCAGGCGATCTGAAGTGGGAGGACAAAGACCTCAAGGAAGAGGAAGATCTGCATCCGGGAGAGTTGGGTTACGTGCCACAGTTCAGCGTGGCGCATGATCTCCTCACCGTGGAGGAATGTGTGGCCAGCAGCATGGCACTACGCACACAATTGCCAGGCACTGACGACTTCGAGCCGCGGTTGGATCAAATCCTGGCCGTGACCGGTTTAACCGAGTTGGCAGACCGTCGTGTGAAGGTTCTTTCCGGCGGTCAAAAGCGGCGGCTTGGGCTGGCTTTGGAGTTGGTCACCAATCCTTGTCTGCTGCTTTGTGATGAAGTGACCAGTGGTCTCGATCCTAAATCGGAGCAGGAGATCACGGAACTCTTGCGTGTTTTGTCCCGAGAAAATCCTCGGCGCTTGGTGATCAACGTCACCCACAGTTTAGCGAGTCTTGAAGCCTTCGATAGTGTGCTGGTGATGTATCAAGGGCACCTCGTTTATCATGGTCCGCCACGGTTGCTGAATCACTACTTTACGGTGGAGCACCCAGAGGATGTTTATCGCCGACTCACCCAGCGAGAGGCCCAAGCCTGGCACGAGTCATGGCAGAAGAAGCGCAGCTACTACGAGGAGATGCTGCTGGAGAAGAAGGAGGATAGTCTGCCTGCAGACAAAGCGCCCGAATCGGAAGAGCCCGACAAAAAAGATGCCCCGCAGCTGGCTTCTGAGGAACTACCCGGGTTGTTCAGCCAAGTCTTCAGTCTCCTGCATCGTCGGTGGACGATCTTCCGCCGGGACCGAGGTCAGGTGTGGCTGCACCTCGCCATGCTTTTTGGTTTCCCCCTGCTGGTGGTGATCTTCGCTCTGGATGGTATCAAGCCCCTCCAACAGCTCAATCAGCGGCAGGATGCGGACATTATTTATGAGATGCAACGGCAGGCCCAGCACCAGCTCGATCAACTCAATGCAGGCAGCATCGTCAGTGGCTTGATCATGCTGCAAGTCGTCCTCGTCACCCTCATGGCGAGTAACAATGCGGCCCGAGAGATTGCTGGAGAGCGATTGATCCTCGAGCGTGAAAAGCTCGGGGGACTGAGCACGACCGCCTATGTGATGAGCAAGGTGCTTTTCCTCGGTGTATTCGTTCTGGCGCAGAGTCTTTGGATGGGGGTCTTCGTGGACATGGTCGTGGGGGGGCTGCCTGGGGATCTCATCATCAAGCTCGTCTTGCTCGTGCTCGCTTCCGCCGCCATGACCAGCATCTGCTTGGGCATCAGCGCACTCAGCCGCACCCCCGAAAAAGCCACCATCCTCAGCATCTACCTCGTCGGATTTCAGCTCCCGCTTTCAGGGGCTGTTCTCAGCCTGCCGAGTTGGCTGGAAGGCGCGGTGAATCCTTTCATTGCCGCCTTTTGGTCCTGGTCGGGCAGCCTCCGCAGCATGAGCGACACTGCCTTTTATGAAGCCGTGAAGCAAGTGACCGACACTTCTTTGGTGTCTCCTGAGCTCGCGAGCTTTGTCCTGCTCGCCCACGTGATCATCGGGCTCTGCCTGACCTATGTGGGAAGCCGGAACAGTCAGTGGGAGTGAGGCTGTTTCATCCTGCCCTGGCTAACTCTTGAACGAAGAAGCCAGGGCCGATGTATGTGGAGATCGTCATTCCACTTTCAGCACGCCATTCATCACCATCCAATGGCCTGGGAAGGTGCACAGATAAGGGTAGTCACCTTTTTCTTGGGGGGCTTCGAAATGGATGGTGAAGCTTTGCTTCGGCTGGGTCATGTCGGTGTAAACCAGGACATCATCCGACTCCGGAACGTAATGTTTGGCCAGGCCTTGAGGATCGGTGATCATGAGGTTCACCTTATCCCCAAGTTTTTGCAGTGAGCCAGGTTTGGCGAGCAACCAGTTGTGCGGCACCACATCTGGATTCTTGAAGGTCAGTGTGAGCTTCTCTCCGGCTTTGACGGTGAGTTGCTTCTGAACGAATTGCAGACCCAAAGCGGCTTCCACGATGATTTCGCGGCCGAGTTCACCTTTCGCCCAGCGGTTACCTGGTCCCTTTTGGGTCGAGCGTTGTTCATGAGTCAAAATCATGCCTCCCGTGCGGATGAAAAGATCGTGGCTACGCTCTGTGGACACACCCACATGCAGGTGCAGGATGCTCGCTGGGACAATCTCTGGAATCTCCACAAACAGGCTTCGGCCTTCATCCTGCAGCGTCACCTGACTGATGGCCAAGGGGTCGTGACCAGGAGTATCTGGATAACGCACGGAGTATTCGGGCGAGCCGTAGGCGGCACTGTATTTGTAGTTCCAGCATTGAGCGAAGTGGTGGGAGATCTTGCCCACATAATCCACATCCAGAGGCTGATCGAATCGCAAGAGAATGCCGTTTTTCCGAATCTCATGAGCGATGGGGACCGGCACTTTGCCTGTGGGGGTATAACGAACTCTTTGGAAACATCCATCGAGCGGTGTGTAGCAGCCCCAGCCCTGCATACCGGTTACGTAAAGTTGCCCGTCCTTCGGATGAAACCGTCCGGTTTGTGCACCCGAATCAAAGCTGCCGGCAATACGTAAAGCCGCGCCTCCAACTTGGGGATCCGTGGATCTTAGCACAAGGAAGGCGGAGCCTGCCCCAGGAGAGAAATGCACAAGATTGCCAGCGCCTTTCAGCTCGGCCCAAGGCCCTTGAGTGATGAAGCACTGACCGCCGGAAGAGTTATCTTCACCTCGTGGTAGGAAGACCAGCGGTTGCATCACCGGTTGTCCCTGATGGGGGCCATTGGCGCCAAAATGAGCTGGCGGACTAAGCGTGCGCATGGCTGGTGTGACCATGCAGATGGAGGAGGTTGGGGTCCAGTCTCCCTCCTGCACGCTGGTGGTGACAGTGCCATCGGGGGCCAAGCCAATTCCGTTAGGATTGCGGAAACCTGTCGCCAGAACTTGTGCCTGTCCCCCTTTTAGATGCAGGATGCCCTGATTGCCAGAGGCTGTATAAAAGCTCCCTTCACCATCGGCATCGAGGCCAGTGATGAAGTCATGGCCGCCAGGAGAGGTCTCTTGAGCATTGGTCACACATTCATAGAAGTCGGCTTCATCATCACCGTTCAGATCATGCAGGCAGGTGATCTGATCTCGTCCGAGCACATACAGCTTATCTTGAAGGATCTTCACGCCTAACGGCTGATGCAGACCCGTCGCGAAACGCTTCCAGCGCACGTGCCGCAATGAATCATCCAATCCACGGACGAGCCATACTTCACCGGTCATGGTGCTGATGGCCGCACTGCCATCGCTAAAAAAGTCGTGACCGCTGATGAAGAAGAGTGTGCCGTAGGGATTCTCAAATGGGATGGTGATGGTATCTGTCGCGAAGGGTTCGTCCTGGTCTCTCACGCCCTTTGTTTCTAACCATTGGGGCCATTGAGAGGGACCTCCCTGAGTCAGCGGAGCGAGATCTTCATCCTTCGAGTCCGGTGATGACACGAGGTGCTTTTTGCCATGCACGGAATAAGAGAAAATAACTTTTTGGCCATGCCGGTAAAAACCGTGATAACGGGCATCAGCGGGCTTTGTGCCTTCTTGCTTGGTTAACATTTGGCCCTCCATTTGACCGCCGCCCATGAATCCGTGACGAGCATCGCTGAGCTTCACAAACCCACCTGTCCAGACGAGCGGAAACGATAAGGTTTCAGGATCGAAAACCGCAGACTTATCATCGTAGCGGACACAAACACTTTTGTTGACCGTGAGGCCTGCGCCTTTGAAAACGGTGCTGAAGACAGAACCGAGATCTGCGGCCGCGAAGCGACCGTCTTTCCAGGTGACTTGGTCATTCTGATTGCCCCAATGGCCTTGCTGCCCACCGTCCAGACCCGGGAACCCAGGCAGCAGCTCAGGTAGCGGCTTGCCCATGAATGCCAGGGCTTGTTTGCTGTAGTAGTCGAAGACACGATCCCGATTCACATAGTGCTGCCAATGAGCATGATCAGCCTCACGCAGAGGTTTCCGCTCAGGATTAAAGGGGGCTGGATCAGGCACCGACACCGTGAGGGCGGAAAGGTCATCGAAATCCCAAAGAGCCAAGGTGTTATCCATGCGCTGACGAGGCAGCTCGCCTTTCCGAGGTTTCATGGGGCCGCGGGAGATGCGAAGATCATCGATGATGCCATCACAGCCGATTCCGCCTTCGACTAAACCACCGACGACAAGCTCTCCCGGCTGCGGCTCGCCTTTTAGAGGTACAGGAGCCTGTTCCAAGACGGATTTACCGTCCACATAGAGTTGAACCAACTCGGTATCGATGCTGACAACAAGGTTATGCCACTTGCCGTCGCAGATGTTAACCTTGCTTTTGAATTCGCCCCCACGGCCAGGGAGATAGACGCTGAAGACGCCACTGCCACGATAGCTGTAGAGCTCCCAATGATCCGAGGAAGATTTTGGATCACAGGCGACCAAAACGTTGAAGTCGGTGGAACTATCCAACTTGACTCGGCACTCGATGCTGATGGGAAGTGTGCGATAAGCGTCTTTGTTTTCGAGCACCAATCGACCTTTCATCGCTTGGCCAAAGTCGGCGTTGAGCGAGGGCACGGATTGGGGCTGCTGGGGAACATCTGGATGTGAAGCCGATTGGGGAGTCTTTGCCGATACTTCTTTCCAAGTGCGGTATTGAGGCTTCGGACCCGCCGCCTTTCCAGCCAGTTGGGGGAGTAACCAATTCAAGCCGTCCAGGTTATCGAGAAGGCGACCTTCGGCATCTTCAGGGGTATGATTCAGAATGCCAATCACGCCTTGGTAACCGCTGGAGGAGATCATCTTCAGCACCCGTAGATCTTCGGTCCCGACACCGAGCGGTAGGATCTTACGGCCCTTCTGATCTCCCTGAATATCCATGCCATTGAGATTCAGGCACAGGAGGTGTGGCAGCATCTTCGGCAGCAGTTTTTCCAGACGATCCAAGTGATCGTGTCCATGATGCAGGTTATACACCATGCCGATGTTGCGAATGCCTTCTGCTTTCAGTGCTTCAATGATTGCAATAGCGTTCTCGGGCTCTCCATACCAATTGCCATGGTTGTATAAAGCCACCTGACAGCCTGCTGGCGCTGCGGCTTCGCAGATAGGTTTGAGCCGCGCCACTTCTTTGACTAGACGAGCTTTTTGTTCGGCTTCATCTGAAACAGAGATCGAGCCGCCGTTGCCATTGACCCATAGCTGCGGTTTGACTCCGTGCTTCTGAAACAGCGCTAAGGTTTGACGCGCTTCATCATTCAGTGTGGTCGGAAACCACCAGCCGAAGAGCTGAATGCCATGCTTTTTCAAGGCAGTCAGTTCATCATCCCACTGCGGCACATGCTCGGCGCGGTAATCATAGACAAATTTTCGCAGCCCCATTTTCTCCAACATGGCCGCGCGCTCCTCAGGGCCGCGCTTTTTTGCATCAAAAGGGACAATGCACCAGGCCGCGAGATTGCTGCGATCAAACAGATCATCTGCGGCGTGTGCCGTCAAAACAGATCCTGCGAGGTAGAGGAGCAGACACAAAGAAGAAATGAAGCGTGGCATGGGCTGGCTGGATGATGGCATTCACCGTGGGGAGTTAGGAGAACAAAACGCAACACCACCCCGTACTTTTGTAATCAAAAGTACAGGAGTTTTCTGCTATTCCCTTTAACCCAAACAAAAAGGCTTCCTGATTGATTCAGGAAGCCTTTTGTTGAGGGTATGCACCCAAGCTAAAGCCTCGAGCAAAGGCGTTTGTTTATTCCGCTGCCGGATCATCCGAACTGCTGCTGGAGACACCACTAGTGACGCCGTTTTTCTCATCCAGTTTGGTTTTCACTGCGGCTTCAATCTCTTCGTATAGTTTGGCATCGGCCTTGAGGGCTTCCTTGGCAGCATCGCGGCCTTGAGCCAATTGGGTGCCTTTGTAGCTGATCCAGGACCCACGTTTCTGGAGGATGTCGTGCTCCATGGCCAGATCGAGCATCGAACCGACATTGGAGATGCCCTCATTGTACATGATGTCGAACTCGGCTTCGGTGTAAGGAGGAGCCAGCTTGTTCTTCACCACTTTTACCTTGGTGCGGTTGCCAGTGACGGTGCCGTCGCTGCTCTTGATCGCCCCGATTCGGCGAATATCCACACGGACACTGGCGTAGAACTTCAGGGCCTTACCACCTGGGGTGGTTTCCGGATTACCAAACATCACGCCGATTTTCTCACGGATCTGGTTGGTGAAAATGCAGCAGGTGCGAGCCTTGGAAATGATGGCGGTCAGTTTACGCAACGCAGCGCTCATCAGTCGTGCTTGAGCACCCACGGTGGAGTCACCGATGTCACCTTCCAGTTCCTGGCGGGTTACCAGAGCGGCGACGGAGTCGATGACGATAACGTCGAGTGCATTGGAGCGCACCAACGTTTCGCAGATGCGGAGGGCTTCTTCACCGGAGCTCGGTTGGGAAACCAGAAGCTCGTCCATTTTGACTCCGAGACGGCGTGCGTAATTGGGATCAAGCGCGTGCTCGACGTCGATGAAAGCCGCAAGGCCGCCGGTTTTTTGTGCCTGAGCAATGGCGGTAAGCGTGAGAGTCGTTTTACCGGAGGATTCAGGACCGTAAACCTCAACGATACGGCCGCGGGCAAAACCGCCTACGCCCAGAGCTTGGTCAATGAGGAGATTCCCTGTGGGAATGACGGCGATGTCCGTCTTGGATTCTGCCCCCATGCGCAGGATCGCTCCTTCCCCATAGTCTTTTTGGATCTGCTGAATGGCGAGGTCCAGATTGCGAGCGCGCGCTTCCGCAATCTTATTGGTATTGGACTCGGACGAGGATTCTTTTGCGGGAGATTTAGCCATGAGAGGATCAAATAGATGTTCTGGCGAACAGTTGGAGCATTTTAAGCGTATCGTAAAGCAGTTTTACCAAAAACTCGGGATTTTAAGCAGCAAGCGTGTGAAGAAACAAGCAGTCAGAAAGGTCATCGGTAGGAACCGTTGGCGAAGTTGCAAATTAGGCGTAGTCTCCGCCGCGATCCCCTATGTCAGAACCTCTGCCATCTTCCGCCGTCGGTGCTACGACATGGCGGCTGACAGGCTCTCCCGAGCTTTTAGCGGGTGAGCAAGTGGCAACGCCTACCTTGAGGAGGTCGTTGTTGCTCGCGAATATGGCGGGTTATCTCGGGGGGTATTTCGTTTTGCACAATCAATGGCTCCAGCTTGCTTGGGGGTTAATCTTGGCGGTTTTGTGGCTCCTGGCTGGTGGTCATGAAGATGTCAGTGAGGCTCTGCGCAAAGATCGCTGGATGCAGGGGGTGGTCGTGGTGGGTTTAGCACTTCTCTTGCGTAGCACTTTTCTTGATTCCCCAGGCAAATCCCCTTCTGCTATTTGGGTGGGCTGGGGAAACAGTTTTTTGCTCCTGGGCTTTCTACTGACGTTGTGGCAAGTGGCCCGTTTACCTGGGGTGATTCTCAGTCTGGGACGTCCCCTGGTCGCCATGGCGGCGGTGGCGGCTTGCGGCAGTTTGGTGGGATTTTATACCATTCATCCTGAGGGAGTCTTTGGAGCTAGCCTGCGGAACTGCCTCGTTTATGGAGGATGGAATTCGGTATGCTCAGGGCTGACCTTTGGCTTCGCCCTCTGCTGGGCCATTGGGGCATGGGACACCCAACGGGAGCATTCTAATCCTAAACGCTGGATTTTAGCCGTGCTGCCTTTGTACGTTGCGACGCTGCTGACACTCAGTCGTGGCGCGCTGATGGCTTTGGTGTGGGGTCATCTGGCCCTGTTGATCGCCGTGGGTTGGCGCCAAGCGAAACGCCCACTGATTCTACTGGTCTCTGTGTTGTGTCTCTTTCAGGCATTTGCTCCGGTGCTTTCCTTCTTGGCGGCCAAGGATGCCTCCAATCGCCTGGGTATTGTCGATGCTCAGACAGCCGTCGCTCAATATGGAGATGGGGTCGTCAAGGCCAACCCTATCAAGGCAGCCATGGAGCGCTCTGATAACGGACGTTTTTTGATTTATGGCGCAGTCCTCCACAGCCTCAGCTCTTGGCAAGATTGGCTGGTTGGGAAGGGGATGTGGGCCGATAACGATTGCTGGTCTTGCTCTTTACACTGGTATCCAGAACATACTCACGGGGTGTTTTGGGACACCTTGGTGCATGGTGGTCTTTTGGCGCTGCTGGCGCTGATGAGCTTGGTCGTGTGGGCACTCCATCGCGCTTATCATCTGGCCCGGAGAGGGGAGTCCCTGTGGGTCTTGCTGGCGGGTTTTGGTCTCGGAGGACTACTGTTCGATGGTGACAGCGTGTGGAAGCTGATGAGTGTGGCTCGTTACGAGCCCTTGCTATTTTGGACTCCGCTCGTGATCGCTTCGGCGCGGTTCACACAGTTGGTTGAGCGGCGGCCTCTCCGCGTCTGAGCCAGGAAAAGAGCACCCAAGCCAAAAGAGCTCCGGCACCTGCACCGGTCAGGTCGGCCAGCCAATCCCCCACATCATTGCCACTACGACCTGGGGTATAAGTCTGATGGTATTCGTCCAGAGCCCCGATCACGATGCCAAATGCTGTGCCGAGCATCCACCAACGCCAACGGCGTGGAAGCGGAGTGAGCACCCCTAGGCGGGCGGCTGAAAAACAAAAGCCTCCTCCACTGAAATAAAGGAAGTGCATGACTTTGTCCTGATACGGGATCTCAGGCCCCGGGGGTAAAGTGCTACGGGCTGAAAGCAAGAACAGTATCAGAGCCCATGCAATTAACCCGAACCACCAGATCCCCGTGTAAGACGCCAATCTGGCGATGAAACCCTTGAATCCTGAGGTCATGGCATCATTCGCGCATTTCCTGCTCCATCCGCTCGCTAAGCCACTGCTTGATCATGCTCTGGTAGTTCAGATAGCGCCTGCGGGCGATACGCTTGATACGGCTGAGCATGCGGGGATCAAACCGCAGCGTGATGGTCGTGGATTCCCGCACATCGCTGCGGTGAATGGACATCTGCATCAGACGAGGATCCACCTGATGGCGTTCCCAAAAGAGGCCTTCTGCTTCTTCATTTTCAAAAGACGGCACCTCATTCCAGGTGTGAATGGCGGGAAGCTCATCACTGAACCGGGGGATCTGGGTGGTCTCAGACTTGTTTCGTGGTTCCATGGTTACATATCCTCCGCTTTTTTACGCTCAAAGAAATCGGCTTCCGTGTGGGTCATGTCCCGGGCGTAGATCACTCGGTAACGTTTCCCGTCGGTCCAAAAAACACTGAAGACCGCCCGGCCACTGAGGGCCTTGCCCAGATTATAATAGCGGGCATTGGTGCCGTCGCCGTTGTCTTCCGGCAGGAGCTTGAGAGAAAAGGGATCTTCGAAGGACTCCTCAATATCCTTGGGAGGCAGTTTCGTCAGGTCGAAGGCAACGCCAAGCCAGTCAAAGTCCATAATCTGTAGAGTTAAATGTTCAACGTCACTGAGCCGCAGCTTTCGCGTGCTTATTTACGATACTGGATCAGTTCGATCTCGTAACCCTCGGGCGCATCAATGAAAGCAAAAGTGCCGCTGGAACTTTCCGTAGGACCATCCGAGAGCGGATAGCCTTTCTCAGCAGCGTGTTTGGCAAAGGCTTCCAGGTCTTCGACCTCAAAAGCTAAATGCGTGAGATCACTGCAAAAAGATACCGGGCCGCTGGCCGGATAGGAGCAGATTTCGATCAACTCGTCGCTATTGGGGGTTTTCAGAAAGACCAATTCAGAGCCTCGCGGCGACTTGTGCCGCTTGATCTCCTCCAGGCCAAGCACGTCTGTGTAAAACGTGATCGTCTTTTCCAAGTCGTTTACGCGATAACGGGTGTGGAGAAGTTTGGTGACCATAATTCTCGCACATCATGGGGCACGCCCTCCCCCAAGGCAACAGGGGTTTAATCCGCCAGATGGTTTTAGATGTATCTAAACTTCAGGCTTAGAGGGATAGAGGGCGCCAACTCAATCTACAACGATGGGGATGAACATTGGCGTGGAGGACGGGGAGGGATCTCGTGTGACTTGTTTGGTCGCCTGACTCGTTGCAACCGTTTTCCCATTCTCAGTCACCAGAAATGCTATGTCTTTCATACCAACAGCCAAGTCGATTTGATAAGAGGCGTCTCTACGGACGACAAAATCTAGATGACCGCTGGCCCCGACCCCACGCCCACTTCGTGCCTGAACAAATAAATGCACTGGTCCTGGATGCAGACGGTAGCTAAAGATGGACTTAAGCAGCGAAGACTGAACAGGAGGAGTCTTACCATTGATTTCAATGACCTGAAGGGATGGAACCGCTGAGAGGTAGTTTTTGGTTCCATTGTAGGTCAGCACCGCATGGGGCTGCTGAGTTGAAGGCTGAGCGTAAAAGCCCACAGGTGTTGAACAACCTAGAATCGACAGAACACAGGTCAAAGTTGTCAGGCGAAAAATCAGATGCGTCATGGGATCGATCAATTTGATGGGCGATTTGAAGTGCTCAGGGAAGGATCATTGGAGGCTCTGTTGGAGGGATTTGAGAGCTCTCATACGTTTAATCTCACCTTGTGCAGAATTAGGAATGGGTTGCGGTGCGGGAGGTGGATCGCCGTAGACAGAAAGTCCTTTTTGCCCTGCAAACCGATACATTTTATTTTGGTGCAAGTAAAACATCTCCAAGATGGGGAACCTCAGAAACTGGTTGGTTTCTCGAATGAAATCAGGAGTCCCTTCCGCATCTATCACAGACCTGACTTGGTGGGATGCTTTTTGATAAATGCAAAGTCGCTCATAGCCTAGTGATTGGGGCATACTCGCAACCACTTGCAATTGCCCACTAACCTCCAGTAAAGTATCGTCAATCATTGAAGTTTCGACCCATTGTTGTTTCACCGAACCGGGAAACTTTTGTACTTCCGTAACACAGCTTGAAAAGAAAAGCAGGCCGATTGGGATTAGGAAATAAAGGGGGCTGAACATCTGCGATGGATAAGCATAGTTTAATAGACTGGGCAATTTCGATTAACACCGCGAAGGCGCAACCCTGATCATCGTGCGACTTGGACTCGTTTAGGCGAGAAATGCCAGAGACGGCTTTTCGATATCAGGTCTCTTTAAATCCGGAGGCCTCGATTAAACCGAGAAAAGTTGTGCGAGGTGCACGGAATCGTGGATTGCTTGCTCCTCGCTAAAACCGCGATGATTACCTTCATCTACCCGATTCTGTTACGCACATTTTTCATCGTGATTCTGGCTCTGATCGCAGGAAAACTCGGTTCGTGGTTAGGGGCCAAAAAGGATCGTCGCCTCGGCATCGGAGCCTGCCTCGCTTCCTTGGGGGCGCTTTTGATCGTGGGGGTGGGGTTGAATGTGCGGAGGCTCTATTTTGAGTTTCCTTGGTCCGTCGTTTTGATGGGGCAACGCAAGTGGATCGTGCTGGCCATCATCCTGCCCTTTTTGATTCGCCTCCTCACAGGTTTTGTGGAATCTGCCAAGCTGCGTCAGTTACTCACCGTTTTATTCTGGATTTGTCTATTTCGCACAGCGGTCATGCCCTTTGCGGCCCCCCTGGTCAGTCTCCATGAGTTGCATCAAATCGGCACGGTGGTGGATGATGACGGCGTCTGCCTCCAGCGCACCCCCTACAATTGCGGTCCCGCTGCATCGGTGACGGCACTGCGAGTGCTTGGGCTCCAGGCCGAAGAGGGGCCGCTGGCGATTTCGTTAGGATCATCCGCCCTGACGGGGACGCCCGATGATGTCCTGGCAGCCGGGCTGCTCCGTTCTTATCGGGGCCAAGGGTTGGTCGTGGAGCATCGCTATCTGGAGTCGCTCCCCAACATGAGTGATTGGCCGGTCTGGATCGCGGTGATTCGGCATCAACCTTTTGTGGATCACTTCGTGACTGTCCTGAAGGTGGGAGCCGATCACATCACGCTCGGAGATCCAGCTTATGGGTTGCGCACGGTGACCCGGGCGGAGTTTGAAAAGACCTGGCGTCATGCAGCGATTTTGCTACGCCGGACACCGACTCCCTAGTTTTTGCCATTGCTGCCCGGCGCTGTGCCTGCCAAAGATGCGCCAGTTTCCATCCCACCCAACCATCATGTATTTTCTCGGTATCGACAGCGGCACGCAGAGCACCAAGGCCATCGTCTTGGATCTGGAGACGGGCAAGATCCTAGCCTCCGGTCACAGTAGCTATGAACTGATTGAGGGGCTGCCGCCGGGGCATCTGGAACAAAATCCGCAGGACTGGCTGGATGCCGTGGATCACTGTGTAAAGCAGTGCCTGGAAAAACTTGGCACGGATAAAGCCAAGGTCGCAGGCATCGGCGTCAGCGGCCAGCAGCATGGTTTGGTGGCTCTCGGTGCGGATGATCGACCTGTGCGTCCCGCCAAACTGTGGTGCGATACCTCCACCCAGCCTCAATGTGCAGAGATGGCGCATGAGTTTGGCGGGCAACCGGGCATCATCGCCTTGGCTGGCAATGCCATGCTGCCAGGTTACACCATCCCCAAGCTGCTCTGGATGAAACAGAACGAGCCGGAGAACTTTGCCAAAACCATCTCCATTCTACTGCCGCACGACTACATTAACTTTTGGCTCAGTGGGGTGAAGCGCATGGAGTATGGCGATGCCTCAGGAATGGGTATCCTGAACGTGAACACGCGTGAGTGGTGCTATGAGTTGTGCGATTACATTGACCCACGTGTGCGCAGCATGCTTCCTGAGTTAGGCTCAAGCCGCCGTGTTCACGGTCGTCTTCGTGCCGAACTGGCTCAGGCCTGGGGCCTGGGAGACAACGTCATCATCAGTGCCGGTGGTGGTGATAACATGATGGGAGCGATCGGCACCGGCAACATCAAACCGGGCGTGGTGACGGCCAGCTTCGGCACCAGCGGCACGCTCTATGGTGTCGCCGCTGAACCTGTGGTGGATGGCCAGGGTGAAGTGGCCGCTTTCTGCGACAGCACGGATCAATGGCTCCCGCTTGTGTGCACGATGAATGTTACCGTCGTGACGGAGCAAGTGCGTGAGATGTATGGCTGGGATCTAAAGCAACTCGAAGAAGCGGTAGCTTCGGCGCCTGCTGGGGCAGAGGGGCTGACTTTCCTGCCTTACCTGAATGGCGAACGCACTCCGAACCTTCCTAATGGCAGTGGGGTGATTCATGGCCTGCGCCCGACCAACATGACCCCCGCCAACATCGCCCGCGCTGCGGTGGAAGGCGCGACTCTCGGACTCGCCTATGGTCTGAAACGCTTCCGGGATCTGGGCATGAATCCCACGGAAATTCGTCTGACGGGTGGCGGCAGTAAAAGCTCGACCTGGCGGCAAATTGCGGCGGACTGTTTCAATGCGGAAGTGGTGACGCTCAATACCAGTGAAGGGGCCGCGCTCGGTGCGGCCATTCAGGCTGCTTATGCGCAGGCCAATGAGCACGGGGACACCGTGACCTACGATGAACTCTGTGCCCAATTGGTGACACTGGACGAGTCCACCCGCTGCAAACCCAATGCGGGAAATGCAGCGCTGTATGCCCAACAACTGGAGAGGCAGATGGAATTGACCGGGCGTCTCAATCAGACGGGCTGGTTGTGATGTGAGCCTGATTTGAAACATCCAGCCATGCCGCTTGTTTATGCTGCATGGCCGTTTTGTTCTCTCGCACTCGATTCGGAATCCAGTCTTGGATCGCTTGTGTGACTCTTGGTTATGCCTTGTCCTCCTGCCTAGCGCAAGAGTCTGACTCGGAGGAGGAAGGACAGACTCGATCAGCGATGGAGGGCATCGCGATTCTACCGAGTCGCACCGATCCCGAAATCAAGACATTCGATTTTCCGCATCACCTTCATGTGGATCGGGACATTGTGATTCGGAAGGCCCCGGAGAAAGCCGCCGAGCGGCATGAGCTCTTGCTCTGGTTGACAGGGACAGGCGGGCGCAGTCGAGGCGCTGAAGAGTTTTGCAAACTGGCTGCGAGCCAAGGTTATCACGTGATCAAGCTGATGTATCCCGATGATATCCCGGCGACAGTTTGTAAGCGCGATGAAGATCCCAAGAGCTTTGAAGAGTTTCGCCTGAGCATCATCCAAGGCGGCAAAGGGCCGCACATCTCCATCCCTCGCGCCGAGAGCATCGAGAATCGTCTGATCAAACTCCTGAAGCTTTTAAGTCAAATCCGTGCTCGCGAAAATTGGGGGCAGTTCCTCGATGAGTCAGGAGACTTGGTTTGGGAAAAACTGGTGCCTGCCGGGCAATCTCAAGGCGGAGGACATGCCTTTCTCATCGGCATGAAACATCCGGTCGCAAGAGTTATTGGCACTGGGGCACCCAAGGACTGGAGTCTGAAGTCCGCCCGGTCGGCCGCTTGGTTAGTGGGAGAGTCGGCCACTCCCAAAGAGCGCTTTTTCACCTTCAATCACCAGCAGGATTACCAGGGCTGCACTCCTGAGCAGCAATGGGCGACCTTAGACGCTTTTGGATTAACCAAATTTGCTCCGTTGGTATCAGTGGATGAAAAGAGAGCCCCTTTCGATCACAGCCGTTGCCTCACCACCGATTATCCAGGAGGAAAGCTAGAGTCTGGTCCTGCCCACACTTCTGTCATTGCCAATAAGAATGCGGATCTGTTTAGGCCGGTGTGGTTGTACATGCTGACGGCCCCTCTTTCAGTGGCAGAGGGAGCTCACTATCAACCAGCCAAGGCAGAATATTAAAACCCGCTACAGCAGCTTCTTCCGCTTAAACCACCAGATCGGGATAAGAGCCGAGACGACCAGAAGGCAGATAACCACCGGATAAGCCCAGGGAAATTTCAGCTCCGGCATGTGCTCGAAATTCATGCCGTAGATGCTGGCAATCAGGGTCGGAGGCATGAACAGCACGCTGGCGATGGTGAAGATCTTGATGATCTGGTTCTGCTGGATGTTGATCAGCCCTAACGTGGACTCCAGAAGGAAGGTCATCTCCTGCTGCTGCTGATTGGTGTAATCGTCCAGAGACTTCACGTCGCGCATGACGCTGCGGAACTGCGCGGCGAGATCACTGCGCATCCACGTGGCTGCATTGTTGAGGAAATACTGGAGCATGCGGTTCACGCTCACGAGACTTTCGCGCAGATTCGCCACCAGAGCACTGCGGCGGCCCAGGGTGCGCACGACATCGCCCAAATCTTTTTCCACGGTGGCGTTGGCCTTGTGGGGATTCAGACTGAATACATCCCGCCCGATCTTCTTGAGGTCGGACTCGACCAACTGCAGGGCATCGGCAATCCGGGCCACGATCAACTCACAGAGGGTGAGGAAAACCGCATCGCTGCTCATGGGGCAGGCACATTGGCGGCGAACTTGGTCCACAATCAGACGGAACGCCATCGGGTCCGCATAGCGCACGGTGGTGAGGCAATCAGGGGCCAACACGAAGGTGATGGCGGTGGTGTCAGGGTCGGGTGAATCCAGCCCAACGGGAATCCACGCGGTCATGTAGAGGGCTCCCTGTTCGCTGTAGAGTCGGCTGGATTCCTCAATCTCCTGCATCTCTTCCCGCGTCGGGAGCTGATGCTCGAGCCAACTCTCCGCCTCAAGTTCCTCGGCACGTGAGGGGTTGAGGAGATCAAGAAAGACGAGGTTGTCCGGAAAGGGGCGCACCTTTTCGTCCTGCCAATCGAAGAGCTGTCCTTGCTGGGTGATGAGTCGGACCATATTGGGGGGACGCGGACACTAGCTGGAATTACGAACTGTCGCCAAGAAAAAGCAGTTTAGATGCAATTGTTACCTCCGTCACCTGAGCTCTTGCAACTTATTCAGCCCATCAGTATCACCAGACACTACGCATGAGCCCCCACGCCTGGTTCCACGTCGAAAACGAAACCGACATCGCCTCCCCTGCCCTGCTCCTGTATCGGGAGCGGATTGAGCACAATCTACAATTGATGCTTCAAATCGCCGGCGGGCCGGAAAGGCTCCGCCCGCATGTCAAAACCCACAAAATGCTGACCCTGATCCAGCGGCAGGTGGAGTTAGGCATCAATCGGTTTAAGGCCTCCACCATCGCCGAAGCCGAAATGTGTGCTGCCGGTGGCGCGAAAGATATACTGCTGGCCATGCCCTGTGTGGGGCCTAATGGGCATCGTTTAGCCCGCTTGGCCGAAGCCTTTCCAGGAACCCAGTTTTCCGCCATTGCCGATGATGAGGCAACCATCCGCACGTTAGCCGCCGCAGCTCAACAAAACCAGGTCACGCTCGGCGTTTTTCTGGAATTGGACTGTGGCATGGGCCGCACAGGGATACTCCCCAGCAATGAAGCCGCCGTTTTTCTGGCGCATGTGATCAAAGACACTCCGAAGCTGCTGTTCAGGGGCCTGCATGCCTACGATGGCCATATCCATGATCCTGAGTTGGAAACACGCCGGAGCCGCTGCGAGGAAGCCTATGTGCCGGTTTTAGCCCTGCGAGAGCGATTGATCGGAGAAGGCGTGCTGGTTTCAGAGCTGGTCGCTGGTGGTTCACCGACCTTCGGTGTGCATGCCGCGTTTCCTGATCGCACGCTGTCTCCTGGCACCACGGTGCTCTGGGACTTTGGTTACGGCGATAAACACCCCGATTTACCCTTCCTTCCTGCCGCAATCTTGTTGGCCCGAGTCATTAGCAAACCAGGGGCAGATCGCTTAACCCTAGACCTTGGCCATAAATCGGTGGCCCCTGAGAATCCACATCCTCGGGTCCGCTTCGAAGAACTACCCGATGCTGAAGTGGTGATGCAGAGTGAAGAGCATCTGGTTCTAAAAACCGATCGCGCTCACGAATTCCAAATCGGCCAGGCTCTCCATGGCATTCCGAGACATATTTGCCCCACCGTCTCCATGTATGGTGAGGCAGTCGTCATCGAGGACGGTCGATCATCTCAGCGGTGGACCGTGACGGCTCGTAACCGTCGCATTACCTACTGACTCGCTTCTGCCTTGGCGGCTAGGTCGTCATTCTTTGGCTGCGGGTTCGTTCACGACGGAATCGCGGTCTGCCTTAGCGACTTCTTTCAGGCGTGCCTTCAGGGCGGACACTTGGTCGGGCTGCTGAGTGGCGAGGTCCTGTTTTTCCTCGGGATCACGGGCTAGGTTAAAGAGTTCCGCCACGCCATCAGGCTGCCCTTTCCGTCGGGTCACGACCAGTTTCCAATCTCCCTGACGAATGGCGCTGGCGCGAAAGCCGGGGCCAGCCCAGTAGAGCAGGCGTTCGTTAGCGGCTTTTTGTCCACTCAGGGCAGGCCAAAAGTCGGTGCCATCCCATTTCAAATCCGCTTCGCTTTGATATCCAGCGAGGGCGCAGAAGGTGGGCATCCAATCGGTGATCTGCATCGGCGTGTCAAAACGCCCTGCTTTGAGGGTGCCTGGCCAACTTACAATGGTCGGCACCCGGATGCCGCCCTCGTAGAGATCGCCCTTTTGACCTCGCAGCGGAGTGTTATTGCCGGGGATGCTGCCCGAGACATAGTCATCGGCAGGATATTTACGGTCATTGTTTTCCGCCGTACTACCGCCGTTGTCACTGGTGAAGATCACCAGCGTGTTTTGTCGGTGCCCCGACTTTTCCAGGGCCTCGATGATCCGCCCAACGGCCCAGTCCTGATGCAGGATGCAGGCCGCATAGTGTCTGGCAACTGCGTCGGTAATACCCGCAGGCACACGCTTCAGCCACTCCTCCGGTTCTTTGAGAGGTAGGTGAACGGCGGTGAAGGGAACATAGAGAAAAAAGGGGTTCGAATCACGCTGGCCCAACCACTTGAGCGCTTCTTGAGTGATCAAATCCGTCGCATGCCCCTGTTCCTCAATAAGCTCCCCATTGCGATGCCACGTGTGCGTGAACTCCCCCTGCTTGTAGCGATGATTGTAGGGACCGACACCGCCGCCGAGGGAGCCGTAGCTGTGGTCGAAGCCAAATTTAGAAGGACCCCAATCGGGTTTAGATCCCAGGTGCCATTTGCCCGTCAGACAGGTGTCGTAACCCAGGGTCTTGAGAGCTTTCGGCAAAGTCACCGTCTCCCAAGGCAATGCACGGCCTGAATTGGGGGTAGTCACGCCAAATCGGCTCCAGCAACGCCCGGTCATCAGGCCGGCACGGGTAGGGCTACACACGGGAGCCACGTAATGCTGAGTGAGTTCTAACCCTTCTTTGGCCAGCTGATCCAAGTTCGGTGTGGGGGCATTACCACCATGAAAGGCCACATCGGCCCAGCCTAAGTCATCCGCCATAATGAAGACGATATTGGGCGGAGTGGCGGCAGACAAAACCCCTGTAAGGGCAGCGAGAAGGAACAGACAGAAGCAACGCATGACGGCCATGCAAACGCCTTTGGTCTTCGAAGCTTGCGCGGGATGGCGCAAACAGGGAATTTTTGACTAGTGGCAAAAAGGTGCGGCGTATGTATCTTCCCCTCCTCCCCAAACCCAACCCCGCCGATCCACGCCCCCGCGTAAATCGGCGTGTGCCAGCCCCCCTTTGGCATCGTCATGCATTCGTCATTCCTTCGTCGTCCTACCTGTCATTCCTTGAAGACCTTTTTGAAAACCGGACTTTGCACATGGTTGGGCGTGGTAAGCCTCCAGGCCGCCCAACTGCAGTATGACAGCGATGCAGACACTGGAAACGGCATCACCGACGGTAACACCAGCGGTTGGAATACAACGACAACCAACAAACCCTGGTATGACAGTGTCAGTGGCACTTTGATTGCCTGGCCAAATACGAATGCAGACATCGCTGTCTTTGGAGGCGGTAGCTCGGGCACAGCGGCATCGGTGGCGGTGGGGACTGTAACAACCAATGGGATTATTTTCAATGCGGCCAACAGTGGCACCTACACCCTCAGTGGGGGCACGATCACCCTGGATGGCACGACGCCGACGATCACGACCAACGCCAATGCGACGATCACCTCCAAACTGGTAACCACCTCGCTGCTCAAAAATGGGGCTTCAACCCTAACGCTCAACTACGGCGGCGGCGCTCTCAGCCTGGGCAATCTCACGATCGATGCAGGTAAGCTGGACATCTTCAACGCGATGACCGCTCAGGATATGGTGGTCAATGGGTCCGCGAGTTTCGTCTCCCACTCCGGCAATACCTGGGCGATGAATTCTCTGACCTATGCGACGAGTGCGGGGAGTAGTTTTTATGCTGGCAATACCAGCAGCACCTACACCATCGGGACAGGAGGCCTGATCTTCAATGGGACAGGTGCCCTGAGCATCAATGCGGACACCAACGCCAGCAACCCGATCTCCAAAGTGATCCTGAAGGGCAACATCACGGCGAATCAAAACAACGCCTTGAATGTCGGGGGTAGCTCCACTGTGGCTGCCTATAAGCTGTTGGATCTGGATGGAGGTGTGCGCACGGTGACTGTCGCCAGCGGCAAGACCTTCACCCTGGCCCCGATCACCCAAAATGGAGGTCTGATCAAAGATGGGGCCGGAACGATGGTGGTGCAGGGTGCCAATACCTATGCAGGCAATACGGTGGTGACTGCGGGCATCCTGAAAATGGCGGGCACCGGCACGCTCGGAGACATCACGAATGATCTCACTGTAGCCTCTGGGGGCACCCTGGATCTCAACGGCGTCAGCCAAACCGTGGACGTGTTGGATGGCGCAGGCACCGTGACCAACAGCAGCTCCACCGCAGCCATCCTCACGATCGGTAGCAACAACGGCACGGGCACCTTCGATGGCATCATCACCGGCACCACGAAGCTCTCGCTGGTGAAAACGGGGACAGGAACCCAGACACTCACGGGTGCCAGCACTTACTCCAACGGCACCACCTTAGAGTCCGGTATTCTTGCCGGTGTCGACCCGACGGTTTACACGACCAATAGCCAGATCAAAAAGCTCTTTGGCACAGGCAACATCACTCTGAATGGCGGCACGCTACAGGTGCGTGCCAATGGTAATAGCAACACCCCCACAACGGCCGAGACATTGACTCTCGGCAACAATGTGACTGTCGGTGGCAATGTGACGATCGATATCAACCGGGCTAGCGGGTCATTCACAAACCGGACCATCAAGTTCGGCACCTTCTCCATGGGTGCCTTTACTCTAACAACCTTAGCACCCAATGGCTATTCAGTGGATTTCACCAACTCTACCCTCACTGGCAATGTCGTCTTCGACGTGCAATCGGGGACACTGAACTTTGCCAACACCATGAATGCTGGCTCGAATTCCATCACCAAAAACGGCACAGGACGCCTCACCATCCGCGGTGGAACCTTTGGTGACTTCACCGTGAATGCAGGAACCGGTGACATCTACGGCACGGTTTCCTCCCAAAACGTCACGTACAATGGCACCTCCGTCATGGACACCCACTCTGGTAATACCTGGACGATGAATTCCCTGACCTACAATTCGACCGCCGCCTCGAATTTCAGCGCCTTCTCAACGAGCAGCGTTTACACCATTGGCACCGGTGGCCTCACCATCAGCACGAATATCGCTCTGACCATCGTGGCCCAAAACGCTGGCATCACCAGCAAGGTGGTGCTGAGAGGCGATGTGACCGCTACCGGCAATAGCTCTCTCCTCAACAGCACGAATGCCGCTCACCTAGGCACCATGTTTCTGGATCTGGATGGCGGTGTGCGCAGCTTCAATGTGGCCGCCACCAAAACCTTCACCCTGGGAGCTGTCACTCAAAATGGCGGGATCAATAAAACAGGCGCGGGCACCATGAATCTCACCGTCGCCCATACCTATGCCGGGAGCACGATCGCTAGCGAAGGCACGCTGAAACTCACCAGCACAGGTTCCATCGACAGCTCGGCACTCATCAGCGTGCGCAGTGGAGCCACCTTCGATGTCTCAGCCGTCTCTGGCTTCTCCGTGAAGAACGGTCAGACTCTGGAAGGGGGCGGTAATGTGACGGGCTCTGTGACTATGGCCAACGGCTCCATTTTGGCCCCTGGCACCAGCGGACTGGCTGAAGCTCAGCAGCTCACGATCTCCGGCGCGCTGAGTCTGAGTGTGGGTTCGAAGCTCGTGCTGGACCTGACCAGCCTCGCTTACGATCAAGTGGCCGCAGGAGGCACCTTTACCCAAGCCACAGGAGCACAAATTGTCGTGCAGCCCAACGACTTCACTCCTACCTTGGGCCAGAGCTTCAACCTTCTGGATTGGAGTGGCATGGGCACCTTTTCATCCAACCTGGGTTCGCTCTTCCGCGACGGTTCGAACGATACTAGCACGGACATCGACCTCCCCAGCCTAGTGGGCACAGGCTTCATGTGGGATCTCAGCCAGTTCACCAACTCGGGGATCATCACCATCGTCGCGGTACCAGAGCCATCCCGTGCATTTCTGGTCTTGCTCGGATGTATCACCGTGATGACTCGGCGCAGACGCAAAGCCCGCTGATGCCTTGTACACAAAAGCGGCCATGGCGTCACCCATGGCCGCTTTTTTATGAAGTCCGGAATCAATCCCCGTCGAAAAGGCGGCCAATGCCACCGAGCACGGAACCTTCACCGGTGGCTTTCCCTCCTGCGGAAGGAGCATTGGCCAGGATACGGTCCGCCAGACGTGAGAACGGCAGGCTCTGGAGCCAGACGGTGCCATGACCTGAAAGGGTCGTGAGGAACAGCCCCTCACCACCAAAGAACATGCTCTTTAGATTGCCCGCCCGCTCGATGTCGTAGCTCACGCCTTGGGTAAAGGCGACCAAGCAGCCGGTATCCACCCGCATGGTCTCACCCTTGAGTTCTTTTTTGATGATGGTGCCCCCGGCATGGATGAAGGCCATGCCATCACCTTTCAGACGCTGAAGAATGAATCCTTCTCCGCCAAAGAGCCCCGCACCGAATCGTTTCTGGAAGGCAATGCCCACAGAGGTGCCATAGGCTGCGCAGAGAAAGGCATCCTTCTCACAGAGAATCTCCCCGCCATAATCACTAAGCTTCAGAGGGATGATTTTGCCCGGATAAGGCGCTGCGAAGGCGACCCGTTTCTTACCCGTCGGAGCACGATTGGTGAAATGGGTCATGAAGATGGATTCGCCAGTCAGCACACGCTTGCCGACGTTTTTCAAGATGCCCATCAAACCGCCTTCGGAGGTTGAGGAGCCATCGCCCATCTTGGTTTCAAAGACGATGCCATTGTCCATGTAGTTCATCCCGCCTGCTTCCGCGATGACGGTTTCACCGGGGTCCAACTCGACCTCGACGATTTGCATCTCATTGCCATGGATCTCATAGTCCACATCGTGAGCCCGCATGCCGGAGCCTCCTGGAAAGGGTGGCGGACCTCCCGGCACGGGAGGAGGTGTGCCCGCAGCTCTGCTGAACAAGGCGGGCAAGACCTGCGAAGCACGGCGCCACTCAGACTGTCCCTCCGTCCAGATCAGGGTCTCAGGACGCACCACACCAGCGGCGGCGAGGGATTGCAGTTGCTCTTCAGTGACCTGATGGCGCTGGCTTTCGGAATCGACGTAATACCAAGGATTCATGGGAGAGATAGTATAAAAAGAAACGACAAAAACAGGCACGGGTTTCAGCTATGGAGGGCTGAATAACCGTGCCTGGAAAAGCGTGAGTGATCTGCCGATGACGGCGATTATTCTTTCGCGGTTTTTTTCTCCGCAGTGGGTGCTTTCTTTTTGGAGTCCTCGCCCTCCGCTTTTGGGCTGGCTTTTTTCTTCGCCTTTTCAGGGAAATCCGCCTTCGCGTGAGACACGATCCGAGCAAATGTCGCATCCCCGATGCCTTCGACTTTCAAGAGATCGAGGGGTTCTGCGAAAGGTCGGCCTTTGACCACCGCTTTAGCTCGTGTTTCTCCAATCCCAGGAAGTGATTGCAGAGCTGCATCATCCCCCTTGTTGAGGATTTCCATCAGCTTCGTCTTCTGCGTGGGTGTCAGCGTCTTGGCTGCGGCTTCGACCTCTGTAGACGGAGCTTCCACCTTAGCAGCGGCTTTCTTCTTTGCGGCGGCCTCGGCCTCGGCTGAAGGCAGGGTAAATCCAATCAAGAGCAGAACAGTAAGGATGTATTTCATAAGCAAGGGATTGAACTGAAGCTGTGGATGTTAAGTGGATCTCTCGGAATGGCCACTTTATTTTTCAGCAATTTATTTATTCTCCAGCCATGGAAACACCAGGGCATTTGGCTAACCCCAACTGCGGGGGCATTTTCGTCACGGTTTTCGATCATCTTGTCCGTGCATCCTGTTTGTAGATGCAGCATATCTTTGCTTGCGTAATTCTCACATCTCTCAATCCTCCGCGCCCCCTCACAGAAAAGTTATGTCCACTGTCACTCTCGGCCTCATCCAAGGCACCACCTATGCCAGCAAGGCGGAGAGCCATGCCCGGCATGATGAGTTGATCCGTGACGCGGCAGCTCGCGGTGCCCAGATCATTTGCCTGCAGGAGCTCTATGACATCCCTTACTTTTGCACGCGGCAGGATACGTCTCTTTTCGATCTCGCCGAACCCATGCCTGGGCCGACCACCGATCATCTCGCCGCCTTGGCGAAGGAACTCGGTGTGGTTATCATCGCACCTCTGTTTGAGAAACGCGGGCCGGGTTTGTATCACAACACGGTGGCCGTGCTGGACGCCGATGGCACTTATCTCGGCAAATACCGGAAGATGCACATTCCTCAGGATCCGGGCTTCGAAGAGAAGTTTTACTTCACCCCAGGTGACCTCGGTTACAAGGTCTGGGACACCAAGTTTGGCCGCATCGGTGTGCTCATCTGCTGGGATCAATGGTATCCCGAAGCGGCTCGCCTGACCGCTCTGGCGGGAGCAGAGATTCTCTTTTATCCCACCGCCATCGGCTGGCTGAGCAGCGAGAAAGCTGAACTCGGCACTGCCCAGCACTGCGCTTGGGAATCCGTGCAGCGCGGTCATGCCGTGGCCAATGGCTGCTACGTGGCCGCCGTCAATCGGACTGGATTTCAAGACGATACGGAGTTCTGGGGGCAGAGCTTCGTCGCCAACCCCTATGGTGAGATCATCGCCAAGGGAACCGTGGAAAACGAAGAAGTCATCCTGGTGAAGTGTGATCTTCAAGCGGTGGAGGATTTCCGTCGCATCTGGCCGTTTTTCCGTGATCGTCGCATTGACACCTACGCCCCTTTGACCAAACGCTATCTCGATGAGTAAAGGATACCCGCAGAACTACCGCCTCCCCGCCGAATTTGAACCGCAGGAGGCCATTTGGCTTTCGTGGCCCTCCAACAAGGAGAGCTGCCCGAAGACCTTCCACAAACTGCAGGATAAGTTTGGCGAAATCGCCAGCACCATCTCCCGCTATGAGCGCGTGCGCATCAATGCCCCGATGCTCAGCCACATGAACATCCGCCTGAGCATCGCCGACAATGAAGGTGACCTCAGCCAGGTGGATCTCTATGAGCATGTCACCAACGATGTGTGGTGCCGTGACCATGGTCCGATCTTCATCAAGCACAATGAAAGCGGTCAGGTGGCCATCACCGACTGGAACTTCAACGCCTGGGGCGGCAAGTTCCCTTACGATCTCGACAACACCATTCCTGAAAAGGCCGCTAGCGTCCTGAAAATGGACCGCTACACCTCCGACTTCACCGTGGAAGGCGGTGCCATCGAAACCAATGGTAAGGGCCTGCTCATGACGACGGAGGCGGTGCTGCTCAATCCCAACCGCAACGGCGGTAAAGCCCGCACCAAGGCGGAGATGGAGAAAGAACTGAAGGCCATGCTGGGCGTGACCAACATCGTTTGGTTCAAAGAAGGCATCGAAGGCGATGACACGGACGGTCACATCGATGACATCGTGCGTTTCGTCCGTGAAGACGCCGTCATCTGCATGGTGGAAAGTAAGGAGACCGATCCGAACTTCAAAGTGTTGAAGCAGATCCGTGAACAGCTCGATGACGTCCGCACCGCTGATGGTAGCAAGCTGGAGATCATCGAGATCGAAATGCCGAACGCCATCGAGGCCAAAGACTGGCGTCTGAGCCGTCTGCCCGCCAGCTACGCCAACTTCATGATCCTGAACAACGCAGTCATGGTTCCAATCTTCGGCCAGAAGAAGAAAGACGCGATTGCAGAAGACAAGATCGCTGAGTGCTTCCCAGGTCGTGAGATCATCTCCGTGACCTGCAAGGACCTCGTCATGGAAGGCGGTGCCCTGCATTGCATCGCCATGCATCAGCCGAAGTAAAAAGCTTCTTTCTGATCTTCTACCCACGAAAAACCGGGCCTATCAGCCCGGTTTTTTGTGCGGGAATGAATTGTCTTTAATTCCTACTTGATTAGTGTTGTTTGGAGGAGTAGGAATTGATCATGCGATTGACCAAACGTGGAGAATACGCCCTGCGCACCTTAATCCGGCTCGGAGTAGCCGCGAAAAAGGGCACAGATGTAATTTCCGTGGCTACTTTGGCAGAAAACGAGAAGCTACCCTACAAGTTTCTGGAGAACATTTTGGCAGAACTTCGTGTGGCCGGTTATGTGGAAAGTCGCCGAGGTAAGATGGGAGGCGTCATGCTGGCCCAACCCGCCAAGAGCATCAAGATGGGTGATGTCGTGCGTCTCATCGACGGCAAGTTAGCCCCGATTGGCTGCGCGAGTGAGACCGACTACGAGCGATGTACCTGTCCCGATGAAGCTCACTGCGGGCTGAGAATGCTGATGATCGATGTGCGCAATGCCATCGCCAACATCCTCGACCGCTACACTCTCGACCATGTGGTGGAGGTCACCATGCGCAAAGAAGAGCGCAAAGGCACCTGCAAACCGAAGGTCAAACCCACCCCCGCCTCCGCACGCCATGCAGATCCCGCCGATGGATTCTTGGCAGCCCTCCTCGAAATTCAGCCTCACTAAAAGCAACGTCACCATGACCCACAGTCCCCAAGATAACGCCCCAGAAGCGTGGATTGACATCGTCAGGCAAAAAGTGGCCTCCATGCGCTTTGGCTCGGTGCAAATCGTCGTCCACGAAGGTCGTGTCACCCAAGTGGAAAGCACGGAAAAAACCCGGCTTTCTAACGAAGCCGTTACCCCGATCCGGAAATAGTTTTCCCCGCTTCGTTCCATGTCCATCGTCTCCACGATTCAGCTCACCAGAGATCGTTTATCGTCTCAGCATGAGTTTCAGGACAGCACTGACGCCATCTTCATCCCCAAGCTCGTTTTTCCGGCCTCCAAGAAAGGCATGTGCATGAAGTTTGGCGTCTTTGCTGGTGTCCACGGCGATGAAGACGCAGGAATTCTCGCCGTGCATGAACTCATCCAGTGGGCTTCCACGAAGCCTGTGGAACTGGAGGATTTCGAACTGCACTTCTATCCCATTTGCAATCCCAGCGGCTGCACCCTCGGCACACGCCATTCTCATTCTGGGCTCGATCTCAATCGTGAGTTTTGGGTCGGCTCCGACCAGCCTGAAATTCAATACCTCGAGCAACAACTCCGTGCTGAACGTTACGAGGGCATCCTGGCCCTTCACTCAGATGACACCTCCGATGGCTGCTACGGCTTTGTCAGCGGCTCTCTCCTCAGTGAGCAGATCCTGGAGCCTGCCCTCGCCGCCGCTCATGAGATTCTGCCTCGGAATGAAGCCTATGTGATCGACGGCTTTCTAGCCGAACATGGCATTATCAAAGAAGGTTACCACGGTATCTTGAGCGCACCTCCTGAGCAGCGCCCTCATGCCATGGAAGTGGTCTTTGAAACGCCCGCCTTAGCCCCTATCAACCAGCAAGTCGCCGCCACTGTCATCGCAGTGAAAACCATGTTGGCTCAGTATCGCCTGCTTCAGGCTTACGCGCCTAACTTGTAATCGGTTCATCTTTCTCACAGCCGGGAATCTTTAGCCCGGCCCCCTACCGATCCCCACCACGGAAGGTCCACGTACTCCGCCTTGCGCATCACCCCACCGGGAAGCGCGCGAGGTCTCTCCTGGACCTTCATGTTGATTCCCTCCCCCCGCCGACGTCTTCTCATCACTCTGCTCTCTTTCTCCACCCCGTGGCTACTCCCTGCTCAAGATGGTACGTGGATCAATGCCACCTCGAACTCGAGCTGGGGCAACACCGCCAATTGGTCTGACGGCCTCATCGCCCAAGGCATCAATGCCGTGGCAAACTTCAGCACGCTCGACCTAACTGCTAATCGCACCGTGAACCTAGCCGCAGATCGCACCGTAGGGACTTTGATCTTTGGGGATGCCCTCACGCCTTCGAACAATTGGATCATCGCCAATGGCAACGGGGGGCCATGGACACTGACTTTGGCGACCTCCGTCGAGAAACCCCTCATCGAAGTGATCAATCAAATCGCCACGATCTCCGCCATTCTCGGCGGCACGCAGGGCTTCACCAAAACAGGCAGCGGAACCCTCACGCTCAATAACCCAGCGAATACATTTACCGGCGGCATCACCTTGAACGCAGGAACGATCAATTTCGCTGCCAATGCCCTCGACGATAACACCCTCACCTTTGCGGCCAATGCCACGCTAGGCTGGACGGCGGGCAACACCCAGGACATCTCTGCGCAGATCATGCTCTCGGATGGTGTAACTGCCACGCTTGCGACAGGAGCCAACGCGGTTGTCTTCACATCCACTCTAAACACAGGCCCCGAAGGCAGCGCTTCCGTCACGAAAACCGGTGCGGGTAACCTGACCCTAACTGCCGCACAAACTTATCTCGGCACCACCCGCGTGAATAATGGCCGCCTGATCCTTAGCGGAGGGGATGACCGACTTGCCGCCTCCAGCCGAGTCACGCTGGGGCAAGGAACTAACAGCGGCCTCCTGCAACTCGGTGATAGCACAGGTCCAAGCCATCAAACCCTCTCCGCCATCACCATGGCTGGGACAGGGACAGCCAATGCCATCGTGGGCGGGCACGAAACCTTTTCCAACCTAACGATTAACAATACGACGGCTGTCACCTATGCTGGCAAACTAGGCGGCGAAGGCAGCTCTGAAAACCAATTGATCCTCGTGAAAGATGGCTCGGCCGCACTCACGCTCACGAATGCGGGCAACAGCTTCGGCGGCGATGTCTGGATTGTCGGTGGCACCTTGGCCATCACCCGTTCTGGCGCGCTCGGCACAGCAGCCAAAACCGTCTACATCAGCGGAAATACCTCTGCCCCTACGCTCAAGCTCGATGGCAGCACGGAAGATATCCACCTTCCAGCCTCCATCTCCCTCGTCACGAGCAATGACAACACCACGAATCCTGCCCTCCTGAGCAATGCCGGGAACAATACCGTCGCAGGCTCCATCGCACTGACGTCAGGAGGCTTTGGCAATGGTCAAACACGCCTCAAAGTCACTGCGGGCTCATTAACGCTCTCTGGCAACCTGACGCCGTCTGAAGACGCGGCTGGCCCCACCACAGCCATCTTAGACGCCTCGCTTGGGGCAACTGGCAGAGTCCCTGGCAGCATTGCGGACCTCGGAGCTCTGACCGTCTCCATCACCAAGGCTGGCACAGGGATCTGGGAACTGGCTGGGGACAACAGCTTCACGGGAGGCGTGACCATCAATGCAGGAACCCTCCAAATCACTCGCATCGGCTCCGCTGGCACCGCTCAGCCCTTGGGCACAGCGAACACTGCTATCCTTTTGGGTTCAGGCACCACCACCGGCACCTTGGAATACACGGGCACTCAAGATGCGACCTTAACGCGTGGCATCACTTCTGCATCGGCTGGGGGAGGCATCGTTCGTAACAGCGGGGGAGCCGTGTTAACCCTCTCAGGCACTCAGGCCAAAAATGGCCGACCTCTGACGTATAGCGGTGGCACATTTCTCATCACGGGGCGCATCACAGGCGTGAATCCAGGGGATCTGATCCTTGATACGGCACGGGTTACGCTCAGCAACAATACCAATAACTACACGGGCTCCACGCTCGTTCAAAATGGCAGCACCCTCATCGTGGCCAACACCAGCGGGTCAGCCACCGGCACCAGTTCCGTCTTCGTGGATGCCAGCAGCACCCTCAAGGGCACAGGCCTGATCCAGACAGGTGCAGACGCCTCCATCATCATTCAAGGAAAGCTCATTGTTGGAGAAGCCTTGGGGCAGACGGCGGCGCTCCTTAGCCTTCAGGCCTCCCCAGAAAGCCAGCTCGTCTTTGAAGCGAACAGCGTGGTATGGCTGAATCTGTTCGCTCATCAAACCGCCGATCGCTTGGCATTGGCAGGGAGCGTGGTCATCGCCCAAGGAGCGACTCTAAAACTGACCGGCTCAGCTTTCGGCGTGGCTGGAGACTCGTTTCAGCTTTTCGATTGGGCGGGCCTCACCGGACTCAGCGGGCAATTCACCCTGGATGCTTCTGGCTTGGACCTCCCCCCTGGCTATGCCCTGGACATCAGCCAGTTGTATGACTCGGGCTACATCACACTCACCACCAGCGTGGTGCCTGAGCCTCATCGTCTGTTCATGATTCTGGCCGGAGGCCTGCTCACTCTTTTCCGCCGCCGAAGATCTTAATCCCCCCAAGTTTCTCATGCTCTTTCTTCTCCTTTGGGTCTCCCTGACCGTCATTTGCATTTCGTTTCTCTGCTCATTGTGTGAAGCGGTATTGCTCAGCCTCAATCCCCTCAGCCTGCGATTGCAGGAGAAGAAAGAAAACGGCTTGGGTGTCGCAGGCCGTTGGCTGGCAATGAAAAACCACATCGAGAGACCAGTGTCGGCCATCCTCGTGCTGAACACGCTGGCCAATACCGGGCTGGCGACTTTGGCGGGTGCTGTCTTTGTGCATGTCTTTGGGGAATCCTGGCTTTGGTTGTTTTCCGTCATCATCAGCTTTCTGGTGCTTTTCCTGGGCGAACTGACGCCCAAGATCTTGGGAGTTCATCACGCGGAACGGCTCGCTCCGCGCGTCATTGGTCCTCTGACCTGGATGGTAAATCTATGCCGCCCTCTGGTCATGGTGATGGAGCGCTTTTGCCAGCGGCTCAAACAAGGCACGGTGGTGCAGAAGACGCAGAGTGACCAAATCATGGACATCATCACCCTGGTGCAAGCCGCCAAGGCCGAGCAACTGCTGCATAATCGGGAGGAGATCATCATGATCCATGCGGCGACCCTCAGTGCCCGGCGGACCCGCACCGCCATGGTGCCCCGTGAAGCCGTGCGCGTGTTTGACCAACGCAAATCCCTACAGGAGAACATCGCTGCCCTGGGACCTAAACTGCATCGCAGCTACCCCGTGAGTGCGGACGGTAGCCTGGAGCAAATCACCGGCTATGTGCGGGTGCGGGAACTTTTTGTGCAGAATCTTAACGATCCCGAAAAAGCCGACTGGAGACTGCTGGTGAGACCCGTTCTGCACATCAGTGAAAAGGCCTCGCTGACTCAACTGTTGACTCTGTTTTTAGAGCGCCAGCAGATCGCCGCCCTCGTGGACAACCCTGCCGGGCTCATCACGGGCTGGATCACCATGGATGATGTGATGAAGGTGCTGATGGGGGCACGCATCTGATACGCCAACAGCTATCGCGCTTCCATAACCAACTCGCGGGGAGCCGCCTGGGTGAGATCTCCACGCGTCGACGCCATCCACCTCGCGGCCAAGTCCGATTCACACACACGTTTGAATGGGATGGTCATCATGGCAAACCAAGGCCCCACCACCGAAGCCATCGGGCCCCCCAGAAGAATGTGCCGCAGGAGGAAATCACGCAGCTTCGACAAAAACTCACCTCGCCAGGTGCCCAACCCCATGCCCATGGAAGCACGCGTGGCCGCTGTGCTGGCCGCTTTCCGCCGACAGCGATCATACTCCGCCAACCATGGCTCCACCGCCTGCCCACGATGCACCACTCCCTGAAGCAATTCGGCAGCAAACTCAGCATCGGCAAAGCCTGTGTTCATGCCTTGTCCCCCAATGGGGCTCATAACGTGGGCCGCATCGCCACAGAGCAAGACACGCCCTTCGTAGATCTGCTCGCAGTCCAGTCGCCAAGGCGAGAAATGACTTTGATTCAATTGTGCTTCCTTTTCGATCAACATCCCGGTGCGGATGCGCACCGTTTCACTGATGAAACCAGTGGGCAAGGAAACGTCTGTCTGCCGAGTCTGCACGATCCATCGTCGGATGCCACCCGGCAGCGGAAAGCTCTCCACGGCACCCGTGGGTGTGAAATACAGATGCGCTTCTTCACCCAAGCCTGAATGGTCAGTGAAGTCTCCCATGATGAAATGATGCCCGTAGTCTTGCCGTGTCGTGCGCATGCGCAGTTTTTCTCGGACACCACTGCGATGACCATCACAGGCCACGGCATAGGCAGCCCGTAGCTGTGTCACGCTTCCTTGCTCGTCGGCATACTCGATCTGCACCTCAGTCTCTGTGGGACGAACCGAAGTCACCTCCACGCCTCGCCTGAGAGTCACCGTTGGAAAGGTCTCCAACTTCTCCGCCAACAAGCGCATGCTGATTTGCTGGGGCAGGGACAGAATGAAAGGATACTCCAGATGGACCTCACGAAAAGAGGCGGTGCCTACATGCCCCGTCGGACCGTGGACATGGCACTCCCGGATTAACAGGCCCTGCTGCACAAAGGCTTGGTCCAAACCCAATCGAGCCAAAATCTCCAAGGAGGGCGGCGTGATCCCGATCGCCTGTGACTGCGTCGGCAAACCCGATCGCTGCTCGAGGATCAAAACCTTCATCCCCTTTTTGCCTAACAAACAGCCCAGCAACATCCCCACAGGACCTGCACCGATGATGATCACCTCGGCATCGGTGGCATGGATAGGTTGCGTCGTGTTCATCGTCTGTTTCTTTCTCCCAGGAAACCAATACGGCACCCGCGCCTGATAACGCTCATAAGCTTCACCATAAAAGCGCCGGTAGCGTTTTTCTTTCCAGAGCGGTGCCCCGACACAGTAACTGGTCCAGAGCACCGCGAGGCATAAGTGATCGGGCGTCCAGACAGGCGCGGTCCAGAGGATCAGCGTGAATGAGGAATAGATCGGCTGCCGACTGTAGCGAAACATGCCCGTGCGTGTGAATGGACGGTATTGTGGTGCCTGCCCACGCCAAATGGATCTCCAGCCCAGCATGCCCACCTGCACATCTAGACCTGCATCCTTCATGGACTTGGCTAAAAGCACCCACGACATGCCATAGAGCACGGTCAGGAGACCTTTAGCCCAACCCTCTGGAGCTGCCCAAACCACATCTGAAGACGACCAGAGAAGGAATGTAATGAGGAGCTGGAGGGAGGCTAACCCGGCGAAAAGGGTGGTGGAGAGCTCACGCCCCAGGCCAAGCGGAGCCATGCGTGTCATCCAACGACGTCCCCGATCCGAGAGGAGAAGAGAATGCCCCAGAGCGAACTGGACCACGAGCAGACCATCACTCAGCGCAGCGGCCCAGCCATGCAGATGTAGCAGGCTGAAATGCAGCCCCTGATAAAGGCTGATAAACATCACCACGACGGACCCTAAAAAGAGCGCATGACTGATCAGACCATAGAACAAGGCCACACTCCTCTGTGCGGCAGTGTAGGGGACCGATAAGCTCGACATGACATCAGGAATGGGTGTGTTCCACCGCGCTGCGAGAAGCAGGAGCCGAACATCCAACCCGCTCTAAGAGTGCTGTCTCCACGGTCAATCCGGGACCAAAAGCCATCGCACATACTTGGGCATGCTCTGTATCCGCCGAGTCCATCATCTCTTTTAAAACGAAGAGGATGGTAGCACTGCTCATGTTGCCATAATCCCTCAAAATCGTTCGCGAGGCTTCCAAGGCATCTGGATCTAAATGAAGGCTCTCCTCCACCTTATCGAGAATCGAACGTCCCCCCGGATGCACAGCCCACTCATCGATGGCTTCTAGCGAACTGCCGCGACGGGTCAAAATACCGCGCAGGAGTTGTTTGATGTTTCCACCGATGATGTCCGGCACATAACTCGACAGGACGATGTTGAATCCCTCATTGCCGATCTCCCAGGCCATTTCCGACTCACTGGACGGCACCAGAGCTGACTCAAAGCCATTCATTTGGTAAGCCGGCTTTTTGCCACTCGGAGATCGCGCACTCACAATCGCCGCTGCCGCACCATCGGCGAATAGAGAGTTGGCCAAGATACTGTCCGGTTCATCATTGATCTGCATGTGCAAGGTGCACAGCTCCAAGCAAATCACCAACACGACCGCCTCAGAGTCCGCTTCACAAAATTGGGCCGCCATTCTGAGAGCAGGGAAGGCCGCATAGCAGCCCATGAACCCAAGGGTGTAACGCTGCACATTCTCACGCAGCCCCAGCTCACGAATGACATGATAATCCGGCCCCGGATTCGCAAAGCCTGTGCATGAAGTGTAGATGATGTGAGTGATGTCCTTCGCTTCAAAGCCCACAGCATGAGAAAGCGCACGTCGCGTCACTTCCACAGAGAGTTCTTTGGCCGCATGAGCATACACACGATTGCGCTCTGCCGTCCCTGGCGGAATGAGTTTCCCATCCACATCACTGCGGTAAAGACTGGCTTCGGTTCCGGCAACAAAGTCTCCTGTCACACTGTGCCGTGTCTCAATGCCGCTGCGATTGTAGATGGCTTGAATCAGCCGCTTGGTTTTGGTATTCTGAGTCCACTCTTTCAGGCGGTCGCGTGTGTAGCTCTGGCTGTAGGTATAAGCGGGGGTGATGGTGGCAATGTGATGAATGAATGCAGACATGAGAGGGGAATTATTTTTGAAGTAAAGTCACCGTGGCATGCACCTTCACAGCATCACCGACACGGATAAAAAAGAGGACGGAGGGCACACTGATGCCGCTCTCTTTCATGGAGAGTTCGAAATCGAGATCGAAGGAGGCTTTGTCATTGGTTCTTTTCCAGTTTGTAACTGTCCCCTCGACATTTTGAGTCTTGCCGAGCAGCGTCAGCTTCAGAGGGAGTTTCGTCGGCGTAACACCGTCCGCCGCCACCGCATTGACCGGGGCGTTGATGCTGCCTCGAATCAGCGGGTAATCGGTAACTTTCATCGCCTTTCGGATGTTTTCATCTCGCTTGGGTTCAGCCGTATCCATTTGAGTCGCGTCCACAACGACCTCGGCTTGAATGCGCGTCGGCTTGCCCGAAGCATCTTCACTCACGCGAGTTTCAAAAGGCTTAGCAGAAACCTTGCCTTCCCAATCATGCAGAGTGGATGTGCCTGAAAAGGTGATGACACTCGATCCCTGCCATACCTCATCCGCAAATGCAGGAAGAGCCATTGCGAGACAAAACCCAGCCCAGATGAAAAGTGGATGTTTCATATGATGAATAACGTCTGGAGCTTCATTCCGTCCACGACCGTTTACGTGAGACAGGCTTGATGGAGCTTTGCTCAAAGCGAATCGCACTTTGATAAATAATTATTTGTTAGGAATGAGTCTCGATTTCTAGCACCCATTGGCTGGCGGTGAAGCTTCAGCCAATGGGTGCCTTTTGTGAGATCATCAACCTCTCACGGTTGAGGCTGAATGAGCTCGACAGCTCCTGATAAGATCGGTGTCGCCGTCGCTTTTTGACTTCCTTCAGGGATCTGTGGAAGCAGGTAGTAACCGACCGCTTTAAGCGAACCATCTTCCAATCTCACCACCTGTCCCTGGAAGGCAACGGGCCGTTTCAAGAGCGGGGTGCTTTCAGTCAGGGTAAACTTACCCGCAACCTTTCCCGTAGCCGCAGCGAGGCTGATGGCGGCAACCCCAGGGTTATTCACGGCAAGAGGCGGCGTGATCTGATAGGCTGCCGAGTAGTCAAAGCTGAAGTTCGGATCTGTCTCTGACAGATCCAACCCACCTCCGGAAAACTCCACACTTACCGAGCCTGCGGCAGGGAGACCCAGGATAACCTTGTGTTTCGCAGGTGCCAGATAACCTCCCTCTGCCACGACGTTTAGGGGCCCAAATCCGAGCGGATACAAGCGGCCCGTTATCGCAGGCCGTAGCCAAGTGAGATCACCCGTCACTCGATTCTCTTCGGTGCTATTCACTCCTGTTTGCAGCTTCATGGAGCCTTGAAGCGTGCCTAGCTTTTTATAGAGAGGAGCATACGCCCCGAAATCCCCTTCACCGTCAATGAAAGTGGCCGCTGTGATCGTCTCCCCGTCTGCGGTTTTTCCAGCGATTTTCAACACACCGAGAGGACTTACCGTGAAGGTGGCAAAACCCGTGCCTTGAGGCCGTGGAGGCGCTTCCGCGAGAACGGTCACACCCTCTTGCAACGCCACGCTGTAATAGCCTTCATAAGCAGTCGCAGGCGTGCTTTTCGTCCAAGTAGAGTGCCATCCGTGAATGGGTGCTGCACCAAGGGAGCCACTGAAGTCCCCCGTCTCTGGATCCATGATGATCTGCAATGGTAAGCCAGCCAGAGGCGCCTCAACCTGAGGCGCCTCTTCTGCCAGGAATCCTTTGGCTGCGTAAGTTGCTCCTGCTGCTTTTGATCCACTGCCGGGCAGTGCCGAGGTCACTTTCAAGGTGTAGCCTCCAGTCGAGGTCGTTGTTAGACTGATCCAGCCGCCCAAGCCTGAGTTGACACTGTCGGTCCGCTCAATGACTCCGGCAAAAGTGCCGACCAAATGGGTATCAAGAGCTTGGACTTCCAGAGATCCGTGAACCGGAGCGCTCGTGCCTGCTTTGTTACTGGCAGTCACAATCACGTCGAAGCTTCCGGCGATGGACGCACGGCCCGTGATGACCCCTGTTACGGCATTGTACTTCAAACCTTTGGGCAGATTCTTGATGGCGAACTTTGTGGGATAGTTGGCGGCTGCGACCTTCGCCTTGAAATCGGCTCCGATGGTCGCTGGCACGAAGATGATGGGTTTCACCACAGGTACCAAATAGGTGGCAGAGACAGCCAATGCAAAGTCCTGCTCCACCGAGAAGTCCACCCCATCGGTGAGACGCACTCGGAAGGAAGCATTACCCTCTGCTTGGGGAATCCCGCTCAGGATCCCATCACTGCCCAAACTGATGCCAACGGGTAAACTGCCCGATACGTACGACCACGTGAAATCCCCTGTCCCACCCAGACCAGTCAACGCATGAGAATATTGGACCCCTTTGACAGGGACGGGCAGCGTTTCTACCGCAATGGTGAGATCGCTGGCACTGAGACTGAAAACACGCGTGTCGATCTGATTGTCGTCGTCTTCCACTTGGATCGTGAATTGGCTCGTGCCATTGACTTCTGGGGTGCCTGATAGAAGTCCTTCTGGACTCAACGTCAGGCCTACAGGCAGGCTGCCCTCTGACACCGACCAAGCATAAGGTGCTAAGCCTCCCACGGCATGAATCTGCACCTGATAGGCAGCGCCCGTTTTCGCCGGAGGCAAGGTGGACGCTGTATAGATGTTCGGCGTGGCAGAAGCTGTCACGGTCACGATGGCCGTATTCGAGATCGCTCCATCCGTATTGGCGACGTTGGTGACCTTCACCCAATAGCTAGTTGTTTCCAACAAAGTGGGTGTCGTAAAGCTGGATGAATTCGTTCCCACAGGAACGGCTGATGAACCTGGGACCTCCTGATACCACTGATACGTCAACGGTGCATCTCCCGTAGCCACCACTGATAGCGTGGCCGTGGTGCCACTCGAAATGGTAACGGGCGCAGGCCCTTGAGCGATTTCAGCAGGTTGCCTGACCGTCACGGTCGCGGTGTTTGAATGGGCACCTGTGGCATTCTGTGAGTTCGTGACCTTAACCCAGTAGTCTGTCGTCACCGACAACGCCTGCGTCGTGTAGGAAGCTGCATTGGAACCGACAGGCTCAGAAGTGTCTCCCGAGGAACCTCGATACCATTGGTAGGTGAGGGGATTGCTGCCAGTCGCGACAACCGTCAAAGTAGCCGTTTGGTCTCGATTGATGGTCGTGGACGAAGGTTGCGTGGCTATGGCCGCAGGCGGCGGTGCGGAGACCTGAATGGTGAAGGTGCCCGCAGCAGATCGACCGCTAAAGTTGGAATTCTCCCACGCTCGAATCGTCACCGTTCGGCTACCGCTTTCCGTCGTGGTGCCAGTTAGCGTCGTTGTCTTGCCCCGAACGCTATTCAATGTTAGGCCTGCGGGCAGGGTGCCACTGGCGACCGACCATGAGGCTGGCGTATGACCGCCGCCACCGACGAGTTGAAAAACACCAGAAAGGTTTGTGCCCGCAGTCACTGGAACCGTCGAAGAGCCTGCGGAAGGAGCGACTTGAGTCACCGAGGTGGCACCTGCAACGCTATCAAATGCACCAAGACCCACCACGGTAGCAATGACGGCTTTCGCCGCCTCCATCCCTCCGGCTGAAGTGAGGAAATTCACCTCAGGTAAAATGACTTGAGCTGCTGGTGTGCGCTGAAACAGTAGCAGGAAGGATCCACACCGGGATAAACGTCTTTTAAGCCGGACGAGGCTGGATTTGATGTTCATGACAATTCAAAAAGGAAAAAGGTTGGATGACTCAGTTACAACCACAGCCGCCACCTCCCACGCCCCCACCTCCAAAACTGGCTTCGCGGGAAAAATAGGCGTGTTGGGTCATGGCAGTAAGGAGTCCATCCCGTTCAGGACTCATGACGGAGTGGGCGAGATTGCCGCGCTCGTAGGGCTTCACCCGCACGAGTTTTTGAGTGCAATTACTCAGCAATAGTGCTGAGATCGCAAAAAATAGAATCCGGAGTTTCATGGCTCTTTAAGGAGTGAAGAGGGTTTCATTCGGAGAGCATCTGCTCGATCTCGTGCACGTATTCGGCTTCAGTCTTTTCACCGCGGAACCCTTGGTGGATAAACCGTATCTTTCCGCTTTTATCGACCAAGTAGCTGCTGGGCATGGTGGGCGGATTGAAGTAAGCTGCCGCAGATTGCTGGGTATCGTGAACCAAGGTGAATCCCGCAGGATGCTTCGAAGCAAACGTCTGGAATTTGCCTGCATCTTCATCCACGCCGACCCCGATGATCACTAGCCCCTTCGAAGCATACTTTTGGTGCAGTCGCTGAAGGGTAACGAACGAGAGTTTGCATGGAGCACACCAGGAGGCCCAGAAATCCACGAGCACGACCTTACCGCTGGTTTTAGGCAATGAGGATCCAGGCAGGAGTGTGCCGAGACTGGGCATGGCTGCTCCAACGGAGGCTTCTGCGGCAAAGCTGGACGATACTCCAGCACTGGCTGTCATGAGAATGAAGGCCATGGTTTTAAAGTAGGTTTTCATCGTTTTGGTGGGTTTTATTTGTTAGGCTGCTTTGACTTGATGTTTCATGAAGTGACGACTGACAATGACTCCCTGCTCGTTCTGTAAGCAGGCCTCGACGCCCGGAGCGTTTTCCACGAACTGCAATCCCTCCCGCCACCCCAGAATGAAGGCGCAAGTGGAGTAGATCCCCGCCACAAGGCAATTAGGCCCCAGGACGGTAATGGCTCGAAGGCCATGACTGACAGGCCATCCCGTGCGGCGATCCAAGATGTGGCCATAACGAATACCGTTATGCTCAAAGCGGCGGGCATAGTCTCCTGAGGCACACACAGCATAACCGGAAACGGCCAGACCTCCGATGCATCGCTCTGTTTGGACACCATCTTGAATCCCGACATGCCAAAAGGGGTGAATCCCATTCCCACCCGTGGCGTAGATATCCCGTCCCAGATCCACCAGCAGATCTTCGATTTCATACTTGCGGGCTATCGCCACGATCTGATCCACGGCATACTCTTTGCCGAAGCCTCCGAAGTCCAAGCCCATGCCTTTTCGTGGCAGGAAAATACGCCCGGATTCACGCTTCACGTCTTCCCATTTCGAAAGGGAAAGCGCTTGTTTGACCTCCTCATCGGAGGGCAATCTCTCATGCACTTTCTTCCAATCCCAAACGCGGATCAGAGGCAGCATGGCAGGATCCATGATGCCTTGCGTCAGGCGATACATGGAGTCGCCCATATTGAGCATCTGCTCCATCTCGGAATCGATTTTGACCCAGCTTTCACCTGCGGCCACATTGATCTGAGAAACCAGAGAGTCGGGACGAAAGCGCGAGAACTTAGCCTCGAAGGCTTGCAACCAACCCAACGCATCGGCCACGAATTGCAGAGCTGTGCGCTGAACCGCGCACCGAAACTGAATGGCGCACGCCGTGCCCAAGGCTTTGAACTGCACACTGCGCACGCCGCGGCCATCCGGCTGGAGAGGGATCTGAGTAACGTGTTTCAACATGGCGTTCTCAGAATTGGATGGTGCATCCGACGGTCCAGATGTCCGCTGAGGGATATGCCTCAGCGGGTGCTTGATGAGAGCCCCAGCCACTCATTTCGTAGCGTTCATAGGCGCCCCACAGGAAACAGTTGTCGCTAATCCTAAACCGCAGCTTCAGTCCCAGACTAAGCGTCTGCATGGAGGACAAACGATAGTCGGATGAATAGTTAGGCCCACGTCCGTTCGGATATTCGGCCGGATTCGCAATGGAGACTTCATCCAGGGTGTTGTGGAAGAAATTCGCCTCGTTTTGACGGTAGTAGCGGATGTAAGGCGTGATCTCAAATCGATCCCAAAGACTTTGTCGCCACTCCACCTGCACCATCTGTGAGAAGACGCCGTAGTCGTCGGCTGAAAAACGCAGGGTGCAGTCCAAGGCCGCCTGATACTTCTCAAAGAAGTGCGTGCCCTGGAGCTGCAAGACTCCGCGTAGTCGGCTGTCAGGGCGATTTTCCCGATATAGATTGACGGTGGGTATATCAATGGTTCCACCCAGACCATCGGGGACGGAAACGATGTCTGTGCGCTGGATGGCTTTGTACGGATCGTTGAGATAACCTTCGCTGTAACCGATGGTGAGATTGGCCGAGAGGATGGTGTTTTTATCCAGCAACTGACTGAGGCCGACAAAGAAGTCGTAACTCCTTTTCTTCTGATCTTCGAGGCCATAGACGGCCACTTGGTCATCGAGATAGTTGATGCCAAAAGACAGCGCCGTGTTCTTCTGATTGAATTCCCAACGGTCGCTCAAGGAGAGTCCATACGAGAGGTAATCGTGTTCTTTGCTGCGAGAGAATTCCACCTCGACGAGGTGATCACCAAACTTGTGGGACAATGCTCCTAGCACCCCGTTACGCACGTCTTCGATCTCTGCCAAGAAAGGCTGTGTGCCGCCCGGTAAAGCACCTGTGGGAGAAGAGCCTGTGATGGCATCCCGCAGGAACTGATAGCGGAAGGTGGTGTCTTCCGAGAGATTCATCTCGCCACGGAAGTACCACGATTCCACATTGATTCGGCCATCGTCCTCTTTGTAGAGCTGATAACTGATGTCTGACCGCAGATGCTCAGCAGCCAGCAGAGGCACTGCCGGCAAGAGCATGGGGGCAAGCGCCAAGGATTGATTAAGCCCTGCTTTTTTCAAAGCACAGCGAGAGCGATGGAAGGCTCGACGGGAGGATGGGGCACGCATGGTGTTATAGGAAAAAGGGGCATTCAGACAGGCTGCACATGCAGCAGAGACACGTTCTGGGCGGGACGACCGGCTTTGCGATGCGTCTCCGCGGGACGATCTTTCACCCCCCAGCGATAAAGAACGGGAAGCAGAAATAAGGTGAGAAAGGTACTGCTGACGATGCCGCCAATGACGACCGTCGCGAGGGGCCGCTGAACTTCGGCGCCTGCCCCTTCACTGATGGCCATGGGGATAAAGCCGAGGCTGGCCACCAACGCCGTCATCATGACGGGGCGTAAACGCTGCAAGCTTCCTTCGTGAACAGCTTCCTCAGCATTTCGGCCTTCATTCCGAAGCTGATTGAAGCAACTGATCAGCACCACCCCATTAAGCACCGCCACACCGCAGAGGGCGATGAAGCCAATGGCGGCACTGATGCTGAACGGAAGGCCTCGCATCCAAAGAGCCAATACCCCACCCGTGATTGCGAGCGGGATGCCCGTGTAAATGATCAGGGTCTGAACGACACTTTTGAAAGAAGCGTGGATCAAGACAAAGATCAGCGCCAGGGCCAAGGGCACGACAATGGCTAAGCGTGCCCGCGCTTCCTGAAGATGCTCAAACTGGCCACCAAAATCGACACGATACCCTTCCGGTAGCTTCACCTGTTGAGCGATCTTAGATCGGGCTTCCGTCACGTAAGCTTCCGCATCCACGCCGCCAGCTAAGTCCACATTCAAACCCACTCGGCGGTGACCGTCTTCACGGCCGATGGCATCCACCTGCGGCACCTCCACCAAGTCGGCGAGGCGATCCAGAGTGATCAATGAGCCGTCTTGCGTCCGCACAGGTAAGGTCTTGATCACTTGGCTATCGTTGCGCAAATTTTCAGGAAGCCTCACCACAATGCTGCGGCGACGATCATGCTCCATCAAGGTGCCCGTGACATTCCCCGCCATGGCCCCCGTAATGGCCGCGTTGATCTCACCGGCCTCGACATTGTATTTCAGCATGGCAGCCCGATCTGCGCGCACTTCCATCACTGGCACGCGCCCCTGGGTTTCGAATTCCGCATTGTTCGTGCCGGTCATTCCCTCCAGGATGGATTTCACCTCTTCACCGATCTTTTCCATGACATCGTAGTCATCTCCAAAGATGCGCACGGCGAGATCTGCTCGTGAGCCTTCCAGCATTTCATTGAAACGCATTTGGATAGGCTGAGCAAAGTCGTAGTCCTGCTCAGGGACCTCTCGCGCGAGTTCTTCGCGAATCAATTCCGCCAGGCGATCACGAGACACAGGTTTGCCGTTTTCTTGCCTCCACGCCGACTGAGGTTTGTAAAAAATATAGAGGTCGTATTCCCCTGGGGACATCGGATCTGTGGCCACCTCACTGGTGCCGACTCGGGCGAAGGTCCGTGTCACTTCGGGGACTTGATCCACGAGATAGCGTTGCGTCTTGATGCAACGCTCCAATGAAGTTTTCAGGCTGGTGTTTGCTGGTTGATACACCATGGCCGTCCAGGAGCCTTCATTCAACGTGGGCACAAATTCCTGCTTTAGACCCACGAAGGTCCAGGCTGTCAGCACCAGCAATGCGGCGACGCCTCCGAGGACTCCCCAACGCCCACTCCACGCCGCATGCAGCATGGGAGCGTAGGCAGCTTTGGCCCAGCGCATCAGGAAGTTATCTTTCTCACTGATGGACCCTGTCAGTAGGAGAGAACACAGAGCCGGCATCAGGGTCAAAGCCAGAACTAAGGCCCCCCCCAGAGCCAGCATGACGGTGATGGCCATGGGATGAAACATTTTCCCTTCAATGCCTGTCAGCGCGAGAATCGGCAGGTAAACCAGCGTGATGATCAGAACGCCGAAAAACATGGGACTACCCACCTGTGCACCAGCGTCTCGCACTGCGTCTAGACGCTCCTTGGGCGTGAGCTTCCGGCCTAGCTCGTGTTGTTTTTCGCCCAAGACGCGAACGATGTTTTCAACCATTACCACGGCCCCATCGATGATGAGGCCGAAGTCCACCGCGCCTAAAGACATCAAGTTCCCCGATACACCTCCAAAAGTCATGCCGATGAGGGCGAACAGGAAGGAGAGAGGAATGGCCAAAGCGACGATAAGAGCTGCACGCCAATTGCCTAACAACATCAGCAACACAGCAATGACCAGAATAGCACCCTCGAAGAGATTGTGTTGGACGGTCTCGATGGTGCGATCCACGACCTCGCTGCGTGCATACTGGATGCGGATCACCAGTCCCTCCGGGAGTTTCTTTTGGAGTTCCTGCAGCTTTTCCTCGACCCTCTTGCTGATGATGCGGCTGTTTTCACCTACCAGCATCATCACCGTTCCAAGCACGGCTTCCTCACCATTCTCCACTGCGCAGCCAGTGCGGACATTACTGCCGATACCGACCTCAGCGAGGTCCTTCACCCGGATAGGCTCCACACCTGCGGCAAATTTCACCGGAAGTTGAGCGATGTCTTGAACACTGGCCACTTTAGTGACACTGCGGATCAAGACTCGATCTATTCCACGTTCGATCACTCCACCACCGGCGTTATCGACATTCTTGGCAATGATATCGGCCAACTCACCAAAGGTGAGGCCCGCATTCATGAGGGCGGCGGGTTTGGGCAAAATGACCAACTGCCGCTCATAACCCCCGCTGCTATTCACCTCGGCAACCCCGGGAATGGTGCGTAGAAAAGGCTTCACGATGTACTCGTGGGCATCCCTCAAATCCATGAGTTGACGCTCGCGAGATTGGTTTCGCTGCGATGCCTCCTTTTGATAATCTAAGGTGTAGTAGAGGATCTCCCCGAGGCCGGTGCTGATCGGCGACATCTCTGGGCTCAACCCTGCGGGCAACTCAACCTGCACCAGCCGCTCACTGACTAACTGACGCGCCCTAAAAATGTCCGTGCCATCCCGAAACACGAGGGTGAGTTGGGAAAGTCCAGACTTGGTTAAAGAACGAAATTCTTCCACACCTTGAATGCCAGCCAAGGCGAGTTCAAGAGGGTAGGTCACCAGCTTTTCCGTCTCCTCGGGAGCCAGGCCAGGCACTGCGGTGTTCACCTGTACCTGCGTATTGGTGATGTCAGGAACAGCATCCACAGGCAGATGCAGGGCCGAGAAGATACCGGCACTCATAAGGAGGAGCGCTCCCATGATGACGAGAAGCCGGTTTTTTAACGAGAACTCAAGGATGGAGGAGATCATGAAACAGTAAGCTGGTTGATCTTATGGTTAGACCTCAGTTCTGTTGGACGACTGCTTTGGCCGACCGACCCTCATCGGCTTTCATCGGACTACCGATGAGCCGCTCCAACTCCATGCGGTGCTTCCACGCACTGCGGCGGGATTCGATCAGCGCATCCATCGCCTCGAGGTAGCCCCGCTGCATTTCCACATAGGTGGCCGCAGGGACTGCACCAAGACGGAAGTGGCGATCTGCTTCGGTTGCTGCATCACGGAATTCCTTTTCGCTCTCGGGCCGCCATTGAGAAAGAGCCGACAACTCAGCCACATAGGCCGAGCGCGAGACGGCTAGATCCCGTTCTAAGTCTCTGAGTGCCGCGGCCAGGAGGGCTTCTGCTTGCTGAGCCCTCGCCTTTTCTGCGGCCACCTGGCCTTTGTTTTTACCCCAGAGAGGGAGAGGAATGGAAAAAACCACCCCCCCTTCGATCTGAGTGCCCCCTGCGTGCTGGCCAGCCATGTAGGGGCCAAAGGTAATGTCGCCCCACCGCTCTGTTTTTGTGAGGTCCACTTTCAGGCCCTGTTTGGCCACTTCGAGTCTTTTTTGCTGAAGTCCGAAGTTGGTTTTCGCCGCTTGCTGTTTGAGCGTTTGCAAAGACCTGGCTTCAGGAAAAGCAGTGTCTGCATCTGCTAAATTCAGACGCTCTTCCGGAGCTAGCCCACAGAGCACCGCTAACCCTGCCGAGGCCGCATCCGCTTCTTTCGCAGCTTCTGTCAGTGTTCGAGTGCTCGTCAGTAAAGCAGCTTCCAGAATGCGTCTCTCCAGCAGGGCACTGACTGCCCCGGTGTCCCGTTGTACCAGCACTTCGATGAGACTGCGCAGCCGCTCTTGCACACTCCTGGCAGCGGCTTCTTTCCGGCGCAGTAGAACCACGTCTCCTGCCAAAGCGCGCACCTGATTGCCAAGCTGTGATTTGCATTGTTCAAGCCCCAGCTCAGCGAGAGTGATGTCCTGATCCGCGATCGCTTTACGCAGCGCCAATCGACCTGGAAAATCAAAGACCTGCGCGATCTCGGCACGCCAGACAGCGCCGTCTGTCTGGCCTGCGATGCTCATGGCACCCGTTTCCATCGAGAGGACAGGATCACTCAGCCGAGCTGCGGAGAGCCGCCCTGCGCGGGCCGCTTCGATCTCTGCCTCATAGAAGCGGATTTCTGGATTCTTATGGAGAGCTTCCTGGACTAGGTTTTGCGGTGTCCAGTCTCGGGTTTGGGCATGGGCAGGCGCCACCACGAGGCAGGCCCCCATCAATGACAGGAACATTTTCATGAAATTTGAAGTGAAGAGTGAGGCAATGGGAGCCGCCGGTATGGCTCCTGAGCGCAAGGCATCAATGACCTCGGTTAGGAGGCACGTGATAGCTACCTGCGCGCTATCGATGACCGGCTTTTAGTTAGGCCGTCATAGCATGGTGTCCGCATCACAGGCTGGGCCTGTCACAAAGACCATGCTTATCCATCTTCAAATCACGAGCTGCACCGTGGACAACGATTTCCGTTGTGAGGTGCTGAAGTTCTGAGGCTCATCCCGTAAGCGCAGTTTGGCCACGAGCTGAGTCTTGATTGGCTGTGGTCTCCACAGAATCAAAGCTGATGTCGCTAGATGATTTAGCGTCGCCGCTTGTTTCACAGACGACTTGGAATTTTGTCTTTCCGTATTGGCTTGGCCGCTCATGTGAGCAGCTACCAGATTATGATCACCCGTGGAATCCGGCCGACAGAGGCTGACAACTACACGCGCTAAAGCGCCAGTATGATCACAAACTAAAGGGGTATAATTTCCCCGGTTGTGGTGCAATAGCAATTGCGTGCCATGATCAGACTCCTGTACCTGAATGCTATGACTGCCATCTAGATTGGCCAAGATGAGCATGGTCGCAGGCATCAACGAAGTCCCTGTGACGGCATAGGCCATCAAAAGGAGTGATGCGATAAAACGACGCTTGAAGCTCATAGCTATATAACGATGTGATCTTACTGAGGAAACGTCAACTGATGCAATAAAAATTCAATCAAAAACAAAAGAATGTTAGGCTGCATTTGATACTCACTCGCATTTAAGCAGATGCCATGCGAGCGGGCACTTGCCGCCCGGCTCCGTCTGTCTAATCTGCCTCATGTTTCGTTCATTCTTTTTTGCTTTTGGTTTCATTTTAAGCGCCAACGCCACAGAGCCTGTTCTCAAAGGTTGGCAACCTGAGGTAAGGCGTATTGAAATTCAGAGCAGCGTGGACCAATCGCTTCAGCCTGCATTGACGTGGTCCCCTGCATCTAAAGAAACCCAGCCCTTGCTTGTGGGACTCCACACCTGGAGCGGGGACTACACTCAAGCCTCCAACGGTCGCAGCTATGCTCAATGGTGCATGGATCGTGGCTGGCACTTCATCTACCCGCATTTTCGGGGTCCTAACCGCACCCCTGAAAGCATGGGCAGTGACCTAGCTGTGCAAGACATTGTGGATGCTGTCGAGCAGATGAAAAAGACCCAGCGTGTGGACACGAACCGCATCTACCTGATCGGAGTGAGTGGCGGCGGTCACATGGCCATGCTCATGGCAGGCAGACATCCTGAGATCTGGGCTGGCGTCTCCGCTTGGTGTGGCATCAGTGATATCGCCGCTTGGCACAACGAACATCTGACGGACGGCACGCCCGACAATTACGCTCGCAATATTGAACAAGCGCTAGGCGGCCGACCCACCGCAGAGCGATTGGAGGACGCCCGCAAGCGTTCCCCCCTAACTCACCTCGCTCAGGCCCGCAACGTGCCTTTGGACATTAACCACGGGATTCATGATGGACGAGTCGGCAGTGTGCCGTTCCGTCATGGCTTGTTTGCTTTCAACAAAGTTGCCACTGAGCCTCTAGCCCCGACCGAGATCAGCGCCTACTATGAAAGCCAGCAACGTCCCTCGAACTGGACGGCACCCGATGCAGATGCACTCTACGTCGGCCTACCTCTAAAGAAACCGGGCATGTCGGCTGAACTCGCCCACCAGCCCGTGAGCAAGCCTGTGCTTTTCCGTAAGGTTTCAGGTAACGCGCGGATCACCCTGTTTGATGGCGGACATGAGATCCTCTATGCCCCTGCGCTTAATTGGCTGGCGCTCCAGCGCAAGGGGCAGGCCGCTGTTTGGCAGATTTCAAATCCGCTCCCCGTGGGTCCTGAAGCCGATACTCAATCCGGTCTGTAAGAGAAGGGCAGACACTTGCAGATGCGGGATTTCCGCGCCATGCAGGGACCATGCTGAAAGCTTTCATCTTCGATCTCGATGGCACCTTGATTGATTCCCTGGCCGACATTGCCGGGTGCATCAACCGCATGCTTGAAACCCGCGGCTTTCCGCCCTGTCAAGATATCAGCATGTTTCGCCAGATGGTCGGCGATGGCATGGAGAAGCTGGTGGAGCGTGCCTTGCCCGAGGCGGAACGCACCCCCGAGATGATCCGCGTCTGCACGGAGGAGTATCGCGCGTTTTACGACGGGCATTGGCAAGATGAAACTCGCCCTTACGAAGGCATTACCGAGATGCTGGCCAGCCTGAAAGAGCAGGGGATCAAAATCGGCGTCATTTCGAATAAAGCCCACCGCTTCACGGTGCCGATGACCGAACACTTCTTCGGCCAGGGTTACTTTGATGTCATTCTTGGTCAGCGAGCCGAGGTGCCACGCAAGCCTTCCCCTGAAGGCGCGTATGAGGCTGCGAGTTTACTCAGGCTCTCAGTGACGGAGTGTGCTTACATCGGAGACTCCGGTATCGACATGGCCTTTGCAAAAAGTGCCGGCATGGTCGGCATCGGTGTGGATTGGGGATTTCGCTCCGTGGAGGAGTTGCGGGAGCACGGCGCTACGCGCATCATTTCCCTCCCAAGCGATTTACTGGAAATAAACTAGCATGAGGTGCTACTTCTTGAGGCCCACGGCGTAACAGCTTACAATCCCCACAAAATTTATGCTTTTCCCCCGCGCGTTGCGCTTTGTCACTCAAACCTCGGCTTTGGCCGCTGTTCTCTGGTTGACCGCTTGCCAGAGCCCGCCCGAAACTCCCCCACCTGCCCCTGAAGCCGCGAAGAAGCCCACGGGGCTTTTTGAATGGTATGAGGAAGGGAAAAGCATCACCTCCATCACCATCAATGTCGATGAGCAGAAGGCCGCTCTCTATCACGGTAAGAAACAGATCGGCTGGACCTATGTGGCCACCGGCATCACCAGCTTCCCCACCCCCACAGGCGAGTTCAAGATCATCGAAAAAGTCGCCAACAAGGTTTCCAACCTCTATGGCAAGGGCTACGATGCGAATGGCAAGCTGATCAATTCAGACTTCAAGCAAGGCCGTGATCTCCTGCCACCAGGAGGCCGTTTCGAAGCCGCGAAGATGACCTACTTCATGCGACTCACCAATGACGGTGTCGGCATGCACATCGGCCCCATCCCACGCCCTGGACGTCGCGCCTCGCATGGTTGCATCCGCCTGCCTTCGAAGATTGCCGGGACCATTTTCAGCAACGTCACCCTGGGCACCCCCGTCACCATTACGGGCAGCGGTCCTGACTATGCGACCTACCTGAAGCAGTCCAATGCCAAGGCTAAGGCCAATGCCGCTAAACTGGCCGACGCGAAGAAAAAAGCCGCTGAGGGCAAAGTCGCCGAGGCTGCTAAAGAAACTGCCGAAGCCACCACGCTGACCGCGGATGATCCCAATGGTCCTGGTGCTGCCGCCACAACCACCATCACAACCTTGCCAGCCACCCCAGTAGCGCCTGCCGCACCAGCGGCTCCTGCCCCGGTAGCACCAGCTGCCCCCACAGCCCCTGTGGAGGAGATCAAACCTGCTGTGCCGAACGATCAAGCCCAGTAATCAAGCTCATCCAGCTAGGATCTTTGTTCCAATTCCACGCTGCCGCGAACAACGGCAGCGTTTTTCTTTTCCAGAGCCTCTCACTCTTCCCCCTGGAAATAATCCACCTCCTTCATTTCGAAGACTTTACGCTGCGGTTTCAGCAGCCATTTACCCGAGTCTGGATAGTGAATAATATCCGCCTGCGGTTGATCGGCGATGACCAGGAAGGTGAGATCCTCAGAACCTGAGTTGATAAGCTGGTGCGCATCTCCCGGTGGGAGCACCAGATAATCTCCCGCTTTCACGGGCTCCTCATGGCCTTCTCCATGACGCAGCGTCCCCTGACCGGCAAGGATGTAATATGCCTCCCACTGAGCACTGTGCTCATGCAGGGGAAAATTGATCTTTCCAGGTGGAACTCGGTGAATCTCCACCTCGAAGGGATGCCCACCTCCCCAAGTGCCGGTGTCTTTACCGCAGCCTGCGGCCTGGGAGAGGGCACGCCTCAAGACCCCGTATTTCCCCTGGGGTGAACTTTGGGCATTCCAGGGCAAGTCATCGGCGGAGACACGGGTCATGGCAGTAAGCAAGCGAGCTTTCTTGCACAAAAAACCATTTTTTACGTCTTAAAAAGCATCTCCCACTTGCCAAGTAGGCGTTCTCAATACAGTTAGAATCATTCCAATTCTAATTCTAAACCATGGCCACCCCATCCCCACGATCCACCTCCAAGCCTAGCGGCTTGGACTGCCGTCTGGCTGTGCTGGGCACAGACGCCCGGCTCACCCCGCATCGTCGCGACGTTTTTCAGGCACTGGCGGAGTCCAACGACCACCCAACGGCTTACGACCTCTTCACCCGCGTGAAGGAGCGCTCCCCCAGCATCTCTCTGGCCACGGTCTATAACTGCCTGGATCACCTCACTAGCCACGGCCTGATCCGTCAGGTGCAACTGGAGCGCGGCCAATCCCGCTACTGCGCCAATCTGCACGAGCACGTCCACTTTCACTGCGAGACCTGCGGCAAAGTCATCGATGCCCACCCGGCAGCGGATTTTGACCCCGCCAAATTCTGGAACCTTCCGGCTGGCACCAAGGTCACTCGTATGGACATCGCCATCCATGGCACCTGCGAAGTCTGCGCCGCCAAAGCCTAACGCCCAACCCTTTTTTCAAAACGCCCACATGTCCCTCGAAATCAAAAACCTCCACGCCCAGATCCCCGGTCGCGAAATCCTCAAAGGCCTGAACCTCACCATCAATCCCGGTGAAGTGCATGCCATCATGGGGCCGAACGGCTCAGGCAAAAGCACACTCAGTAAGGTGCTCTGTGGCCACGAAGACTACGAAGTCACGGGTGGTGAAGTGCTATTGGAGGGTGAAAACATCCTGGAGATGGAAGTGGATGAGCGCAGCCGCGCCGGTCTCTTTCTGGCTTTCCAGTATCCGCATGAGATTCCCGGCGTCAGCAACGCCAACTTCCTGCGTGCTGCTCTGAAGGCTCGTCTGCCCAAGGGTGAAGACATCGATGCGATCAAGTTTTACAAGCAACTGTACGCTCGCATGGACCAGCTGGAGATGGACCGCAGCTTCACCAGCCGCAGCGTCAATGAAGGATTCTCCGGCGGTGAGAAAAAGCGCAATGAGATCCTCCAGCTCATGATGCTGGAGCCGAAGTATGCCATTCTCGATGAAACCGACTCCGGCCTGGACATTGACGCCCTCAAGATCGTCTCCCGCGGCGTCAATGCCATGCGCAGTGAGAACCGCGGCTTCCTCGTCATCACTCACTACCAGCGCCTGCTGAACTACATTCAGCCCGACATCGTCCATGTGATGATCGACGGCCAAATCGTCCACACCGGCGGTAAAGAACTGGCCCTCAAGCTGGAAGAGAAAGGCTATGACTGGGTCAAGGAAGAGCTGCTGGCAAATGCCTGATCTGCCTAACTGATTTTGATGAACGAAGAGATTACAGCTTCTTGTAAGTGGGACGTGGTATCACACCTCCCTTCTTTCAAATGGGCTAACTGGGGAGAGCGCTGGCGCTTGCCTGTGCTCGTTCTCATGGCTGTAGGCATTTCGTTTTATCTTCTGTGGTTCATTGCCAAAAAAGACCACATCGCTTTCCAGGACATTATGCCCTGGGTTCTAATGATTTGCGCCTGCGGATACGCATCCAAGAGGATACTCGGTTTTAAAGCCGAATATATTCGTCAACTCAAAGCAACTCCAGGCTATGGCCAAATGGCAGTTTGGACAATAAATGAGGAGGGGTATGAAGAACGTCTTTCTTCCCACCACGCTTTCATCGCCTGGAAAGATGTCTGTGAATCAAAAGTGACGCCAGATGGTGTCATGATTTTCCTGCCTGAAGGCACCTTTAATTGGCTTCCAAAGAGAGCCTTCTCTGAATCTGACTATTCCCGCTTTCTCGGCTTCATTGCCTCCAAAACCAAGCATTCCAAAATCAGCTGATCTGGACTGCTGACTGAATACTGAACCCCGAACACTTTCTTCTTATGGTCACTGCACCCGAACACGACATTCCCGACATCCCGGATATCTCGGACATCCGCGTGGATAGCGTGGGTGATTTTACTTTCCCCGAGCGCAACAAATTCGACTCCGGTTTCGGCATCACCGAAAAGACGGTCGATTACATCGCTGACGTGAAAGGCGATCCCGACTGGATCCGTGAGTTCCGTCACAAGGCACTCAAGGTTTTCCAGAGCAAGCCCATGCCGACGCATTGGGCCACCAAGGACCTGGAAAACATCAAGTTCGATGAGTTCCGCTACTATCTGTCCGATGGTCAGAAGCCCAAGCGTTCCTGGGATGAAGTGCCTGAGGACGTGAAGAAGACCTTCGACCGTCTCGGCATCCCTGAGCAGGAGCGCAAGTTCCTCGCCGGCGTGGAGGCTCAATACGACTCCGAAGCCGCCTACTCCAACATCAAGGCAGCGGTGGAAGAGCAGGGGGTCATCTTCGTGAACAGCACGGAAGGCCTCCACAAGTATCCTGAAATCTTTAAGAAGTGGTTCGGCAAAGTCATCCCGACCGGGGATAACAAATTCAGCGCCTTGAACAGCGCCGTGTTCTCCGGTGGTTCCTTCATCTACGTGCCTCCTGGCGTGAAGGTGAAGCATCCCTTGCAGGCTTACTTCCGCATCAACTCTGAGCAGTTCGGTCAGTTTGAGCGCACGCTCATCATTGCCGACGAAGGTTCCGAAGTGATGTACATGGAAGGCTGCACGGCGCCGAAGTTTGAAACCGCGACCCTGCACAGCGCTGTCGTGGAGCTCGTCGCCATGAAGGGCGCGAAGATTCAGTATGTGACCGTCCAGAACTGGAGCAGCAACGTCTTCAACCTCGTGACAAAGCGCGGCATCGCCCATGAAGATGCGGAAGTGCGCTGGATCGACTGCAACATCGGCAGTCGTCTCACCATGAAGTATCCCGGCGTCATCATGAAGGGCAAGCGCGCCCGTGGTGAGGTCATCAGCATCGCCCTGGCCAACAGCGGTCAGCACCAGGACACCGGTGCCAAGATGGTGCATGCGGCGGATGAGACGACCAGCAACGTCATCTCCAAGTCCATCTCCATCGGTGAAGGTCGCTCCACCTATCGTGGTCTGGTGCACATCCCCAAACACCTGAAGGGCTGCAAGAACAACACGGAGTGCGATGCGCTGCTCATCAACAGCAACAGCCGCACCGACACCTACCCGGCCATCAGCGTGCGAGGCAATCAGCACTCCACCCAGCATGAAGCCAGCGTCAGCCAGGTGAGTGCCGACCAGATCTTTTACCTCATGCAGCGCGGCTTGAGCGAAGCTGAAGCGATGAGCCTCTCCGTGAACGGCTTCATCAACGATCTCGCGAAGGAATTCCCAATGGAATACAGCGTGGAACTGAAGCGCCTGATCGACCTCGAAATGGAAGGCAGCGTCGGTTAGTCAACCTCACCATCTGGTGACGATGTTTAAAGACCCCACACCCACAGAGCTAGACTATCGGCAGGCGGCGCAGAACCCGGCTGCTTATCAACTTCTGCTTCACAAGCTCAAAAAGATGAAGCGTCTCCATTTAACGAGTGCCCTATGCCTGTTTTTTGTGGGTGTTATACACAGCCTCCACCACCTATCTGCAACACCCGGTGCTATTGCTGAGTCTCCGACATTCTACAGAGTGGCCCCGCTGATGACAGTATTCCTTTTAATAAGCGCCTTTTTTCAGATTGGCCAATGGCATGCTCTTCGGGCGCAAATGATGCTTCTGTCCTTTGTGGATGCTCAATCGCAGATGAATTTGACCCCATCCCTGCCTCAAAAACTCTGACCGGGTTTCCCTTTTCCGGCCCTGATCGCAGCACTGTGTGCTGTTCACTTATTCCCCCAATGTCTGCCACCCTTTCTCCCACTTTTAAAACCCCAACCGCTCCTGTGTCTGAAGCTCCCGCCATCCCCGCCGCCTCTGGCTTAGAAATCATCGCTCCTGTCCGCGAAGAAGCTTCGGCTCCAGGTTGGTTCCTGGCACGCTCAGAAGCTGCGTGGGCTGAGTTTCAAAAGCTGCCGCTGCCTAGCCTCAAGGATGAGAACTGGCGTTATTCCAACGCCAAAAAGATCGAGCTGGCAGATCATTCGCCTGCCACGGTGCCGACTTCGGCTCAATCGCACGCCGCCTTGGCTGTGACCGAGGGTTTGAAAGAACGCGCAGCCCGCTTTGTCTTCGTCAATGACACCTTGGTGGAGTCTGAAACCACAGGCCTACCCGCTGGCGTCACCTGCTTGAGCTTGGCCGATGCCTTGAAGGCCCAGCCGGATCTTTTGAAAGAGCACTTCATGAAGGGTGATCTGCCCCTGGGTTCGGGTAAGTTTGCGGCGCTGCACCTGGCGCATGTCAAGGCAGGGACTGTGATTTTAGTTCCCAAGAATGTGGAGATCGAGAAGCCCATCGAAGTCTTCCACTGGGTGGTCGGAGATCACGCCGCCATTTTCCCTCACACCCTCGTGGTGGCCGAAGATCATGCGAAGGTGAGCGTGGTGGATCACTACCGCAGTCTGGAAGGTGAAGGCGGTCTGAGCATTGCCATTGCCGATCTCGTGGGAGGCCCAGGCAGCAAGATCACGTATGCAGCCTGCCAGGAGCTGGCCGATGATGCTCAAGCGCTGCACCTCTCCAGCATCACCGCTGGACGCGATGCCAATGTGAAGAGCTTCCAGGTGCAACTGGGTGCGTCCTTCAGCCGAAGCGAGAGCGTGAGCGACCTTGTCGGTCAGGGAGCCCGTAGCGACATGCTGAGCGTGTCTCTGCCGATCGGTGACCAGATCGTGGATCAGCGCACCCTGCAGCGTCACAAGGCCCCGCACGCCACCAGTGACCTGCTCTACAAGAACGCCCTGTATGGGAAATCCCGCAGCGTTTTCAGCGGCCTCATCATCGTGGATGAAGGTGCCCACTACACGGACGCTTACCAGACCTGCCGCAATCTCGTGAACAGCGATGAGGCCGAGGCCAACAGCCTCCCCGGTCTGGAGATCAATGCCGACCAAGTGAAGTGCAGCCACGGCAGCACCAGCGGGCCTATCAGCGACGAAGAGCTCTTCTATCTAAAGGCACGTGGCATCTCGGATCGTGAATCCCGCCGCCTGATCGTGGAAGGCTTCCTGGCCGATGTCATCGAGCGCTTTGGCAATAGTGAGGTGCTGGACAGTCTGGTCGCCCGCATCGACGATAAGCTTGAGCGCACGGTCTGAACTTTTGCTACTGAGTAAAACAGTGCACTAAGAGGAAGCGGAGACGTATCTCCGCCTCCTTTAATGGCGACAAAACGGCGCTGGTAGAAACGCCACCAAGAAGGCCCGCGGTCCTTCAGCATCGCACGGTCATGCGGGATCTTTAGTTGCAGGCAGGAGTGCCCGCACCACTTTGCGAGGACATGATCTCCCGAGTGCTGCCTTCATTTCATTTCCTGGGCTGGACAGCTTTGGTCGTGGGATTGGTGCTGCAATTCGGTATCAAAGATCGATATCCAGTCATCGATCTATTGTTTTATGCCATGCCCAAACCGTGTCTGTTGGCCCTCGCCGTCGCACTCTTAGTTTGGCCTAGATCTGGCCTGAAGGCCCGTGGATGGGCTGGTGTGTGCGCGGTAGGCCTCGGTGCCCTCTGGGTTCATGGATCATGGCGTGCAGAGTATCCGACACCCAGCCTCCCACGTGTGGAAGCGGAAGAAGTACACATCCTGTTCTGGAATCTATGTCGCCCTTCGGGCCTCGATCAAGAGATGGTGGATCTGATGAAGGAGTTTCAACCCCACTTCGCGGCTTTTGTCGAACCGGGTAGGATGAATCTGGAAGAGTTTCGCCATACTTATGAAGGGCTACTACCGGGATATCAGATGACCTGGATGCCTCGTGGCATTCTCTGGTTTTCACGCGTTCCTTATCGCTACCGAGCCCAGGGGAAGCTGGAGAGCATCGGCGCTTTTGCTCGTTTCGAGGTTCAAGGTCTAGGACCTGACTTCCCGGTCGTCGTGGCGGATGTTTATCCGCTTCCGTTTCGTTCGCGCGAGGGTCAATTGGCTGAAGTGCTCAACCATGCGCAAAGCCGCTCCGATGCCATCCTGATGGGTGACTTCAATACCCCCCTAGAATCTGTTTGGCTGAAGCCTTTTCGCGAAAACTACACGCATGCCCTGGAGGCCGCTGGCGAAGGATTCAAAGAAACATGGCCCCTTGGTCTGCCCTTGCTCAGTTTAGATCATCTTTGGTTAGGCCATGATTGGGAAGTCGTCGAGGCGCGCAAGGTCTGGCGTCTGCCCGCGAGCGATCACGCCGCCCTCTTAGTGACTCTGAAGCGAGTCCGAAACTAACACGCTTCAATCCAGCGTCCAGTCCACTTCGACCTGCTGCTCACGTCCGTTGCGGTCGTGATACTTCACGAAGCCATTCTTGGCACCGAACTCATGCACGCACTTGGTGACCTTGACGTCGAAGGCACAGTATTCAGCAATTTCAGCCATTTTTCCCTGCTGCCACCAGCGGATGGCTTCGAGTCCGTCAGCGGTCTTACCCGTGCCGAGACTGGCCGCCGCTACAGCTTCCAGTTTCAAACGATGGCCGAGCTTCTTTTCCAGGTCCACCAGGAGATCGAGGTCACGGACTTGGTCACGGAAATCGAAGATGGTGTGGCCCATCAGGACCTCGTAGTCGAAGCTCACATGATTGAAGCCCACGACGAGATCCGCACGGGTGAGCTGATGGATGAGATCACCCGCTTCTTCTTCCAGATAGATGCGGTATTCACCCAGCTTGGTGCTGTAGGTCACCCCCACGGAGATACCCATCTTATGCTTGTTTCCCCAACCGCCGACATCATTGGCGGTGCGGCGGGTTTCCAAGTCGAAATAAACGATGTCCCGCGCCATTGAGGTCAGAGACGATAGACGATACGCGCCTTGTCCATATCGTAAGGCGACATCTCAATCTTCACATTGTCACCGATGACGAGACGAATGAAGCGTTTGCGCATCTTGCCAGAGATGTGGGCCAGTACTTCGTGACCGTTCTTCAGCTTCACGCGAAACATGGTGCCCGCGAGCACAGCCGAGATGACCCCATCCAGCTCGATGGCTTCTTCCTTCTGTTTGAGGTCGTCTTCCGGCTCAGGCATGGGACGACGTGAAGGTGGGCCACCACGGCCCGACCCAGAACGGCGTGAACCGCCGCGGTTATTAGAGGAACGACGAGGAGGAGGCATAGAGAAACGCTAGACGGTCTCTTCGGAAACCGTGCCTTAGAGTGCTGCGCGAGCCCCGCATTGACAACCTCTAATTTCCCCAACGATGCATTGAGCTCGAAAAAGTGCTGGCGCGATCGTTCGGAAGCATTATATATCCCATCCACTGTTTTAAGATGGTGGTCGTAGCTCAATGGTAGAGCCCCAGATTGTGATTCTGGTTGTTGCGGGTTCGAGCCCCGTCGATCACCCCACCTTGACTGTTCACGTTGACAGTCACTCCAAAACAGGCGTTTTGACGGAAAGTTCCCTCTTCATGGAAACGCTCGATTCGATTTTCGGTTACACCTTTCGGGACCGCTCTCTCCTCACCATGGCTCTCACCCATGGCAGCGTGGGTTATGAGGCCCAACGCTCCCAGCCTGACAATCAGCGCCTTGAGTTCCTAGGGGATGCCGTGCTCCAACTCATGCTGTCCGAGTTTCTCTATGGCAGGCTGCCAACGGCAAACGAGGGAGAGCTGACCAAACTAAGGGCTCAGATCGTCTCCACCAAGGCTCTCGCTGCTTTAGGCCGTCAGATTGGCTTGGGCCGCTTTCTCATCATGGGTCGGGGAGAAGCTGCGAATGGGGGGCGAGATCGCGAAAGTTGCCTGGCCGATGCACTGGAGGCCATCGTGGGTGCTGTCTATTTGGACGGAGGCCTCATCGGTGCCCAGACGGTGACACAAAAGCTCTTCCTTCCCGAAGTGGAGCGGCTGCTCTCCAATCCCGGGAACCAGAATCCAAAAGGGCAACTTCAAGAGATCATTCAGGCCGTTGGATCCGCCCCACCACAATACGAGATTGTCAGTCAGTCAGGGCCCGACCACGCCAAGTCTTTTCTGGCTCAGGTGAAATGGATGGGCAGCGTTCTCGGTCAGGGAAGCGGCAGCAGTAAGAAGGAAGCCGAAGCCCAAGCCGCTATTTCAGCGCTCGGCGCTCAGAACTTGGGAGAGCGTCTGAATACTTTGGTTGAGCAGAATATTAAAACCACTGAAATTTCCAAAGCAAACTGTGAGCAACTTGGCGATAAGTCCGAGCAAGTCTGCGAGCAAACCTCATAAGTGAGAATTGTTCTTGAGCATCCACAGCTTTTTCGCAGTTTTGTGCGCAGTCTTGCCCCTCGTGGAACGGGCACAGATCAAAGGAAGAACAGGGTTATTGAAGTTATCCCCACCCTATACGGTTAAGGAGATTGGATATGTAAATCATTCTCCAATCATAAGAGGTGTGCAAAACAGGCATAACTCACTCAAGACACCCTTTGCTTGCACAGACACCTGAGCCGCCCATCATACGCTTCTTATGTCCAGCAGCCTCGGCACTCTCTTCCGCATCAGCACTTGGGGTGAATCCCATGGACCTGGGGTTGGTGTGGTCATTGATGGCTGTCCCCCCAAGGTGGCACTGAGTGTGGAGGACATTCAATATGAGCTGGATCGCCGTCGTCCTGGGCAGAGCAAGATCGTTACGCCGCGCAAAGAAGATGATAAGGCAGAGATCCTCTCGGGGGTGCTGGATGGCCAGACTTTAGGCACGCCCATTGGCATCCTGGTGCGCAATACGGACCAGCGTCCCTCTGCCTACACGGAGATGCAGCAGGCCTATCGTCCTAGCCATGCGGACTACACCTATGATGCGAAATATGGCATTCGCGCTGTCTCAGGCGGAGGACGATCCAGTGCCCGCGAAACGATTGGGCGTGTGGCAGCCGGGGCGATTGCTCGAAAGGTTCTGCAGCAATCTCTGCCGGGTTATGAATGCCTCGCTTATGTGAAGACGATTCAGCATCTTGAGGCCAAGGTGCCGACGACTCTGACGGCGGAGCTGATCGAATCCAACATCGTGCGCACCTGCGACCCCGAGGCTGCGGAGAAGATGATTGAGCTCATCGAAACCGTGCGCAGCCAGGGCAACAGCGTTGGCGGTGTGGTGGAGTGCGTGGTGCGCGGTGTGCCCGCTGGCCTGGGCGAACCGGTCTTCGACAAGCTGGAAGCGGATCTCGCCAAAGCGATGATGAGTCTGCCTGCGACGAAGGGTTTTGAGATTGGTAGCGGTTTCGGCGGCACTTTGCTGACGGGTCTGGAGCACAATGACGAGTTCTACATGGATCACGGCCAAGTCCGCACGCGCACGAATCGCAGCGGTGGTATCCAGGGTGGCATCAGCAATGGTGAGGAGATCGTCTTCCGCGTCGCTTTCAAACCGACGGCCACAGTGCTGCGTGAGCAGAAGACGGTGACCAATACAGGAGAGGAAACGACGCTGGCAGCGCGTGGCCGCCACGACGCCTGTGTGCTGCCTCGTGCCGTGCCGATGGTGGAAGCCATGGTTCACCTCGTGCTGGTGGATCACTGGCTGCGTCAGCGGGCACAGGTAGAAGCCTGAGACTGCTTGTGAATCCGTCAGGGTGTGGGACTTGGTTTCGCCAAAAGGCTGCTCGGTGTATCTGAGCAGATGATGCTGGCACCCCAGAGCACCGCGAGATCGGCATCCTCCTTCTCACGGATGGGCCAGAGGGAGAGTTGCAGACCGGCATCTTTGATCTTGCGCGCCATTTGACGCGTCGTGGTCTGAATCGGCACGGACATGCGGCCGCAGCCGAGCTGTTTGGCCTCGGCGATCATCTCTTCGGTCGGGGCCTTGCTACTGAGATACCCGGTGAAAGCCTCGGGGGCGATGCGGTGGATAGCGGCGAGTGCGCGGTGATCGAACGAGATGAAGCAGAAGGTGCCCGGGGGCAGCATGTGGCTGGCGGCTTCGTAGAGCTTCTGGCAGTAGGGCTCGACGGCTTCGTCTGGATAGGCGGCCTTGTCCGTCGTTTTCATTTCCAGCATCAGATAGACGTCGGGTTTATCGTGAAAATAGCGGAAGAGATCCTCCACTGTAGGCACCGGCACCTGATGATTTTGAGTCTTCAGCTTCTGGATCTCCGCCAGGGTCATTTGCTCGACCTTCCCAGCGCCATTCGTGGTGCGAGAGACGTCGGCATCATGCATGAGAACGAGATGACCGTCCTTCGTCAGCCGCACGTCCACTTCATAACCCAGGATACCGTGTTCATAGCTATAGCGGCAGCCTTCGACGGTGTTTTCGTCAAATTCATAGCCCGCGCCTCGGTGAGCGATCACCTTCACGCCATGATAATCGGCGGCGAGCACAGAGCCTAAACTGGCCAGGAGAACTAGGGAAAGGGTGGCGAAGCTGGAGCGAAGCATCACGAGAGAAAGCCCAAAGGGTGAGGGATCTGAAAACTCAGGAGCAAAAGTGGAGCGGGATCACTCCACTTCTTTGAATTTGCCTTCTTTGGCCAGCTTGGCGCGGAACTTCGCCACTTTGGGACTGACGACGACGCGGCAGTAGCCTTGGTTGGGATTGTTGGCGAAGTAGTCCTGGTGGTAGTCCTCAGCGGGGTAGAACTTTTTCAAGGCTTGGATCTCGGTCACGATGGGGCCATCGGTTTCTTTCTGCGCCTCCTTCATGGACTCTTCCGCGATCTTTTTCTGTTCTTCGCTGGTGTAGTAAATGCCGGAACGATACTGCGTGCCGATGTCGTTGCCCTGGCGATTGAGCGTCGTGGGATCATGCGTGATCCAGAAGAAGTCCACGATTTCTTTGTAGCTGATCACGGCTGGATCGAACTCGATCTGCACCGCTTCGGCATGGCCGGTCTCGCCTGAGCACACTTCCTTATAGGTCGGATTTTCGGTGGCGCCGTTGCAGTAGCCACTGACGACCTTTTTCACCCCCTTGAGCATTTCATACTGTGCTTCGGTGCACCAGAAGCAGCCCCCTGCGAGAACAGCGATTTCAGTTTTGCCGGCAGGGGCTGGATCCGCGGCGAGGGCTGGTGAAAGGGCAGTGGACATGGCGGCGAGGAGAGACAGGAAGGTTTTCATGGTCGCTAAAGGATACGCAGGTGGCGACTACTCATTGCGTTACGATGGCAGTCAAACTTTCAGATGTGAGTGGTTTCAGGCATGGGAGATGAAGGACCGCTGTTTATTCCAAGGCGGGCTTAGTCTCGACTTTAGCAAGCAAGTTTTCTATTCTCTGGAAAACCTACCCCACCATGAGAACGCTGCTTTTATCTTGCTTCTTGGCTGTTTCTTCGGCTTTGGCTCTGGAGACAGAACCGCCCAACATCATTCTCGTCATGGCGGATGATCAGGGCTGGGGAGACATGGCTTACAATGGCCACCCTCATCTGAAGACGCCCAACTTCGATGCCATGGCCCGTGAAGGCATCCGCTTCGATAACTTTCATGCGGCTGCCCCTGTTTGCTCACCTACCCGAGGCAGCGTGATGACGGGCCGCACTCCAAATCGCTACGGCTGCTTTTCCTGGGGATACCCTTTGCGTCCGCAGGAGATCACGGTGGCAGAGGTGCTGAAAGAGGCTGGTTACACCACAGGACATTATGGTAAATGGCATCTGGGCGGTGTGCAGAAAGCGAGTCCGGTAAGTCCGGGTGCGAGTGGTTTCGATCATTGGATCTCGGCACCGAATTTCTTCGATCTTGATCCCATCCTCAGTGACGAGGGAGTCGCCAAGCAATTCCAAGGAGACAGTTCCGATGTTACGGCTGAACTGGCCATTCAGTTCATTCGCCAGCAAACTAACCAAAAGCAGCGTTTCTTGGCCGTGGTTTGGTTTGGTTCGCCCCATAGCCCGCATCAGGCTCTGGAAGCAGATCGCGCGCTGTATGCAGATCAGCCGAAGAAGGTGCGTGACTTCTATGGTGAGATTACGGCCATGGACCGTGCTTTTGGCCGTCTGAGACAGGAACTCCGAGACCTGGATATCGAGGAAAACACCGTGCTCTGGTATTGCAGTGACAACGGCGCCCTCCCCAAGATTGGCTCCGCAGGCGAGCGTCGGGGTAATAAAGGCTCGGTCTATGAGGGAGGACTTCTCGTGCCTGCGCTGCTGGAGTGGCCTGCCCTTTTTAAAGAGCCTCGGGTGATCACCGGACCTTGTGTGACCAGTGACATTTTGCCAACGATCATGGCGATGACGCAGGTGAAACCGGAGAAGTCTCTCAAGCTGGATGGCATCAACCTGTTACCGCTTTTGGAAGGCGCGGAGAAGGAACGCAGCCAACCGATTGGCTTTTGGAATGCCCAGAAAGGCGGGATTAAAACACCATCGGAAGAATGGATGAAGGATCTGCTGGATGCTCAAACCAAAGGCGAAGAACCCCAAGATCCCGAACGTCTCTTTGCGAATGCGGGAGTGATTGACGATCCAGTGCCCGTGGATCATTTTCCTGGTCATTCCGCATGGTTAGACGGTTCGTGGAAGCTGCATCGCATCGAGGATAAAGAGGGACGCGTGGAGTGGGAACTGTATGACCTGAGCGCCGACCCCACCGAAAGCCGAGTCCTCTTTGCCGAGCAGCCTGAGCGCGTGCCGCAGATGCAGGCTGCTCTTGAAGAATGGCTGGAGAGTGTAGCTCGCAGTCTGAATGGTGAGGATTACCAACCTTGAGTTAGGCCAGAAAAAGAAGTTGGAAAAAAAGTAATCCCTGTCTGTAACGGCGGCGGAGAAGTCGTGCATTCCCCTCACGAAGCGACTGCTGGCGGATGAGACGCACGAATGAGCGAAACGGATGCCAGATAAAGCTGAACCTAAACTTCAAATCTGAATCCTCGACTCTTCATGAAAACGACTTCCTCTCTTTTGCTCGCTCTTACGCTGCTGAACACAGCTCAGGCGGGACTCATCACAGATCCTCTCAGTGTCACGACCGAAGGGTATCCACTCATTTTACAAGGGCTCATCACGGATCCACTCAGTGCGTTGGATCCCCAGTTCCAAGTGCCTCCCTCAACCAGACAAGAAGGCTTCCGTCCCGCCGCTGCAACGGGTGAACCCCAGGAGCCACGACAGACAGAAAATGGCGGGCATGCTGTCCAAGTGCCCGTGGATTATCGCAGCGATTCGGGGATGCTTCCTCTGAATGTGGATGAGATGGGTGAGCCTGTAGGTTATCGTCGGTTGGATGACGGTTTTATTCCGAGCATCGTCGAGAATGGCTACCGTGACACACGCTTTCCTAACGACCAAGCTCAGATCGTCATCAAGGCTGAGTTTCCAGACTATCTGCCTCTGGATGAACGGCTCCCCATCGAGCTGGATGAAAATGGAGTGCCGGTGACAAGAGATTTCGCGAATGGAACCGATGTATTGGACTGGATTGTCGGCCTTATCGGCGATCTCTCCACCGATAGCACCTTGCGTCTCAGTGACCTCATGATGAATCCCGAAGTCCATGCAGCACTTCATGCTCCAGGACCTCAGGGAGACGAGCTGCGTGGATACGTCGACTGGCTCATCATGACCGGCTTGGTGATTGGTTTTGATGGCATGGATGGCAGCGATGATCTCTATGGAGATCAAGGCGATGACGAGTTGGCAGATCAGGCGGGTGACCAATCGACCGAACACATCATCTTGGGAGGTCCTGGTGGTGATACGCTTCAGCCTTATAACCCATCGGTCATCCTTGGCGGTCCTGGTGGCGACACCCTCCAGCCCGATCACTCATCGATCATCTTGGGAGGTCCTGGCGGCGACACCCTCCAGCCTTATAATCCATCGATCATCCTTGGCGGTCCTGGTGGCGACACCTTGGCTGGAGATTCTCAGGATCACAATCCTGACGTCTTCAATGATTGAATTCCACCGCTGATCTTCAAAACCCGGACTCTTGGAAACAAGGTCCGGGTTTTCTTTTTCAAACCTGTAACGCTGAACCTCAGACCGTGCATTGCTGGCTGATTCCTTCTTCGACCCATGAAACTGAAAACCCTCTTTTATCTCGGCCTCCTGGCGTATTCCGTTGGTCCTGTTGCGGGCATTGGACCCACAGTGCTCAAAATCCTCCCCACTCAGAATGTTGAAGGAGAAGCTTCTTACTTCGGCAGTCCCATGGCCTTAAATGAGCGATGGCTCCTCATCTCGGATGCTTTTAATGATAGGAATGCTGAAGACGCGGGCATCGTTTATGTCTGTGATCCAAAGACCGGCAAACATCTCCGGCAGTTGACGCCTACCGATCCCAGCTTCAGGCATTTCTTTGGCAGCGGAGTCGCTTTATATGGCAACATCGCAACGGTGGGTGCCTCGGGCGATGATGACGTGACATTCGACGCCGGTGCGGTCTATCTCTTTGATGTCAGCACCGGGGAGCAAATACATAAGTTTACGGCTATGGACGGGTTGAGCGAAGACGGCTTGGGTGCCTGTGTCGCCCTGAATGATCGTTATGTCTTTGCGAGTGCCTATCAAAAGGACGGAGCACAAGGCGCTGTGTATGTCTTCGACTTACAGACGGGAGAAACGCTGCATAAACTCATGGCGGGTAATGGTGATCCTGGTGATGGCTTTGGCCTAACAATCAGTCTTTCAGGACCGCTGGTTATGATCTATGGATCAAACGCGCCTAGCGGCAGCAGCAGCGGTAGCACAGTCCATGTCTTTGACGTGGAGACAGGTGTGGAACTGCACATGCTGAGTACGGTAGGCGGTCTAAGCAGCGATGGTTTTGGAAGCAGCATTGCGGCCAGCGGTCACCTCGCCTTGATCGGTGCTTCGAGGGACAGGGATCTTGGAGCCAGTGCCGGGGCCGCTTATATCTTCGATCTGCGCACCGGGGAACAATTGCACAAACTGACCGCGACGGATGGTTCCTCCAGTGACTACTTCGGTGCTGCGGTAGCACTGAGTGGAAACTTGGCTTTGATCGGCGCTTACGGTGCTGATGGCGGATTCAGCGGCACAGGTGCGGTGTATCTTTTTGATCTGCAAAAGGGCACGCAGATCACCAAACTCTATGCGGCGGATCACCGGCAGAATAACTCGCAGTATGGACGCTTTGTTGCACTGCATGGCGGCACGGCGGTGATCTCGGCAGGCAGCGATAACGAGTTGGAAGGATTTGGTGCCGCCTATTTAATGCAAGGTTTGGCAGCGCAACTGCCCACAGTGCCGCTGGCACGAAAAGGGGATTTTGCCCCGTTGACCAATGGGGCGACGTTTGCCAGTTTCACCACTTCCCAGATGAATGCGGATGGTGAAGGACTGCTGATGGCGGGTCTTGCCAATGCGCCCAAGGGACAGACGAGCGGTCTGTGGAGTGAGCTTGCGGGCAGCCTGGACCTGCTGCTGCGTACCGGAGATGCGGTGGGGGATCTGAAGGTCAGCGCCCTGCAAACGCCGGTGACGCAGCACAGTGATCATGCGGCCTTTTATGCCAAGCTCAGCGGCACAGGGGTGTCGGCTTTGAATGACCTGATGCTGGTGCGGGATGACGGAGATGCGCTTCTGCAGCTGCTACGTGAGGGAGATACGCTGATGGAGGCGGGCTTCAGCGGTCAGGCGATCAAAAGCCTGGGTGCCATGGCTGTGAGCACCACGCAACCTCAGGTCGCAGTGCTGACGACGCTGAGCGCTGCAAGCACGGCGGACAGCGCCATCGTGCTGCATGATCTGGCGACAGATACGGTTCTGGATGGGTTGCGCGAAGGTGATGAAAGTCCGGTTGCGGGTGTGAACTATGGCCAAATCTCCCGGGTCAGCATGACCGGCAGCATGGTGATAGCGAATGTGGCGCTCAGCGGTGACAAGACCGCGAACAATGCGGTGGTGGGCTTCAGCTCAGGCGCGGCCAAAACAATCCTGGCACGCAAAGGAGACACCGCGCCGGGGACCGCCGGGAAGTTCAGTGTCTTCAAAGGCGAGTGCAGCAGCGGCCTGAATGATGTGCTGGTCCGCGCTACGCTGAGCGGTGTCAGCGGTAGCATGAATGAGGGTCTGTGGGCCTGGAAAGACGGCAGCCTGCGACTGGTGGCGCAAAAAGGTGCGCAGGTCAGCGGCCTAACGACAGGTATGAAATACGCTCAGTTTGTCCGCTCCTGGATCTGTGGCGGCGAGCGCGTGCTGGTGCTGGCCAAACTCAGCGGCACCGGTATCAAAGGGACGAATGATCAGGCGCTGTTGCTTATCCTGCCCTCCGGTGATGTGAAGGTGCTGATGCAGGAGGGAGACGTCTTTCCAGGAACGGATGCGGCCACCATCGGAACCATTCAGCAGGTGGAGGTGGATGCGGGCAGCGGAACCTATGCGATCATGGGCACGCTCTTGGGTGTCTCCAAAAGCGCGGATCAATGCCTGTGGGTCGGGGATGTGGATGTGAGCATCACGCCTGGTTATGAGGCTCTTCTGCGTCCAGGTCTCCGCCTGAGGGAGGGCAGCTATCAGGGTCTGCTGGGCGGCACGGCCAGCCTGACGACCATGAAGCTCCTGGTGTCGGCGGAAACCACCGGAATGGGCGGGCGCGGCCTGGGCAGCCCTGTGTCAGGTGGTGGTGTGGCAGTGCTGCTGACGTTTAGCGATAAGAGCCAGCAGGTAGGCATTCTTCGTTGATCGGCTTTTCCTTTGGCGATTTCCGATCCATCTTTCCGCGATCATGACGACGACCCTAGCACCCAAACGTGCCACCTCTCGCACGGGCCTGCTGCCGCACACGCCTTGGACCCAGCTCATGCGGTCACGGGGGGGAGACACGGTGGCGCAGGAGGCGCTGGGGCAGGTGGTGGGTCTCTACTGGCGGCCTATCCAAATCTGTGTTAAAAAGCGTGGGTTTGATGAACACGATGCGGAGGATCTCACCCAGGAGTTTTTGGCCAACATTGTGCAAAAGGGCTACTTTGATCGAGTGGATCCAGCCAAGGGAAGGCTCCGCTCTTACTTGCTGACGGCGCTTAATCATTACCTAGCCAACGTCTGGCGTAGCCGCAACGCACAGCGGCGAGGTCATGGGGCGGCTCACTTGTCACTGGATTCGGAGCCTGAGGAGGGGGCCCCGCCGTTGGATCTGCCAGACCTGCGCACACCGGATGAGGAATTTGATCGCGAGTGGGCGCTGACTGTGCTGGACAATGTCTTGCATGAACTGCGTCATGATTATGATGCGCAGGGAAAGTTGGAGGTGTTTGAGGTCCTCAGTCCGGCCTTATCCGTGGCGGATGGTCAAACCGATGCTGTGGCAATGGGGCAAAGACTAGGCATGACCAGCGGCGCCGTCCGGGTGGCGCTACATCGGATGCGGCTGCGATATCGTAACCTGCTCTATCGTCACGTCGCGGCGACGGTGGAGCATGAAGATCAAGTGGAACCAGAGATCCGGTCGATGATCCAAATGCTGCGCCGGAGATGACGCCTGAAATAAATCAGATCTGAATGATGGAAGAAATTCCAAGGACGCCACCCAATCAGGATCCGGATGCCGCTGCGGATTTCCTGGAGGCAGTGCTTTTTGGTAGCGCAGCCGAAGATGGATTTGACCAAGCGACGGTGGATCTCAGCGCGGACTTGCCTCTAGTCGAAGGCTATCGGTTGATTCGTTTGTTAGGGGAAGGTGGCTTTGGGATGGTCTATCTGGCCGAGCAGCGTGTGCCCATACGGCGTCGTGTCGCCATGAAAGTGCTAAGACCCGGAACCACCACTCGGGAGTTGCTTGCCCGCTTCGAGCAGGAACGGCAAGCCTTGGCGCTGATGAATCATCCGCACATTGCCAAGATCTATGATGCCGGTGAAACGGAAGATGGAAGGCCTTTCATCACGATGGAATTGGTGGAAGGACGAACGATTGACCGCCATGCGGAAAAGATCAGTTTGCCGGACAAGGTCATGCTCATGCGCGATGTGTCTCGTGCCGTGGCGCACGCGCATCATAAGGGCGTCATTCATCGGGATCTCAAGCCTTCGAACATCCTTATCGCGGAGTCCGTAGAAGGCAGGGGCGAGCCGCGTGTGATTGACTTTGGCATCGCCAAGGCCCTCGACGGACCGCTTTCCGCCCAGGTGATGTTTACGCAGATCCGTCAGGTGGTGGGAACGCCTGGCTACATGAGCCCTGAGCGGCAACACACTTCCCAGATCAGCCATATTGCCGATACACGGGCGGACGTGTTTGCCTTGGGAGCCATTTTGTGGGAATTGCTGACGGGGAGGACTCCGTTGCAACGAGCGGACAACGGAGGCACGCAGATTATTCTCCCAGAGTTGAAATCTGTGCCTGCGGAGCTGCGGTGGATCACGGAGAAAGCTACCGATGCCGACATGGAAAGGCGCTATCCCGATGCCGGAGGGCTGGCGGATGAGTTAGATAATTATTTGTTGGGTCTGCCTTTGAAGGCGGCTCCCAAAAGTACTCGATATGTGCTTCACAAATGGACACAGCGGCACCGCACGGCTACGGCAGCGGTGATGATCATGGCTCTGACGTTGATGGTTTCAGCATGGGTTTTGGTCCGTAACTACACTCGGCTGGAAGGGGCTTTATCCCAGACCCGGGAAAGCCAAACGGCGAGCCAACGCACCCTCAGTCATGTGGACTACCTGCTCGGCCTGGATCATGAAAAGGGAGATCCGGTGCGGGCGATGGCCCACTGGGCACGCGCTCTGACCAACGACCCGGCCAATGAAGCGGCACGAGGCATGCTGGCCTCCACTTTGGAGAACGCTTCTTACTTCCGGCCTATCGGCAGCCCCGTCTCGTTGCCCTCAGGAGAACTGCGTCATCTGGTGATTTCTGCCGAGGGACGATGGGCCGCCATGATCTGGGGTGAAGGTGAGCGTGAGACGCTGGCGCGTGTTCAGCGTGGCTCAACGAAGGTGGAGCTACATCCGATTCCGGCCGATGGGCGGATGAAAATGCTGGCCATTTCTATGAACGGGCACGTAGCTCTGGCTGGTGCGCAAGGTCCGGTGGGGTTGATGGGTCCTGGTGGCTCATGGGAGGCCTCGGAAACAACGATTCCTGGGCAACGTGCCTTGATTTGGACGCCTGAAGAGAAGCTCTGGTGTCTAGGATTCCAAAGTGTGTCGTTGATGGATGAACATGGGAAGGATGTGGAGACACCGACGGTCTGGCCGGAACAAATCACCTGTTGGGATGCGACAGACTCTGGCGGATTTTTAGGGCTGGGCTTCGAATCAGGCAGCATCCTGGTATTGGATGGATTGGGGCTCGTTCCAGATCGGCGCACAGGGCTGTATCCAGCTCCCGTCATGAGCCTAACCCTGTCCGAGGATGGCACGGGTATGGCCGCCTCATGGCCGGATGGTCGAGTGTGGTTGAGCGACAAGACGGGTGAAGAGTGGAGCTTTCGCACGGAGGGCGTTCTGGATCTCCAGTTTTTGCCGCGCGGGGATAGCTTATTAGTGAGGGGGCCAGAAAAGCTCGGCATTTGGAATTTGAGCCAACGTAAACCTATTCTGATGGAGGCGGTCAGCCATCCTCTGAGAGATGTGATTGCAATGGATGAAGGCCACCTGCTGTACCTGCCCACTTTTGGCGAAGCCCAGTTACATGCTATCGATGGAGAAAAGACTTGGATGAAGTTACCGGGTTTCCAAGGGCGGCTCTCGTGTGCTACAGCTTTGCAGGGATCGGCGATGGTTCTGATCGAGGAGGATAGCCGCACTTTGGAATGGCTAGCTTGGCAAGGCCATCAAGCGACGCCGTCGGTTCGAGAAACGAGCAGGAGCTGGGCTACCATGCGGTGTGTGAAGCACAAGTTGTTAGGCTTGGACCGAGAGGGCAACGTCTTTCAGCACGATGGAAAATGGAACATGAAAACACTTTGGAATGCACTGCAGGGCCCTGTACGTCTCGGCGCGATGGATGCGGAGGGGAAAACAGTGCTCGCGGATGTGCCATGGAGCCAACAACTGCTCACCGTTCAACAGGGGCAGCCGCCATTGATGAGAGATTGGGGGGTGGATCGCCCTAGTTGCCTGACTTTATCAGCCGATGGCAGCCTAGCCGCTCTGGGCTATCCAGGTGGCGCGATCCAGATTTGGGATCTGAAAAACAATGCCCAGCTCGTCTCTCGAAACTGGCAACGAGGTCCGATCTTAAGTGTGGCATTTGTGACCCAGGGACAGCTTGCTTTGGCTACCGGTAGTCAGGTGATCTTATGGCATTGGCCATCGGCCAAGCAGTTTGTCATTCCACACGAAGTCCAAGATGGCTGTGTGGCGATGGCTGCTGATACAAAGGGAAACCGTTTGGCTTTGGCTACTGCATCGGGGACGGTTTACGTGATCAGCACACAGACAGGACTGAGGATCTCCACGCAGTGGGAAGGCTCGCCGAAAGTCGCCGGTCTGTGCTGGAATGAGGAAGGGAGCGGCCTATGGTGTGTCAGCCATCAGGGCCATCTTTTTCAGAGGCGTGTTCCTGCAACTCTAGGCAAGTCATCAAGCGAAGTGGAAAGATACTTGGGCGTGAGATTGGATGGTCAGGGTAACTTGGTCCGGCGCCGCGATGGCCTTTTCAATCCGTGACCACAAACATTGCTGCAAAGGTGTTCGGGGAGAACTTGGTGTTTGGGGCAGGGGAGGTGATCATCTGGGATATGTCGCCATCCAAATAGAGCGCGTCTTGGCAACCTAGGTGTAGCAAGGCGCGGGAGAGCTGGTGAAAGGTGACCCTTCCTCGTGCGCGGTCATCGCGGTCACTCATCAGGAAAATGATTTCCTGGGTTTGAGCTACGATGGCTATGGCACTGCGCTGTCTTTTGTTAGGCGAGTCCACTTTGAACGCCGGATGGATCACGCCTTTGCGCAGGAGCAGAGGCCCGGATTGATTGGCAAGGCGGGGCTTCAGATTCAAAGCTGGATACTCGTTTGTGGAGACGATGCCTGGGCCTGCTTGATCATCGAGATAAAAGACTCCATTGGGTTTCAAAAAGAAGTTTCCAAAGCCGTCAGCGGTGTTCAGCGGTACGAGTTGTTTTGAACAACATATTGTTAGGCCACATGGCTTAGGGCCGCTTTCATAAATGCCTGCATTCGTCGCGAAGAGGATCTTTCTTCCTTCTCGAGTGAGTTGCTTTTGCAAGCCCCCGAAATCGGCAAGGGGTGCGCCCGTGTCGTCCAGCCAGCGCAGATCTAGAGATGAGTGTTTTTCGGCAGCGATGCGATAAAGGTGGTAGAGAGCGCCTTCGTATTCCAGATGCTGGGTGTCAGCTCTGACTGGACGGACGAAAGTCCCCACGATGACTGCCACCAGGCCGAATGAAAATTGAAGCCGTTTTTTGGGGCTCCGATTCAGCGAACAGATGAGCGAGATCATCCCCCATGAAGGCGATGAACTTGTCACAGGTCAATGCGTTTTGGGCTAGTAGAGGCTAATCACATGATCCGTCGCCTTTTAGCTCTCTTAGTTACTCTTGCCATCTGTGGAACCATGGTTTGGTTTGGCTGGACTGGATTTTCTAAGTCTAAAGCCAGTGAAAATTGGCCGACGGCTCCGGGAGTCATTTCGAGTTCCCGAGTCGTTGAACACACCAAGAGAAGTTCTGGGACGACCAACAAGAAGTTCGAGGCCAAGATCCATTACCGTTATGAGGTGAACGGTCAAAGTTATCAAAGCGACCAGGTCACCTTCATGGACGGCCGCTTTAATACGCGTAGCAGTGCAGAGTCTCTGGCGAATCAATTTCCCACAGGCTTGGAGGTGAAGGTATTCTATAATCCCGAGGCACCTGCGGAGGCCGTTTTGAAAAGAGATATCAGCCTCTTGACTCTGGGACTGATGATTGGCGGCGTGCTGTTTTTCTTCATCATGCTGAAGGTGTTCGTGATTTGAAGCTGAAGAGCAGGGCCCTGATCGAACGGGAGAAGTGAACTCTAAGAGAAGTCACTCTTTCAGGGTCGCATTCGGGAACACAAAAACGAGAGTATTGGCGGTTCGCCCGCGAGCCTCGGTCATCGAGGCTTTCATGGCCCGCATACTTTGCCTCACGGTCTCTTCTTTCTCCGGTTTCAACGGAATCCGAATGTAAGCCGTTGTGGAGGTCTGGTCTGCTACGACTTGAACCGTCCGGCGCATGCAGCCAGAGTTGATCAGGCTACGACGCACAAATTCCGCTTCGTGAAGATCAATGATGCTGATGACAAGAGCGGTCTCAATCTTTCGGTCACTCAGATTGGTGCATGAACTGAGGGTGAAGAGAGGGATGCCGAAGGCGATGAAGGAAAGGGTGATGCGAGGAAAGGCGAATGAGGTCATCCGCTCACATGCGCAAACCGAAGATCAAAAGGATCATCCTTTTCTCAGCATCACCGCCAACAGAGCAATGTCCGCTGGCGTCACGCCTTGGATTCGAGTTGCTTGGCCGAGGGTTGTTGGACGGATTTGGGAGAGGCGCATGTGAGCCTCTTTTTTCAGGCCATAGACCTTGGCATAGTCGAAGCTGGCGGGGATTTCCTTTTCCTCCATACGAGCGGTTTTCTCGACCATGACTTCCTGGCGTTGGACGTAGCCCTCATACTTGAGGTCGTTTTCGAGAAGCTGCCAGATCTCGCTGCTGAACTTCTCGCGCAGTTCCTGGGGCAGGGAAGTGTGGTCGTTTTCGGTGCGGCGAATCCACTTTTCCAGGCGCATGCTCTCATGAGTGGTGGCTTGGGCAAAGCGGTGAGCCTCCGCAAGATCGGCAATTTTTTGCTCGGTGTGTTGGCGGCGGAAGTCGTCAATCAGACCCAGTTCGGCGGCCTTGGGAGTGAGGCGCAGGTCACAATTATCCTGGCGGAGTAGCAGACGATACTCGGCACGGGAAGTGAAAAGGCGGTAGGGTTCGGTGGTTCCTTTGGTCACAAGGTCGTCCACGAGCACCCCGAGATAGGCCTCGCTCCGGCTCAAAATGAGAGGGGATTTGCCCTGGATTTTGAGGGCGGCGTTGGCCCCGGCGAGCAGTCCCTGACCTGCAGCTTCCTCATAACCGGAGGTGCCATTGATCTGTCCGGCGAAATAAAGACCCGCAACTCGCTTGGTTTCGAGCGTGGGATAGAGCTGAGTCGGCGGGCAATAATCGTACTCCACAGCATAGCCCGGGCGGATGATTTCGGCCTTTTCCAGACCTACGATGGAGCGGATGAAGTCGAGCTGGACCTCATAGGGCAGGGAAGTGGAGACCCCGTTGATGTAGAATTCCCGGGTGTGACGGCCCTCAGGTTCGAGGAAAATCTGGTGCCTGTCCTTCTCCGCAAAGCGCACCACCTTGTCTTCAATGGATGGACAATAGCGTGGTCCGACCCCCTCAATGCGTCCGCAATACATGGGGGATTTGTCCAAATTACCCCGGATAATGTCGTGCGTTTGAGTATTGGTGTAGGTGATCCAGCAGGGAATTTGTTCCACGTGGAACATTTCTGGACGCCAGTGATTGAGGGTAAAGAGATCCTGATCCTCTTCAGCCACCCCAGAGAGGTAGCTAAAACGGGGCGGGGGAGTGTCGCCTGGCTGGGGGTCGCACCTGGAAAAATCGATACTCCGACCGTTGATCCGGCAAGGGGTGCCGGTCTTGAAACGCTTCACCTCGAAGCCCAAATGACGGAGGCTATCCGACAGGGTGGAGATGCTATCTCCCATGCGTCCACCGGCCTGATTTTGCAGTCCGACATGCAAGAGTCCCCGCATAAAGGTGCCTGCGGAGATGACCACGGCGGAGGTGCGATAGACCATTCCTAGGCTGGTTCGCACTCCGACGACGGCGTCATTTTCGACCAAAAGCTCAGCCGCATTGCCTTGGTGGAGGTCCAGATTGGGCTGGTTTTCCAGCAGCCATTTCATGCGAAACTGGTAGGCCTTCTTGTCGCATTGAGCTCGGGGACCCAGCACCGAGGGACCCTTTTTGGCGTTGAGCATGCGGAATTGAATGCCAGTTGCGTCGGTGTTTTGAGCCATCACACCCCCCAGGGCATCGATCTCGCGGACCACATGACCTTTGGCCAAACCTCCGATGGCAGGGTTGCAGGACATCTGGGAAATCGTGTCCAGGTTCTGGGTGAGGATCGCTGTCTGGCACCCTAACCGAGCCGCCGCCATGGCTGCCTCGACACCGGCGTGGCCGGCTCCGCAGACGATGACATCGTAGTGTTTGGGGTAGGTGTAGAGGCTGGTGGACATGGGGAAACCACCATAGCATAGCCGTCAAAATGTTCCATGTGGAACAAAATGGAAGGTTACTACCGGTAGAAGAAGGCCAAAACCGACACTGAAACGACCTATTCAGTGCAGCAAGCGATCAAAAGCATGGGGAGGGAAATCACCCCTTGTCTGAGCGTCTCGGGCTTTGTGAGGGCTTTGAAGATCCAAAACGTGGCTAAGATGAGCAAAGCGGGGACCTGCAAAACAGATCAAGGCTGTGGTCACTCGAAGAGCTGGCCAAATGAATGGGCAGTTCCAATCCGGTTTCCTAAAAGACAGAGACCGAACCACAGCAGAGGATGAAGCAAGCCTAGGCCAACCGACATCATCATCGCTCGCTCCGCTGATTAATTGGGATCGGAGTTGTGCATCTTTTGGCCTAAAGGATACTTCCCGAAATGCTGCGGGTGGATAAGAAAGTGCTCACAGCCTGAGCGTTTTCAGCGGGCATCTCCAGCTCGGGGACGAGCATAGTGGAGTTGATGATGCGGGGCGAGCCTGGCTCGGGGACGCTCAAAATATCTGCTCCATGCAAGACTCCCAGGGCAGGAAAAGGGCGGGGGAGGAGAGCGGATTCGGAGCTGTTGTTGATGAGAACAATCCGAGCCGCCGAATCATCCCAGCTCGGAATGGTGGCTGTAAATGGCTCCAAAACTTGTCGGCCCTGGGGGGCGATCATGGGATTTCGAGTCTCTAAAAACGCCTGTGGGCTGAGCCCTTCCTGGGCCGCGCAACGAGAAAAATCGGCGATCAAAAACTGGCTGGTGACTCGGCTGGGCTCATAACCCAACATCAAAAAGGAGCAGGCGGGCCCACCATCCAGATGGAGTCGAGTTGTCTTCTTTTGATCGAATCTCCCCATGGAGTAATAATGCAATCGGGATCCCGTCTGCTGCTGGAACCAAGCACTGAGTTGCTCTTTAAGCTTCACCATGAGTGCCCTGAGTTGGAACGAATCCGGCAAGTTTTTGAAGCTGATACAAATAGCACCTGCTTCATCTAAATCCTGCCGAAAGACGCAGGTGACGATCGGGGCGACGTGCTGATCGTTTAGTTGGCTGTCATCGTCCAACTGAAGGTGAGGAATGCCCGATTTCATGGATGAAGAATACCATAGACGAGGCAGAAACCGATGAGGAGCCAAAGGATGATCGAAATCCACAAGAGATGGATTCGGGCTATGGAGGACAAGGGTTTTTCAACGAACGCCCACCCTAACATTCCGCTCACAATGATCCAGCACATGATGGAAGGTAGAAAAACGATCCCCACGAACAGATATGCACCAGGGATAATGAGTGCAGATGCAAACGCCCCTAGCCAGAGGCATAGAATGGCAACGAGGATTTGAAAGGCCTGCGGGATGCCGATGAATTCTACCTGTGCAAAAGTAGTGGCCTAGTGTTTCTGAGCAAGACGAACTCACCTTGGACTCCGACTTGCTTCCCCCCTGCATCCGGCTAGAATAGCCACCCTTGATTATGGCCTCTCCGACTGTCCTCTCCACCAAAGCTTCCGAAGCTCCGATCAACGCTAAACTGACCGCTGCGGACAAGATTGAGCTGTATCGCAAGATGGTGCGGGTGCGTCGTTTTGAGCAGGTTTCCTTGCAGCATTATCAGGCAGGTCGCATGGGTGGGTTCCTTCACCTTTACATCGGTCAGGAATCCGTCGCGATTGGTTGCACCTCCCTGATGGGTGAAAATGACCACGTCATCACCGCCTATCGTGACCACGGCCACGCCCTCGGGGTAGGCATGGGTATGAATGAGTGCATGGCCGAACTTTTTGGCAAAGCCACGGGTTGCTCGAAAGGGAAGGGAGGCTCGATGCACTACTTCGCTCCCGATAAAAATTACTGGGGTGGTCACGGCATTGTGGCTGGTCAGACACCTCTCGGTTTGGGCCTCGCTTACGGTCTGAAATATCGGGGCTTGAAAGGTGCCGCTCTATGCTTCCTCGGTGATGGTGCGGTGAACCAAGGTGCTTTTCATGAATCCCTCAACCTCGCCGCTCTCTGGGATCTGCCCGTGATCTATGTGATCGAAAACAACGGTTATTCGATGGGCACCAGTCAGGAGCGCTCTTCCGCTTATGAGGGCTGCTTGGCCAAACGCGCCGAAGGTTACGGCATGGCTTGGGATCACTTCATCGGCGAGGACCTCTACGACGTTCGTGCTCGTGTGCAGGTCGCCATTGATCGTGCTCATAACGAGAGCAAGCCGACGCTGCTGGAAATCGCCACCTACCGTTGGGAAGGTCACTCCGTTGCGGATGCCAACAAGCTGAAATACCGCACCAAGGAAGAGGTGGAGAAATATCAGAAGCAGCATGACCCGATTCAGGTCTGGAAGCGCAACCTTCTGGAAGAAGGTGTCGCCACCGAAGAAGATTTGAAGAAGATCGATCGTGAAGCCCAAGCCGAAGCTGAAGCTTCCGCGGAGTTCGCGAAGTCCAGCCCCTACCCTGAACCGGAGTCCATCTTCGAGGACGTCTATTGGGAAGTGGACAATAGGACGGAAGCCGGCGCTACCGGTCGTCATTTCTTCAACGATTGATTCACTCATTGAAGCACTTTTAGTTAGGCCTTTAGCGGAGAGCAGTTAAAAGCTTTAGCTAAAGGCCTCGGCATAAAAGTATTCGATCCTGACATCCCTTCAGAAGAAAGGTTGCGCAGGTCGTGTCGTAATGAGTAAGCTACGATTTACCGCGCCGTGCGGAGAGATCCGCGCGCCCAAACCCAACAGAACCGAACCTGTATGAACCCAGCAAACACCAGCCGCCGCAGTTTTATGCGCGGCACCATCGCCGGCGCCGCCGGCCTTGTCAGCATGCCCACATGGGCCAAATCCATCGGTGCCAATGAAGATGTCCGTGTGGCCGTCATCGGTTTCAAATCCCGTGGCTCCGGCCACATCGGCAGCCTGCTGAAGATCAAAGGCGTGCGTCTCGTGGCTCTCTGCGACGTGGACAGCGAAGTGATGGACAAAAAGGTCGCCGAACTGGCGAAGAAAGACATCAAGGTCAAGCAGTACAAAGACTTCCGTGAGTGCTGCGCTGATCCAGAGATTGACGCGATCACCATCGCCACGCCTAACCACAGCCATGCTCTGATTGCCCTGACAGGTCTGGCCAATGGCAAGCACGTGTATGTTGAGAAGCCCGTCTCCCACAACATCTGGGAAGGCCGCAAGCTGATCGAAGCTGCCGCCGCTGTGGAGAAGAAAGGCCTCGTGCTTCAGCACGGGATGCAGCGTCGCTCCGACCTCGGTTGGGCTTCCGCCATGGAGTTCGTGAAGAGCGGTAAGATTGGTAAAACGACTCTCAGCCGAGGCATCAACTACAAGGCTCGTCAAAGCATCGGCAAAGTGCCCGCTCCTGTGGCTCCTCCGGCGACCGTCGATTACAAACTGTGGTCTGCTACTCGCCCTGAGATGCCCATCCATCGCGAGAAGTTCCACTATGATTGGCACTGGCAGTGGCCTTATGGCAATGGTGACATCGGCAACCAAGGCCCTCACCAGCTCGACGTCGCCCGCTGGGCACTGGGTAACCCCAATCACCTGCCGAAGCGCGTGATGAGCTTCGGTGGCCGCTGGGGCTATGATGATGATGGTCAGACCGCCAACAACCAGATGGCTTTCTACGAGTTTGAAGAAGGCGCACCGTTGCTCTTCGACAACCGCGGCCTGCCTATGAAGGACATGAACTGGACGAAGGGCTTTGAGCCTGTTTACCGCATCAACGGTAAAACTGCGGCTCCTCGTATCGGCAACGTCATCCACTGCGAAGGTGGTTTCATCGCGGAATCCAAGGCCTATGACAACGATGGCAAGACCATCGAGAAGTTTGAAAACTTCCAAGATGGCCCTGACCACATGCTGAACTTCATCAACTCGGTTCGTGCCGGTAAGTTGACGAAGGACGTGCTGAATGTGGCTCACGGTCACCATGCGGCTGGCTTGGCCCACATGGCCAACGTCTCCTACCGCCTCGGTAAGAAGCTCTCCAACGAAGAGATCAAAGAGCGCCTCAGCGGCAGCAAAGCGGCCCTGGAAACCTTCGATCATTTTGTGGCTAACCTGGAAGCCAACCAGATCGACATGAAAGCTGACATGGCTTCCGTGGGTCCATGGCTGGAGTTCGATCCCGTCAGCGAGAAGTTCATCGGTGAGTTCGCTGAAGAGGCGAATAAGCTTGCCATGGACGAATACGCTCCTGGCTTCGAGCTGCCGACCGTCAGCTAATCGATCCTTCCGAGTTAACACTCGATTTAAAAAAACGCGGAACTCAGTCGTGGGTTCCGCGTTTTTTGGTTAGGCCTATACAAATCAATGATTGTTAGGCTCATCCGGGCTTCGGCAAAAAAAGCTCACTCCAAGAAGCTGGCGACGACTTTCGGCACGCCGCCTTTTTTGATGGCGAAGATCTCCGGGCTGGCCGCGCGCGTGTCTGAAAGATAACGTTGTTCCAGATCCGCAGCGAATTCTTCAATGGCCTCCGGTCTGGCCGGAAAGACGAAGAGGGAATGCCGATCTGGCAAGGCCACCCAGATTTCATCCCCGAAGAGTTTTTCGAAGATCGCGGGCAGAGAGGGTGCCACCAGCAGGCTGGCCATGAGAGGCTGGTCACTGCGATAGACGGCATACGCCACCTGACCTTCCGCATTTTTGATCAGCTCCGGTTTCAGCGTGGCGAGTCGTTTATCCGCAGCCTTTTTGGCGCGTTCTGCAAAGGTCTCGACACTGAGCCCGAGCTGCTTGAACTCGTCAGGACGATAGGGCATCACCCAAGGTGTTTCTTTCAGCTCTTTAGCGGGTGTGAGCACCGTCAGCTCAGCCCCTTCGGGAAAAAAGGAAAGGGAGTTGCGCATGATCTTCGGCTCCGGCAGGAGCAGCAGGCTCTCGAGCCGGTGATCCTCGGCCTGAGCGGAACAGAAGGCCAAGGCAACGAAGGCAGAGAGCAGGCGCAGAGTCATGGTAGAGTGGTCGGCACCCACTTGAGCACGCCTTTTCCGCGATGCCAGCATCAAAGGTCTTGCACTCCGGAGCCGCATTGGCTTCATCCAGGGCATGATCGCCTTTCTCCGTGGCACCCTCGCCGAATCTTTTCCTCACCAAGCCATCGTGGATGTGGGGGGAGTCGGCTATGCCGCCAATATTCCTTTAACCACCTTCGACCGGCTGCCGCAGCAGGGGGGGCAGGTGCGTCTCCTCACCCATCATCATGTGACCGAGAGGGAGCACACGCTGTTTGGCTTTTTCACGGAGGATGAGCGGGATCTGTTCCGCCTGCTTATTGATCGGGTCTCTGGCATTGGCCCGAAGATGGCGCTCTCTGTCCTTAGCGGCATGCCCGTGCCAGCTTTCAAAGAAGCCGTCATCCGCAATGACATCGCTGCCCTGGCCAAGATCAAAGGCGTGGGGAAAAAGACGGCGGAGCGGATTGTCCTGGAACTGAAGGATAAAGTCGGCGTGGTGGATGCCTGGCAGGCCGCTCAGGTGGCCCGTGGCGCGCATGATCCGAAGCAGGAAGCCGTCAGTGATGCCGTCCTGGGCCTCATCGCCTTGGGCTACAAGCAGACGGAGGCGCAGAAAACCGTGAACGAGTTGGCGAAGACAGCGCCGGAACCCGTGCGTGCGGACAAGCTCATCCGAGAGGCTTTACGGCTGATGCAGTAGAAGGTGGCCCGCACACTCCGTGTGCGGATAGCCGCGGCGAAGGCCTAACGAGATGCATTTCGTTTCGTTTTGAGCTCCGCACAGGAGGGTATTTTGTAGAGTCCCGACTGCGGGGCCTGAGGATGAATGCCATCTCACATGGACTCCACGCGGGAACCCGCACACGGAGTGTGCGGACCACTGGGATACGCTGGCTTGCGGTGCGTTCCCTGTCAGCCATCTCGACACTCGATTTTGGAAAATCGAGCTACTGCGCTGCCGCGTGGCTCAGCCTTCATTCGCCCGGTCCTGTTCCTCCTGCGAATCGTGTCATCCTATCAAAAACTCCCCTCAACTCTCGTCTCCTTTTCCGGCTGAAGCCGGGGCTCCGAACTCCAGCCTCCATCCAAACCCAGAATCTAAAATCCCCTCTCCGCGTCTCTGCGGTTAAAGGAGCTGCATCCAGCAGTGTGGGCCTCTTCAAAACACTACAAACAAGAGCCAACCACTGCCAACGCTCTCCACCCACATCACCAGCCAAAGATGATCGGTCCGGGCACGATTTTGACACCACCGGTACCGAGGGGATTTCCCTTGGTTTCTTCGATGCTTTCCACGACGTTGTTTTTCAGATTCACCGCCATGCTGCCGGTCTCCACCTTGATGTAAACCACCGTCTGCACCGGGCGGCCTAGGGCATCGATGCTGGTGTTGTATTGGGGGATGCGGTCATAGACCACATACTCCAGCTTTTCCTCCTTACCCGCCGCGCTGAGCTTGCTGGATTTGCGGTTGGGTTTACCCAGGCTGGCGTGGACTTCTTCAGCCGTCATGCCCAAAGCGATTTGTTTGGCGGCGATCAGGGCCTCCACCTCCGTTTGCCGCTGATGCAGTTTTTTGAGATTGGGCACCAGATTTGGATCGGGGGAAAGCAGATCTCCCATGCGCATCCAGCCGGAGACATCACCATGGCGTGCCCGCCCCCGCACTCGGTAGGCGGTATCGGACAGTCCCACCAGCTTCACGAGGGTGCCCGGGGGCATGGAACCCAGGGCCTGCTGCATGGTGGAGCGGGTGTAGATGGGCGCTTCCTGGAGAACCTTCAGCGTCACCGGTTTTTTCAGCATGTCCTCGACGTCGATCGTGCCGGGCTCAGGGGCGAGAAGGGAGGATTTACGGCTGCTGGAAAGCTGGGCCGATGCCACACTGCTCCAGCCAAGCGCAGCAATGACCACCAGGAAAAACAGGGTCGTTTTCATGTCAGGAGAGTGAGGTTATCAAACTGAGACGCCGGGAGGAAAGCTTTTGTTCGACGTGTCAAAGCTTCCGCGTATCCATTCCCCCATGCCCAACGGACCCCTCTCTGCGAAACTCTTCGATCTGGCCAAGCAATACATCCCTGGTGGAGTGAACTCCCCCGTTCGTGCTTTTCGCAATGTCGGCGGGGATCCTTTCTTCGTGCGCCGGGCCAAAGGCTGCCGCATCTGGGACGTGGATGGGCGGGATATGATCGACTACGTAGGCACCTGGGGCCCTGCGATCCTGGGTCATGCGCCGGTGCCGGTTTTGGAAGCCATCCATACGGCGGCGAAGGATGGTGTCAGCTTTGGCATCCCCAACCCCTACGAGGTGGACATGGCCCGCACCATCTGTGAATGGGTGCCCTCCGTGGAAAAGGTGCGCATGGTCAGCAGTGGTACGGAAGCTACCATGTCCGCCATTCGCCTCGCCCGTGGTTTTACGGGCCGGAATCGATTGGTGAAGTTCGATGGTTGCTATCACGGCCACTCAGACAGCCTGCTCGTGGCGGCCGGCAGTGGTGCCCTCACCCATGGCAACCCCGACAGTGCAGGGGTGCCTGCGGCCTTTGCTGAACTGACCACCGTGCTACCCTTCAATGATGAAGCGGCCCTGGAGGAGCTGTTTGAAGTCAAGGGCCATGAAATCGCCGCACTGATCGTGGAGCCTTACCCGGCGAATGCGGGCCTCATTTTACCCAAGCCCGGCTTCCTGCAAAAGCTGCGCGACATCACGGCGAAGCACGGCACGGTGTTGATCTTCGATGAAGTGATGACCGGCTTCCGCCTCGCCAAAGGCGGTGTACAGGAGCTGGAGGGCATCACGCCAGATCTGAGCTGCTTTGGCAAGGTCATTGGCGGCGGCTTGCCCGTGGGAGCCTTTGGCGGCCGTGCCGAGATCATGGACTACCTCGCGCCTCTGGGGCCGGTGTATCAGGCCGGCACCCTGAGCGGCAATCCCGTGGCCATGGCGGCAGGTCTGGCGCAGTTGCGCGAGATCGAGCGTCAAAAGGGCTATGCTTATCTGGAAGAAATTGGCCAGATCATGGAAGACGCCGTGCTGGACATTCTGAAGACCAAGGGCCTGGGCTATCGCTGGTATCGGAAAGGCAGCATGTTCTGCCTGTTCTTCACCGAGAAGGAGGTACACAATCTCCAGGATGCGAAGACCGCCGACCTCGCCGCCTTCCGCAAGTTCTTCCATCACTGCCTGGACAACGGCGTCTATTTCGCCCCGAGCCAATTCGAGACCGGCTTCATCAGCATGGCCCATGCGAAGCCCGATCTGGAACGCACCGCCGAGGTGGCCGCTGCAGCCTTGGCGGCTTTGTAAATTAAACCCAGAACATCAAAACCCCTGAAGACACGTGGCCTTCAGGGGTTGGATAAAGGACTCGGAGAGGTGCCCTGCCTAGTTCATCGGGTGCTCTTTCAGCAACTGCTCGGTGGTGTAGAACATCATGCGGCCAGGGTTGGCATCGCGGATGGCTTTCACCTGGGCAGGCTGGATGGGGTCGGCTTTGTTGCCGAAGCTGTTGCGCACAAAGGTGAGCACGGCAGCCATTTCCTCATCCTTCAGCATGCCGGCGAAGGGAGTCATCGGCACCTGACCATCGTATTTCTTGCCGTTCACTTCCATGGGGCCCATCAGGCCATACATGGCGATCTTGATCAGGCGCTCAGGTTCACCCACGACCCAGGGGCTCTTCTCCAGGGAGGGGAAGGCAGGATCCAGGCCTTTGCCATTCGGCTGATGACAGGTGACACAGTGGCCTTCGCGGTGGTAGATCTTCTGACCCTCCTCATACTGCTTCTTCGCAGCAGCATCGAGGTAGGCGGGCACGGGCACGGAGGCGAACTCGGGCTTCTCGACTTCAGCCACACCCGCGAGGCGATCCGCAGCCGTCTTGGCGGCGTTTTCGCTCCAGACGTCCAGCGGCTTGGATTGGCCGATGGCGACGATCTTCTTGGCGGCAGGGATGTCCGTCATCCACGAGGCGGCGACGATGGCTTCCAGACGCACACGGCCGTTCTCATCCGCAGCGGCTTTTTCTAGCAGCGCGGCGTGGTCGGCGATGCGGTGCATGTTATAACGCAGCACTCGCACAGCGGCGGCACGGGCGTGGTAGTCCTTGGCGTTCAGAAGCTGGCGCAGCAGAGTTTCATCGACGGCGTTCAGGCCCCAGGTGGTCCAGAGCGCTTCCAGGACGTTGTGCTCATACTGAGCGTCGTTTTGATCCAGGCCGCTGACCCAGGTTTTCACCGCAGGAAGCACATCGCTGGCGGAGTGGCCGCGCAGCTCATTGCGGGTGCGATAGCGGGTGCGCAGCTCAGGTTGCTTGAGGTTTCCCAGCAGGGCGGGGACCGTGGCTCCGGCCACCTGCACGGGATTCACCAGCGGGCGGCTCGGGTAGGTGATGCGGTAGATGCGGCCATGCACGTGGTCACGCAGCGGGTCACGGGCGTTGTGCTGCATGTGACCGATCAGCACGTTGTGCCAGTCGATGACATAGAGGCTGCCATCGGGGGCGAATTCCAGATCCACCGGGCGGAAGTTACCATCCGTACTCTTCAGCAAGTCGTGACGATGGGAGGTCTTCCAGCCGGTGCTGTCGTCCTCGATCTTGACCTGCTTGATGCCGAGGAACCCGATGGAATTGCAATAGATCAGGTCACCCTGAACTTCATCGGGGAAATGACGCGAGGAGACCACCTCCAGACCGCTGGTGGGGCGGACTTTGTGCCCCTCGGGCACCAGGTCGGGGGCGGAGGGAGTTTTGCTGCCAAAGGTGGGTTTCACCTCCACAGGCAGGGCCCAGTTCATGGTCGTGCCAGAGGTGTGCAGGAGGAAATCCTGACCCCAGCGATCAAACACAAAACCCCAGGGGTTTGGGATGGCCATCTGGATGGTGCGCTCCAGCTGGCCGCGCTGCGGGCTGTAGCGGTAGAAACCGCCATCCACGCAGCGCACCGGGCCATACGGGGTCTCCACATTCGAGTGAAGGAACACGCCCTCGCACATCATGATGGCACCGCTCGGATCGGCCGTGAAGGCACTGATGGCGTGGTGCGTATCGTGAGTATCGAAACCGCCCAGGATGATCTCGCTACTGTCGGCTTTATCATCGCCGTCGGTATCGCGCAGCAGGATCAGATTGGGCTCCTGAGAGACATACACGCCCTCAGGTGCGAACTCGAAGCCGATGGGCAGGTGCAGCTTATCGGCAAAGATCGTTTCCTTATCCGCCTTACCGTCGCCATCCGTGTCTTCATAGATCAGGATCTTGTCATCCGGCAGCGCATCACCCGGGCGATAGTGTGGGTAGGTGGGCATCGTGGCCACCCAGAGACGGCCTTTGCTATCAAAGGAAAGCTGCATCGGGTTGGCCAGATGCGGGAACTCCTTCTCGCTGGCAAACATCTCGATCTTATAGCCCTCAGGCACGGTCAGGCTCTTCAGAGCTTCCTCGCCATAGAGATACTTCTCGCTGCCGTTCTTCACGCTCGGCTGGTAGTTCGTCGGCACTGGAGGCAGCGTGTGGGTGCCGCTGTCATTCACGGCCAGATCGGTCTTCTTACCGCTGGCCACATCATGGATCAGGCCATCCCGCAGGGCTGCCATCTCCCGCGTCTTTTGCACCTCGTCCGGATAGTTTTGCGGGCCAAAGGGATTGTAACGCTGACCGTGGGTGTGCACGCCATTGAGCAGGTTGTAGTCGTTGTTCCAGAACCAGTCCTTCTGCTTCACCGCTTGATGAACCATCTCAGGATCGGCTTTGGAAACGCGGGACTGATGCCCATATAGACCCGTGGCCAGGATCTCGGCTACTTGCTGATAGCCCTCATCATTCGGCACAAACCCACCGGTGGTCAGCGGCTTCTCCGTCTTCGCATACAGCGCGCGGGTCGGGTTGAAGAGATCGATGAAGGTGAGGCCGTGTTTCTTCGCCACTTTCTCGATCGCGGCGGAGTAAAGGATCAGATTGGCGTTTTCCTTCTCGCCATTTGGCAGATCGCGGGAGGCAGAGAGATTTTGATACGCCACAGGCGAAGCCAGCACCAGACGTGGAGCCGCCTTGCCATTGTAGGCTTTGCTCAGGGTGTGCTGCACCCAAGCATCCAGTTCGGCCTCGAAGTTCGCCACCTTGTTCGGGCCATCGAAGGATTCATTGTAGCCAAAGAAAGCCACCACCGTGTCGGGCTTCAGGAAGGTCAGCCACTGATCCGGTGTCGGGAAGAAACCCTTGCCGCGATGCACCTGCTTATCCGGGTGAAACTTCTCAGCCCCTGGGAAAGCCCACTGCGACACGCGAGAAGGATGCGGGCGGAAGCCCGGGGTATCTCCCACATGACCCATGTTGCGCAGGTAGAGCGCCTTCTCGGGGTAACGCAGCTGCAGCTCCGTCTCGATCCGACTGTAGTGAACATCACGCTCGGCCAAGCCGTTGCCGATCAGCACGATGCGCTCTCCTTCTACAGGCGGAGCCACTTCTTGAGGGCGGGCACTCGTGGCCGCCGCAGGTTCTGCATTCGGCGCGTGCGGGGCACCCTCGCCGCTGTTATCCGGGCGGATGCGCTCGCCGGAGGCATCAACTTTGACGGCGTTCTTATCGGGCTGCTTTTTGTCCGCTTTGGCGGCGGCTTGCGGTTGCTGTCCGGCAGCCCCGAGAGCGGTCAGGCCCAGGAGCAGCGCGGTGAGGAGGGTGGGTCTCATGGTTGGTAAAGGAACGGAAAGGAAAAAAACGAAACGGGCGGGAGTGGATATACCGCAGCAACGAACCAAACCGGACAAAGTTTTTATGAAGGCGCGTTTTTTGAGGGCTTGGTTTTGGATAGGGCATGTTTTCCCAACGCTCGCAGGGATGCCGCTGCACTGGCCCAAGAATGGCCGCAGAGGGGCCAAGAGGGAATTGGCGCAGAGGCTCTTCCGTGAGCCGTTTGATGCCTTTTGTTGTGTTTTGTAGAGCTTTTGGTTTTCAGCCCTTTCTGTGTTGGAGAGGTGAACGCAACCGTTGGCATTGAAGAGCGAATACGCATTTTTGGGTGGCTCATGCTGGGGTAGATCAAAAAGTCAATCGTCGTGTGCTGGCGAGGCATGGCCCGCCAGCCCGTAGCTCGATATTCCAATATCGAGATGAGTGATGTGGCCGACAGGGAAGCCTTGGCAGGCCAAAGCGTTGGATCGAGCTGGAGCGCACGCGTCCTCGCGCGCTGTCAGTGGCGTCTCGCGACCGACCGTTCTCCAAGCTGCATCATCACCCCCTCCTGGGTCCTCTCACGGCCATCGAAGGAAAACGCGGCGCTTCAGAACGGTTTCCCGCGAGGACGCGTGAAACAGCAAGCGAGGACGCCCGCGCTCCAGGTCCTGCGGCGAGCCCGTGCCTGCGGCTCATCAACCATCGGGGTGATTCATTCGGCTCGATGCAAGCCGTTTTTGCAGGTGGAAACAAGTCTTCCTACACATTTAGCTAGCCGTGCTGGATTCGATAAGCTTGCGCACGTTGGGTGCATATTCTTCCGTGACCATGATCTTGTTAGGATAGATCCACACAATGAACGTATCGTCTTCCGACTGAAAGTAGATGATCCAATCGTTACGGGCGCTTGATAGTACTTTTTGAACGCTAGAGTGTGTTATGAACTTTGAAAAGGCGCTGTACAATGGGTGAAAGAGTGGGCATAAGCTTGGGATGGCAGCCAAAACAGTGAAACCCAAGCCTCCGTATCCCACCGATGTCAGCGATGAAGAGTGGCAGTTCTGCCGCCCTTACCTTGAACTCATGACGGAAGAGGCTCCGCAACGGGAGCACTCCTTGCGCGATGTGTTCAATGCCGTTCGTTATGTCGTCCGGGCTGGTTGCCCTTGGAGAATGCTGCCCCATGACCTGCCGCCCTGGGCCATTGTTTACCAGCAATGGCAGCGCTGGATCAAGGCTGGGTGCTTGGAGGCCATGGCGCATGATCTGCGCATGCTTTTACGAATGCTCTCTGACAAGAACGCCCAGCCCAGCGCTGTGATCTTGGATGGTCGCACGATGCAGTCTACACCTGAAAGCGGGGCACGCGCTGGATACGATGGTTACAAACGCAAGAAAGGCTCCAAGGTGCATATCGCCGTGGATACTCTGGGCCATCTGCTGGCTTTGAAGATTACAGCGGCCAATGAGCAGGAGCGGGCGCAGGTTGGAGAACTGGCGCAAAAGCTTCAAGAGGTAACCGGAGAGAAGGTGGAG